>CAZION010000075.1:0-29246 GCA_964540865.1 uncultured Victivallis sp.
ATTCATGCATGGCGCTGTGAGAAGGTCAACGAGTGAAAACTGTATAACTGACAAGTTCTTAGCCGCTTTATTATTATTCATTACGACAACTCCTTTTTTTAGATTTTCATCATCAGTTAAACGATATTTCATCGTCCATCTAGTTTTATACACGTAGGAACATGCAAGTTGCTTGACTATATTATACATACAACCTGTGGCTATGTCAAGCACCTTGCAAGAAAAAAGCAATAAAACAACAGAAAAACTATCGTTTTATCGTTTACCATCATCTACCATAAATCTTACAAGAAATGCGGCTGAACGCTATATTGTAGAATTTATTTCCACTTCGTTATAGCGGGTCAAACTTTATCTTTATATGAAAAGGCGATAAGGGAAGGATATTTCAAGGATTCAGATTTTGGATGTGGAGGAGGGAAATTAGGGGACAGACTGATTGGATTCCTCCATAACCACTGCCTCTTTCAGATATTCTTGCGCTCCTGAAGAAACATGGGGCTATTGTTCCGGACTAGAAATTTTCCATGAGTAGGGATGGAATTCAATCTTCAGGATTTTCTATTCCTGATCGCCTCGTTGGTAGCTTCACGTGCGATGTCAGTGACCTTCATGCTGGCTTCGGCCGTGGTCAGGAGTTCGGATTTTCCTGTGTGCAGGGATTTCGCCCATTCCCTGTAGACTCCCTCGAAATTCTTTTCGTGATCGAATTTAAGCTTGTATGTGCCCTTTGAACTCCTCATTTATGAAACTCCAGATGAAATATTTCCCCGTTTGCCGGGAAAACATATTTATGAGTATGACGTGAATGCACCGGGGCGCTTCAGAGTTTGACGGCAGTTGAAACCGAATTCTCGAGAACCTCCGCAGCGCTGACTTCACGGCCGAGCTTCTCGGAAAGGTAGATGCCTTCTGAAATGAGCATGGTGTTGAGCGCGATCTCCGCAGTAGGGAGCAGTTCAACCCGGCCCTGGAGGGCGGCGATCCAGTGCGGTTGCGGCCCGTCATAGACATTGCCGACTTGGTGGACGTTGGCCCAGCGGTAGGCGGCGGCGTCAAGGTCGATCTTGCTGTCCAACTGCATCTCGCCCAGCATGTGGAAGAACCCGAACGGTTTGAGGCGGATCCCGCCTTTGCTCCCGAAAATGCTTGAACCTTCAAACGCATCCATGTAAACGGCCCAGGACTCGATGATGTCCAAGGTCACGTTTCCCTGCAGACGTATGAATCCGAGCCCCAGTTCTTCCACGTTGTAACCGCTGCTCTGACTGCGCTTGGCATCGAGAGGAGTTTCCTGGTAGGTCTTGCCGGAGATCCGTAGTACGTCGGGGTTGTCCATCAGGTGGAGGATCTGAGCGATGCGATAGACGCCCATGTCGTACAGCGCACCGCCGGCGGCAACTTCCTTTTTTACGAACGAGGGCGTGCCGTAGCCATCCACAAACGGGCGGCCCTGCCGCCGGTATCCGGTTGAACGGGCGTGGTAGATGCTGCCGAGATGACCTTCCCTTATGAGGACGCGGGCAGCCTTGGTTTCGTTGTTGAAGAGGGTGGAGAGCTGGATGGCGAGTTTCCTGCCAACCGACTTGGCGGTCTTCAACATGGCCACGGCGTCCACATAGGAACCGGCGATGGGTTTCTCGCAATACACATGTTTTCCGGCCTGCAATGCGGCCACGGTCACCGGCATGTGCAGGTTGTTGTGCAGGCAGACATCAACCGCCTGGATGTCGTCCCGCTTCAGCATTTCCCGGAAATCGCTGTAGGTGTCCTTGATGTTGAATTCGGTGGCGACATTTTGCAGAAGCTCCGCGTTGATATCTGCGGCGGCAACGACTTCGACATCGGCCATGGGTTTGTATGTGCGCAAGTGGTGCTGGGCGATCTGACCGACCCCGACAAAACCAATCTTAATCTTCTCCGCCATGAGAATTCTCCTTCATATACGGCTATCTATTATATTTTTAACTACTGGATTATTCATGTTTCAATATGGACTAAATACATAATGACATTATAATAATAATATGATTTGTCTTCTTGTCAAACAAGCATTGCGATTTGTCTGATATCTGCAGGAATTGTATTTAATTGGAAGGTTAAAAGGTTATGATGGGGTACCGGTATTTTTGTTTGCCCATGCTTGATTTAATTTCCGTCTCTTGCTATCTTCCCAGCAATTTGAAAAACAAAAATCATAACATTAGAAGAAATACTCACTAGCGTAGTAGTCAACATCATCAGCAAACGAAACTAAAAGAGAGAAAAGAAATGCAAAACTGTGAATGCGAGGCAAGAAGCTTCATTAATGCCAAGGTGAAGACAAGGAACAAGATTGACCTTGCCTGTGATGTGTATCTGCCACCTGATGAAGGACGGTACCCTGTTATCTTGTCATTTTCCCCTTATGATGCCACTGGAGTGCGCAATTCAGGAGGATTGATCTGGGTCAAGCGCGGATTTGCATTTATTGGGGCAGACTGCCGTGGACGCTTCAAGTCCGGCGGCAAATTCACTCCATGGGTGAATGAGATTTCTGATGCCTATGATCTGCTTGACTGGATTGCGGATCAGAAGTGGTGCAACGGCAATATCGGCATGGTCGGCGGTTCGTATGTCGGCTTCACTCAGCTGGCGGCCGCAGCAAGCGGTCATCCTGCACTGAAGGTTGCCGCCCCTTCCGCAATCCAGAGTGATATCTATTCAATTTATTATACCGGTGGCGTGCAGGCGCTCGCTTTCATGGCGTCGTGGCATATAGGGATGACGCAGAGAGGAAGCGTCAAGAGTCCGCCACCGAACTGGGATGAAATCATTAAGAAAACCCCCCTTTCCAAACTGGATGAATTTGCGGGCATTCCATGCCCGTCATGGAAAGAGACGGTCTCTCATGATTACCGGGATACTTATTGGAAGAAAAAGACATTTGAAGGACGTCTCGGTGAAACCCAGGTCGGCTTCTTTCTCCAAAACAGCTGGTACGATCATATCGGCGCAAAAGTTTTTTCACTGTTCAACGAAATCGTAGGCAGTCCCGGCTTTTCGAAATCCCCCCTCAAAAAATATACCTGCTTGAAGGTGGGGCCGTGGAATCACGGGGTGAACATGAAGGAAGGGGATTTGGATTACGGCCCGGAGGCGATGGTGACGGAAGAGCCTGAAGTCGATTTCCTCTCCTCGATCCTGACTGATAAAGACCCGAAGACAGCCCGCAACCCTTCGCCCCTGCAAATTTTTGTGATGGGTGAAAACAAATGGCGATTCGAAAACGAATGGCCGCTCAAGCGTACCCATTGGACGCCATTTTATCTCGGCAGTACTGGTCATGCCAATACTTCCAACGGTGACGGCTGGTTGGGACGAGATAAAGTAGAACTCGGAAAATGCGCACCTGACACATTCACGTCCGATCCCGGGAATCCTGTTCCCACGTGTGGCGGACGCGGGGTGGGGAATTCCGGACAGCGCAACCAGTCCGAGATCGAAAAACGGAAGGACGTGCTGGTCTATACTCTGCCTCCGCTGACCGAACCGATGGAAGTCACAGGCCCTGTTTCCGTGAAGCTCTTTGTTTCGGCCTCTACCCCGGATGCGGATTTCGCAGTCAAGCTTGTGGATGTATATCCCGACGGCAGACCTTTCAATGTCTGCGACGGCATTCTGCGTGCGCGTTTCCGTGGCGGACTAGATGAAAAACCAAAACTGATGAAGCCCGGAACCGTTTACGAACTTAGCTTTGAAGTGGATGTGACCTCTTATCTCTTCAAGCGCGGGCACCGTGTCCGTATTCAAATAGCGGGCAGCAATTTTCCGCATTTCTCTCGCAATCCCAATACCGGCCGGAAAGTAGATACCGACACCGCGATGCGGAAATCGGTTCAGAAGATTCACCATTCAGCAGAATATCCGTCGTGCATAATTCTGCCGGTAATTCCATCTGACGCTTTATGCGGAATGTGAAATATTAGAAAGTCCATTTATCTTGAAGGTGCATCGCCCCAGTCTGGGATTTGCAATGTCTCGCCATCCTTCAAAGCTGATTTGTGAGCCATTGCTCATCTTGAACAAGGCAACTTCGTTGCTAAATTCATCATTGCTGAAATGCGGGTCGCCGGTCCTGTTCCTATAGCCATAGGCGGTCACTTTTTCAGCATGGGCGTTCATTGCGCATACGGGTCCGCATGTCGAATGTGTCGGGTAATGCATAGGCCCCCCCTTGCATCCACTGGCAATATATTTTCTTATGATCTCCTCATGATTCCGTCCGGCCTTGCTGGAGGTTCGACCATGGATAACCCTCCTTAAATTGCATTCGCTGTCAACGTCATGGCAGTATTCTCCTTCAGAGTAGACGAAGCTTCCGAAACGGCCTTCCCTAGCCATCCTGCGGCAGAACATGGTGCTCGGCCTGTAGTAGGTTGTCTCGCCAAGCATGTAATAAAGACCCGTTTTCCTGCTTGTTTCGATCAGCCTGTCGCACCAGTCAATAATTTCATCGGCATCCGGGATTGAGATGACCGGTACGGCGCTATAGACATGCTTTCCCGATTTCATAGCCTGAAGGCACTGGGGCGCATGCATCCAATGCTGGGTGATGATGACAAGTGCGTCGAAATCGGACTTGCAGATCTCATCTAGTGAAGAATAGGCGTCACGTGGATTGAATTTATCCTTGAAGAAAGGATCTTTTGCGAATTTCGCAATGCGTTCCGGTTCCACGTCGCAAAGTCCAACCCTGTCGACAAGAGGATGACTTTTGAACAGAGCTGCAAACGCTCCTCCAAACGCGCCCAGCCCTACCAAACCGATGCTGATACCCATGTTATCTGCCCCTTAGAGGTAATTTCAAAATTTGAGTTTGAACTTATATCAATACTGCTTCAGCCATGAACCCCCAGGCTCTGCCACAATTGGTGCGGATGGCTACGACGATTTCGTTTTTGCCTTTCTTCCATTTTACCGGAATGCTGATCATGTAGCTGGTAATCGGGTTGCTAGCCTTGGGATTGCAAGCGACTTCCTCCCCTGCGACAAAGACTTTGAACGGGCCGTCCGCGCCGATGCGGAGTTTTGCGGTACCAGTTTTTTTAGCGGTGAAAAATCCGCGCGCATAAATCAGGCCGTCATTCCTGGTTTTCCCGACATATCGCGGGCGGATATCATTGAATTCGCCGTTAAACGGCAACGAGGAGAACGCAATTTTCTTGCTAGGATAATTGACTGCGGAAATCCGCATCTGCTCCGGCAGCAGGTCTGAACCTGTGAATTTCTGAAGTGACATAGGGCCTCCGAATTTATTCCGGAGCGCAGAAACGTCCTTCTTGAGGGCTTTCAGGAAGTCGGCAGACAACGCCTTCTTTTCCTCTCCAATCTCCAGCATTTGGGACAGCACCCGTGCGCCATCCGATTTCGGGTAGGCATTCACGATTGAGCGGGCATCCTTGTAGGCCGCAACCAGATTGTCATAGCTGTCCAGCAGTTTGACTGCTATCGGCAGGAATTTTTCTGGCATTGAAATTGCGGACTGCACCTTCTTCCAATCCGCATATGCACGATATGTGAGCGAGCATGAAATCAGATCTTTCATGGTGCTGCTGAAATTGGAGGCCTTCTCGTTCAGTTTTGCGCCATCGAAGACGCCGCGTTTGACATCATAGCGCTCCAATTGCCAATCGTCGGAACGGTAACGGTCTCGGTCGGCCTTCTTGCGGAAATCCGGAATTTCCATGGGCTTGCCGCCTTCTCGCGAACTTCGCAGAGCCTGTATTCCGGGGATGGTGACATCGCAGCCGCCATAGATGTCGAAGGGCCCCTTTTCGCCGGTGAAGATCTCGCGGGCGAAGTAGTAGAGCGTCCAGAAGTCACCGCCGCCGTGGCCGGTAGTGGCCGCAATTTCGCCCAATCCTTCCCATTTCGTAGTGACCTGCATTTTGGGTGAGCCTCCGGATGCGCCGAGGCGGAGGTTTACTCCGTCATGGCCGATCTCAAAAGCGCCAAGGGTACCCCATATGCGCTGATCGTGGGTGTCATTTGTGGTAGACCCCATGAGGTTTCGGACTACGCCGCCGTTGCTCATGCTTATGAGTGAAGGGGCCATTGTGCCCATGCCTTCCCCATTTTTCCCAAGGTACCCGGCAATTTGCTGTCGGACTGGGAACGTCTCCACCATTGTCGGCCTAGTGCCGGTGATGACCATGACCGGACCGAGCGAGTGGGTGCAGTAATAGTGGTAGTTCAACCAGCTCCGCCAATTGTGGACGGTGTGCCCGGGTTTGACCGGAATACCGTCTATATAGGTGTAGCAGAGGCTGCGGCATTCATGGACATACTCATATTCGGCATACATGAGTTCGCCGAACAATCCCTCCTTCCATCGGTTCGCCAGCCACATATTTGCGGCGGTGAAAGGATAGTTTTCGGCGAGATTATAAACCAGCTTCCTCTTTTCAACTTCTTCAACTAATTTCACGCCTTCAGCCATTGTGAAGAACGATGTCACTTCCGAAAGCACGTGTTTTCCTGCCTGCAGGCACTTGATGGCGTCGCCTGCATGGGAGGGGCAGAACGTGGCTAGAAGAACGGCATCGAAGTCCTGCCTGAGAAACTCGTCTGCATCGGCAGTAGCGAAGGCTCCCGGGTTGGCATTGATGAAGTTATCGCGCATGTGCTGGTTGTAGTCGCAGCCCGCCACCACGTCGATATTGAGGAATTTACAGGTCTTATAGAAACTCATCCCACGTCCAAGTCCCCATATGCCAAGCCGGATGCGTTTGTTCGTGTCAAAAACTTTCAATACCTTTTCCTTCTGCATCTGCTGTCTCCTTGATTTCGTTTAAAAGAAAATATATATTTGAATAATTATATAAAAACAATAAAATATATAACCGTATGATTGGATTAGGCAACGACGTAAAAGATATAAATATTATAAATAACAGAGATAATGGGATATGTTGAATTTCTCGATAGCGCATATCGGTGTCTATAGGAAGCCGGAGAAAAATATACAGACTGTCCACTGCCCATGGATTAATTTTTATGTCAGCGGCTTGAAATATAGCAGGGAATATCTTCCGGACGGCAGGCTTATAAGGGAATTCGGTCCTGATGAAAAGTCCTTTTTCTCTATTGGATTTCAGGGGATGAGGAATGACTTTGAATTTGGGGAAGGCCGTGAGAACTGGGTTCTGGCGCTCAAAGATGTCTCAGTCCGGCCTTCAGCCGAGGGGAAACATGTTGAAATAAAAGAGGGTGCCGAATGGCTTCGTATACCGTTTTACGTCGATATACCTGAAGAACGGGTTGAAGGGTGGCAGATGGAAATACGCCGTATCCAGGAGGCATGGCAAAGCCCGACTCCGCTGAACTCCTTCCGCGCACGGCTCGGGATAATGAACATATTGCGCTTCATGATAGACAGGCATCCTGACAATTTAGGTTTTTCGCCTGAGGAAAAACTGAAACGGCTGATTGACGAAGATTCAAAATTTTCGAGGTCCATCCAGGAGCTGAGCCGTTCCTGCGGAATGTCTCCGGACCATCTGAGGGTGCTTTTCCACAAAAGATTCCACATCTCTCCGCTCGCCTACAGAAACCAGAAACGCGGCACATATATGATGGAACTTATTGCAAACAGTTCATTGTCTGTCAAGGAGATCGCATACCGCACAGGATTCAGGCATGTATCACATTTCTGTATGGAACACAGGAAGCGCTATGGAATCACACCGTTGGAAGGGATAAGAAAATTCCGTACCGGCCGAACTTGATGCTATCTTCTATTGCCGGAGAAGTTGTCAGGAGTGATTAGAGAGTAACGCTGCTGGAACGCTTTTTCATCTGAAGAGGGCATGACTGGATTCCTCTCCCAGAGTGTTTTCCATTTGGGCTTCATCTGGACATATGATGCGATGCACCCTTCCTGAAGAAGCTTGGTCAGGTCTTCTTTCTCCATCCTCCAATATTGAGCTGCGAGGAAGAACGCCGGGCCGTCCTTCGCATTGAGGAATGACATTTTGCCATAGTCTTCCGGAAGTCCTGCATAAGATATGATGATATGGCAGCCCGGATGGGCGGCGATCAGCTTGTCTGCCAGCAAGGCGTCAAATTTCGGGAAAGATTTACCTTCATCAATTATTACAGGCACTTTTTCAACAGCTGTAACTTCAATTTTTCCAGCTAGTTCGTCTTTGAGGCATTTAATAATCTTGTCGGTTTCTTTCTCGGAAAGGAACGGTATGCGTTCAGGTGTTATGACAAGAGCCTTTGCGCCTTTGTATTTTTCAGCTGCGAGTTTCGCAATCGTTTTCGTCTTGACCTGTTCAAAGGCGAAAGACTGGAGGCCTGGTTTCGGTTTCCATTTGGTTTCAATGGTTCCGGACAAGATCATGACGGCCGCAACTGACCCGAGAATAGTGAAGGCGAGGATGAAGGATATGATTTTTGCAGGGATGTTGTCATAGTGGCGTATGGATATCAGGCAGGCCTCTGCCAGCAGGAGGACGGCTGCGACTGCTGCCATGGGGCCGGAGAGGATGCCAATATTCCACAGGACAAGCAGACTGATATTCAGGATTGCTATTGAGGACCAGCGGAGCCACATGGGCCTTGAGGATTTTTTGCCGGAATCAGTCAAGCTCAAGACTATTTCGAGGGCAAGCAATATTGCGGCTAATCCGAAGACGATCAGTTCAGGCCTCATGATAAATCCTTATAATTTAAAGTATGGGATTTCAAAGTTTTGGTAATGCAGGCTTTAGCCTGCAATTTCTTATTTTCGCTTTACTTGACAACAGGCTGAAGCCTTTGTTACTTTAGAACATGCCTTGCGGCATTGACCTTCCTTCGCCAAGGCTTCGGAGGGCAGGCTACAAACAAATTCCGAATTCGTTAGTAGTCAAGCCCGCAAGGGCTGTGTTTTTGTTAATTTGATATTTCGCAAAACTTTGTGCCTCTGTGCCTTTGTATCTCTGTAACTATTTTAAAAGTTGCGGCCCCTGTCCGCCTTATTCATGGAACCCATGCGGGATCGGTTATGGTCTGCAGGGGAACTCCCCCGAAGCTAATGTGCCCATCCAGGTAGCACATGTTGGCTTTTCCGTTATGCCAGAATACTTGGTCGGGGAAATCGACTTCCGAAGCTTCGGTGAAAAGTATCACGCCGGAGTCGTTTTTGATTGTGCCGAATTTGAGGTCGCGCAGATACCAGTTGAACACGTAGGAGTTGCCCACCTGTTCAAATTTTGACACGTTGTTCCAGCTTGGGCTTGGGTCGATATCACGCGGACAATGGAAGCTCTCGATATGATTGTCCATGTACTGGTTGAGGGGGCGCGGGACGTAATGTTGGAACAGGTCGCCCTGCGGGCCGCTGTAGAGGTTTCCGGTCGAGCGTCCGCCGTATACGTAGCGATCCATATAATAGAGAGATGGATTTTCAGGGTCCTCTCCCCAGAAAATCCTGTCATCCCAATCCATGACATACATGTTGAAAGCCTTATAGATGCCTGAAATATTATTGGCGCAGCTTGTAGCGACAGCCTTGTCCCGCGCTGATTTCATGGCTGGAAGCAACAGGCCGGCGAGAATTGCGATTACCGAAATTACAACCAGCAATTCTATGAGGGTGAATTCCGTTGAATACCTTGTATGTGTTTTAATTTTCATTGGGCGTATACAATAATCCAGAGATGGTCAACTTCAAGTTAAGCCGTCGTAAAGAAGTGTCTTTCATTGGACTAACCACAGAGGGCTAGTCGCGGCATAGCCGCAGGGGCTTTTTCCCGGAAACCGAAAGAGCCGCTCAATAGGTACAGAGAAGATTCAGCTAAAGACTGACGGGTTACCCGAAGAGAGTTGGGCTATTCCTTGAACAGTCTTTCCATGCCGGGGTCGGTCTCGGCGCCGAGTTCCCTTGCTTTCTTGTACCATTTCCTGGCCTCAGGCATTCTGGGAGGTTCGCAGCTTGCAAGAAGGACTGCAAGATTGAAAGCTGTTTCGGAGGATTGCGGATCAAGCTCGAAGGCGGTACGGAACTGTCTTTCGGCGGATTCGACCCAGCCAAGATTGCTGCACGCTATCCCGAGATAACGCTGCAATTCCGGATTTTTAGGATCGAGGGCCGCCGCCCGGCTGAGGACGCCAAGCGCCAGATAATATTCACCTTTACGGATATATGCGAATGCAGCAATAAGAAGCTTATGTACATCGTAAGGCTCGTAGCATAGAGACCTTTCCACATATTTCAAAGTCTTGTCATCGTCGCCACGGTCTGAATATATAAATGCAAGCCTTGTCAATGCTGGATTGTTTTCAGGCGACAACGAGAGGATTTTCTCATAGTGCCATATCGCGGCGTCCTTATTTCCTTTTTTATCAGCATTGTCGCCTTCCTTGAGGAGGAGGGTTATTTCCTCCTCGTTGGGAACCTTCGCATTACCTTTGGCAGTCTCTCTGGTTTTCGTTTCAACAACTCCGGGTTTCGCGGTTTTAAACTGTTCATTGATTTTTTTCTGGTTCTCAATTTCGGCATTCAGTTTGGAGATACTTGTCTTCAACTCATCTCTCTCGGTTTCCAGTTTCGCATATTCATCACTTTTTGACTTCAGCTGCTTCTTGAGCTCCTCGGAAACATTGTCCGCCGCTGCAGTCTTAAGTGCACTTTTTATTTCCACATCTTTTCTTGCCAGCAGTTCGTTCTTTTTCGCATTATCCGCTGAGAGCTCATCGACTTTATTTTTGGACTCATCTGCCGTTTTGACAAGAGATTCGTTTGTTCTGCTTAAGTCGGCAATTCTCTTTGTCAGTTCATCCGCTTTCTTTGATATATCGCTATTCGATTTTGCGAGATCTGCGTTTTTACCGGCAAGCTCGGTTCTTGTCTTTTCCAGTTCGGAATATTTTTTTGAAATATCGCCGTTCTTTGCAAGTTCCTTTGTTTTGGCCTCAATATCGTTTTTCTTGGAATTCAGGTCATCCTGGAGCTCGGCGGTTTTCTTGAGATTGAGATCCCTCTCTTTTTTTATCTTATCGAGTTCCGATTTAGTCTTCTCCAGTTCCGAGAGTTGCTCCTTCAGCTTTTCAGTGTCTTTAAATGCGGCTGCTTTTTCCAAGGAGAGTTTATCGTATTTCTCTTCAAGTGCGGCGAATTCTTTTGCGATATTCGCAAATTCCTTGTTTTTCTTTCCGAGCTTGTCGAGATTGACGGCAAGTGATTCCACTTCGGACTTCAGCGATTTGTTCTCTTCTGAAAGCTGGGTAATGTTCTTCTGGTATGTTCCGGTTGAAGAGCCTGATTCGACGACTTTTCTCCTCATGTTTTCGATTTCCGTAGTAACCTGCTTGTTCTCATTCTTTGTATCAATCAGGATGGCTTCGACTTTTTCCAGCTTTGCTGCAATTTCCTTTTTCTCGTCAGCAGTTTTTGTCCTGTCAAGAACTTCCCTTTCAATTCTGGCAACGAGTCCTTCAATTTCCTTTTTCAACTTTTCGTTGTCGGCCTGAAGCTGTTTCGTCAAGTTGCCCGATGCGGGGTTTTCGGCAATATCCTTGAGGCTCTTGTTCAGGCCTGTGTTCTCCTGTTTGACCTTGTCGAATTTTGACTGTAGGTCCGCCAGATCTTTCTCAATGGTCGAGTTCCTTTTTTCGTATTCCTTTGCCTTTGCGCCGTATTCAGATATGCTTCTGGATGCGTTTTCAATCTTATCATTGAAAGTCTTCTGGGCGTCAGTAAGGACTTTCAATTTGTATTCCAGCTCCATCCTGTCTGAAGCGGCCTTCTGGTATTGCGCCTTAATCTCATTGTTTTTTGTGATAAGGGAAGCGTTTTCAGTGGTGAGTGTTTTTGCCTTTGCCCGTTCGGCTTCAAGTTTCCCGGTCCACTCGGTTATGTCGGCTTTCTTTTCCTTTTCAGCCTGCAGCCGTTTCACTTCCTCCGAGAGGGCTGTGCATCTTTTCTCGATTTCATTTTTCTCCCTTATTATTGACTGGACCTCCTCTTTGGATTTTACGCCGAGCTCAGCCTCTTTTCTCATATCGTTAAGGGATTGAAGCGAACGTTCGAGCTTGTTCTGAGTTTCCTCGAGTTGTTTTTCCGTTACGCTTACTCTTTCCTTGAGCTGTTTGATGTATCTGTCCGGTTCAGCCGATACTGTCGCTGTTTTCTGGACAGGAGCCGGTGCCGCATCTGGCTGGAGGGTTTGGATTTTCCTCTCGCATATCTTGAGCCTGTATTCCACAAGTGCGCTGTTCCATTTCGGATATTGACCTTTCACCTTCTGGAAATAGGTCATAGATTCCTGATAAAGAGTGAGCGCATTTCTCTTGTCATTCTTCTTTTCAGTGGATTCGGCCTTGTCGAAAATATCGAAACCTTTAAGCCATAGGGTCCTCGCCTCATTGCCTTCATCAGTGGTGTATTGGGCTATGCCGTTAAATGAAAAAAATGACAATGAAATCAGCAGCAGGAAAGTCCATATTCTCATGATTCATCTCCCAGCTCAATCTTTTTTGTGTAAGTTATATCTTTTATCGGTGTTAAATCCTGAACTATTCACTGGTCACTGGTCACTGGTCACTGGTCACTGGTCACTGGTCACTGGTCACTGGTCCAGCGAACTGTCGTTCAGTATTTCTCGGGCGAGGGGTGCATTCAGAATGCGCATAAGCTCCCTGCGGCATTTCTTCTCGGTGCGTTTCCTGACCGTGAACTCTGGATTCAGGACCATTGTGGCATGCGCAAGGTGATAAATGTATTCAGCCATCTGATATGGCTGCAGGAGGATGGTTTTATATCGACGGTCCACAAGTTCGTAATAAAGTTGTTTCCCGCATGTGACTCCGGCATCTACATTCATGGCGAAACGGAGATTTTCCTTCCTCAGTATTTCCGTCCTATAAAGGGCGCAGATTGTGCGGATGTAAAAGTCGCTGCGTTTTTTTGAACTCAGTTTTTTGATCCATAGGTTGACATCGGTGGCTTGTTTGAGGAGAAGCTGCCATTTCGGAGTGAGATCCAGTTTTCCGCCCCCGACACACGCGACATCCGGTTTTCCAATTGCGAGATCCGCAATTTTCGATAGCCATCCGTCCCTGTGGACGAATGTGTCGGAATGCATCGCCATGAAGAATTCAGAGTTAGTATTGTCAAGTCCGATATCCAGTGCTGTGCCATGCGCCCATGAGCCTGATTTGACGACTTGACCGGGACGCTCTATCAGCTTTATCCATGACAGGGAGCGCAGATAATCGAGGGACGCGTCGCCGGAATCATTGTCAACCACAATCACCTCGTAAGGGTGGTCTTTGGTAAACCTGCGTATGCTCCTGAGGCAGAGGCGTGTGAGCTCCTCCGTCTTATAGTTGACAATGCAGATGGTAGTTTTGCCAGCTGTGAGATCCATCTTTTCCCTTTAAATACCAAATGTAATAAACCTCAAAACCTAAATCAATTTTTTAAGATGCAAGCTAAAGCTTGAACTCCAACTGAACTCCGCACGTCTTCTTTCAATGTTCAAGGTTCGATATTGAGTGTTGGACGTTCAAATTAATTCCATCCTAATCCTTCATCATTGTATATCCAGTGCCCGCCCTCTCGTAGATTCTATGCGAAGTGGGGTTGGATATTGGATGTTCTTAAATATAGAATGTCTGATCCCTGTTGGGGCCTACTGAAATTATCCCGATTTCGGTCTTGGTGAGCTCGGAAATGCGCTTCAGATATTTCTGTGCGTTCCTCGGAAGCTCCTTGAATGATCGGGCTTCTGTGGTTGGCTTCATCCAGCCGGGCACTGTTTCATATACAGGCACTGCCGCTGTGATTTCTTCAGTGTCTGAAGGCATAGTCGTGGTCTTTTTACCATTGATCTTATATGCCGTGCAGATTTTTATTTCCTTTAGAGCGTCAAGCACATCAAGTTTTGTAACCGCAAGCTTGTCAACACCGTTGACCATGCACGAATATCTTGAGGAAATTGCGTCAAACCAGCCGCAGCGTCTCGGTCTTCCCGTGGTCGCACCGAATTCGCGGCCGGTTTTCCTTATGAACTCACCTGTTTCATCGTTCAGTTCGGTTGGGAAAGGGCCTTCTCCAACACGTGTCGTATATGCCTTGATCACGCCGACAACATCTTCAATGTACTTTGGGGAGAGCCCGGAGCCGGTGCATGCGCCGCCGGTGGTGGTGTTGCTGCTTGTGACAAACGGATAGGTTCCGTAGTCTACGTCCAGCCACATTCCCTGGGCGCCTTCGAAGAGGATGTTCTTCTTTTTAGCGGCGGCTTCATTTACAGTCAAAACCGTATCGGTAACATATTTGGATATGAATTTTGCCGCAACAGATATTTTCTTCCATTCGGCGTTGATGTCAACGGTTTCCATTTTTGCTGCCAGGAAAATATTATTGTAATATTCTGCATGCTCCCGGAAATTTCTCTCTAATCTTTTAAGGTCGAGTATTTCCAGTGCGCGGATTCCGATGCGCGACATTTTGTCGGCGTATGCCGGGCCTATTCCGCGTTTTGTAGTGCCGATCTTCTTGCCCTCCGATCTCGAACCTTCGTGCATGGCATCCATCATCCTGTGATATGCGAATATGAGATGGCTGCGTGTGCTCAGCTGGAGCCTTTTTCCTATTTTCACACCGCGTTTTTCGAGTTCCTGTATTTCACTTGCAAGGGCGATAGGGTCGACTACGACACCATTGCCGATTATGCAGGTGGCCTTGTTCCGGAAAATGCCGGAAGGGACAAGGTGGAGTACGAATTTCTCCTTGCCTATTTCAACGGTATGCCCGGCATTGTTACCGCCCTGGAAACGGACAACAACTTCCGCATTCTCCGTGAGGACGTCAATTATTTTGCCTTTACCCTCGTCGCCCCATTGAACTCCGACTAGAACAGTGATAGCCATGGTTTACTCTCTGTATTTGTTGATTGTTCTGTGTAAATGAAATCTTATTATCCGCAAAAGGGGTTACCATATGTATTTTTAAATAAAATGTCAATCTCTATTGCGAAATTAAGGTTTATAAACTGGAAATAGCCGGATTCGGTTTTATCTTCTCGGAGCATATTTTTTTTCATCATTACAAAGGCCTTTTCCTTGTCATGATGAAAAAATATATAATTGAAAATCAATAAAATGGAAACATATAAATGAACACTCTTTGCGCTGAAAAAGAAACAATTGGGCTTTTTGTCAAGGTCTACGGACATAAACCGGAAGTCTTCTCCAGGGCGCCAGGACGTCTTGAAATTCTCGGCAATCATACGGATTATAACGACGGGCTTGTCCTGAGTGCCGCAGTCAATCAGTCGACCGAAATCGCGCTCAGTCCGGTCAAAGGCCGGATCTGCCGCCTGTTCAGCAGTCTGCAGGGCGGGGCTGAACCCGTCAGTTTCAACCTTGATGAAATTGGCGATGCGAAAAAGGGCGACTGGACAAATTTCATAAAAGGCGTGATCTGCGAAATTCGCAAGCGCGGGAAAGATATCGGTGCGTTTGATGCGGTTGTCACAAGCACTGTTCCGCTTTCCGCAGGCATGAGCAGTTCCGCGGCGTTGGAAGTTGCTGCTTGCTACGCATTCAGGGAAGCCTTCGGCATCGACTTTTCCCCGGCCGACTGGGCGAGGATAGGGCAGGGCAGTGAAAACAACTACATCGGAATCAAAAGCGGGCTCCTCGATCAGTTCAGTTCCATTTTCGGTAAAGAACATAGCTTGATCTACTGCGATTTCCGCACCGTTGAAGTCATAAGGAATGTGAAAGTTCCGGCTGGTTACGTTTTTGTTGTCGCAAATTCAATGATAAAGCATGATCTGGTCGATTCCGACTACAATCTCAGGCGTGAAAGCTGTGAACGGGCCGTTGCCGCAATCAGGAATAAACATCCGCAGATTAAGGCATTGAGGGATGTTTCTCTGAAACTTCTTGAAGACGAAAAGAAACTGCTGGACAAGACAGACTATCTGCGTGCCCTCCATGTCGTTGGGGAAAACACCCGGGTCATTGAGTGTGTAAAAGCCCTTGATGACGGTAAAATCGCCGATTTCGGAAAACTTCTTTTCGAATCACACGTGAGCTCGATGCGGAACTTTGAAAACAGCTGCCCGGAGCTTGATTACCTCGTCGAACTGGCAAAATCCATTCCGGGCTGTATCGGCTCCAGATTGAGCGGCGGCGGATTCGGAGGAATAAGCATTCATCTCGTAGAGGAAAAGGAGGCGGATCGCTACTGCGACAGAATCAAATCCGCCTATAAGCTCCGCACAGGAAAAGATACCCAGACAATAATCTGCGGAATTGGCGAAGGCGCCTCGGCGAGGAAGATTTGAGAGAGTTGGCGGTCGTCAGTTGTTGGTGTTGCGTGGAAAGTGACAGAGTGACCTAGAGGCTAAGTATCAGATCTATCCATATTGAGTAGTTGTGTTAATGTGTTGTAATCAAACCTCATGGCTATGTCGCGGAGGTTTTCTCCAATCTCCGGCGAGATATCGGTCGCCTGCTGAACCAACTTGAGCAACCGGTCATGGCGGCAGCTGATGACGGATTCGCGTATTTGCCGCCTCAACTCGGCGGGCAGTGACTGCACCATATCCCTTGTCAGGCGCTGTAGCGGTTCTACAGGGACATCTTTCGTAATAGGCGATTCGGCGTAAAGATACCGAACGCCGAGGAGGCGCCGGATTTTTTCGAACAATACGCTGTGCCTGAAAGGTTTCCCCATGAAGTCGTCGCTTCCTGCCGCCTCGGAGCGCTGGAGTGTTTCTTCGCTGGCGTTGGCGGTCAACATGATGATCTTCACTGCGGCGCCACCCACACTCTGACGAATCTGGCGGATGGCTTCGTCGCCACTCATGACGGGCATCCAGTTATCCATCAGGATAAGCTGCGGTTGCCTGTTGGAGAAGACCTCCACGGCTTCCTGTCCGTTGGAAGCCTCTAACACCTCAAATCCGGTGTTTCCGAGCATCTGGACTAGGAGCAGGCGACTATTGTAGTCGTCTTCCGCGACCAATATCCTGAAACAGGGTTGACTAGGTTCGAGCCGCAGAATTCGCCTGATATCGCTCTTGCCTGCTGCTGTTCCCTCCTTTAAGGGTATCTCTATACGGAATACGCTGCCCTTTCCAAATTCGCTGGTTACGGATACGTCTCCCCCCATCAGCCGTGCAAACTGGCGGCTGATGGCCAATCCCAGTCCAGTGCCAGTGCCGGCGTTGCGGCCTGCGGCAGTCTGCTCAAATGGTTTAAACAACTGATTAATTTCCTCAAGCGCAATGCCCGGTCCGCTGTCTTCGACCAGGATCACCAGACGTGGATTCGCCGCCAGTTCCTGTTCTACCCCAGCTCTCAGGCATATACCCCCTGCGACGGTGAACTTCACCGCATTGTTGAACAGATTGATAAGCATCTGCCGCAGTTTCTGTTCATCGGTGATGATGTAACGGGGCACCAGCTCAAACCCGTGCGTGCTGAGAGTCAAGTTCTTGGATTGCGCCCGTGTGCGGAACATTATGACGAGATCCTGAAGCAATTCCCGCAAGTCGAAGGATGTCGGAGCCAGGGTAAGCGCTCCGGCCTCAATCTTGGACAGTTCAAGGATGTCGTTAAGCAGTGCCAGCAGGTGTTCTCCGCTGCGGTTGATGGTTTCGACACGCTGTTTCTGCTTGGCGGTAAGTTCCAGGTCGTACTGCAACAGCTGGGAGAATCCGAGGATGGCGTTGAGCGGGGTGCGGATCTCATGGCTCATGTGTGCGAGGAAGCGGCTTTTTGCCGCGTTGGCCAGAGCGGCCTGAGTCGCCAGCCTGTCTGCCTGTATTCTTGACAGTTCCAGCTGCTTGTTTGCTTCAATCAGGTCGCGTTCCGCTTTCGCCCTGTTCCTGACATTGACGAGCATTTGCGAGAAAAGAGAGAGGAAGGTCATTTCCTTGTCCGAGTATGAATGGTGTTTATTTACGGAATCAAAGCCGACAAATCCGATGCATTTGCTGTCTGACATCATGGGAAAAGAAATGAGGCTTTTTATCCCCTGCGGTTCCAGTATTTCCTTCAATCCGCCCTGCGGCAGGTCGGATACATCTTCAATATACACGTAGTGTCCTTTTTCATGTGTGGAAACCCAATCCTGGATCATGTCCATTGGAACTTCCTTCAACTGCTCTATCTGAGGTTCAATGTCCGTATTGCACCATTCGTAGTCATTTGAAGTGGTCTTCTTCCTGAAGTCATAACTGAACACGTATGCACGGTCCGCAAAAACAAATTCCCCCATTTTTCCCAGGGATATCTGTATGGCGGCGTCAACTTCATTTAATGGGATATTGATATACTGCGAGGCAATCTCCATCAGGAGCTTTGTCATGTTTGCCGTGTAAATCAAAGCCGCTTCAGTCTGTTTGAGCGGCGTAAGGTCGGCCATGACGCTTAGAATCACCTTCTGCCCCTGGTTGTCAATGATTTCGATGAAGAATAATCCGTCGGCAAGTTCGCCGTTCTTATTGCGGACCTTAAGTTCCGCGCCCGAGATTCTCCCCCGGACCTCAAGTTCGGATAAAAGCTTCTCCTGCAACTCGGGGTTGGCAAACAGTTCCAGTTCTCCGGCAGTCCTGCCGATCACCTCGTCGCGCGTGTACCCGAGCCGTTTCAGGAATGAGTCGTTCACATCTATGAACCTCCTGTCCGATAACGAGCTGACGGCCATTAGTGTGGGATTGCTCCTGAACATCTTCTCGAACTTTTCCAAGGCCGCCTGCTGTACCGACAGATCTTTTGAGATGCCGAAAACGCATTCCTCCCCGTTCCATCTGCCAAACCACACGCGGGTTTCAACCGGCAGGCGAGTCCCGTCTTTCGCCTGAAGCGGAAGCGGGCAGACGTCCCGCTCGTCGCGGAGCATGGCGCCCAAAATGGTTTCGGCTTGTTTGCGGCATTCATGCGGATGCATGTCCAGGATTCGCATCTCCTTCAGGTCTTCGCCGCTGTAGCCGAGCTTGTTGGTGAACGCATCATTGGCAAACAGGATGCGTCCCTCTGGCGTGCCGACCACAATTATGTCGTCCACAGTCTGGAAGAATGTACGGAAATTCTCCTCGCTGGAGTTGAGTTTCTTCTCGAGCTGTTTTTGTGCCGTGACATCCCAGTTTGTGCCAATCATGCGCAGTGGCCGGCCTGCGTCGTCGCGTTGGACATGGGCGAGGGCGTGGATGTTGCGAACGGTTCCGTCCGGCGAGAGCACACGGAATTCAGTGTCGAATTCCTTTTCTCCGCGCAGAGCCATCTGTATTTCCGAATCCCCTCTCGTCAGGTCGTCCGGATGCAGTCCGGTCTTCCATGCCTCGTAAGCGCCGCTGAACTTATCGGAGGTGATCCCGTAGAGACGATACATCTGCTCATCCCAGACAAGGAGATTAGTGGCGATGTCCCAGTCCCATATTCCCACACCTCCGGCCCGGGTGGCAAGCGCCAGTCGTTCAGAAATCTTCTGCAACGTGTTTTCGGCCTGTTTGCGGTAAGTGATGTCGCGGCTGATGCCCAGCACCCCGATGATTCGTCCGCCCATATCTCTCAGAGGGGCCTTGCATGTATCAATGAGGGCGCGTGCACCGTCTGGATACTGAATCCATTCTTCGTTATGGCGGGGATAGCCCAGCTCCATCATGATCTTGTCCTGTGCCCGGAAAGAATCGGCGGCCTCTTTTCCAAACAGGTCATAATCTGTTGCGCCGACAACATCAGGAATGGCTCGATTGACCAAACGGGCGAATTCCGGATTGCAGCCAAGGTATACGCCGTCTTTATTCTTGAAGAATACGATGTCCGGAATGGAGTCCAGCAAACCGGAAAGGAATGCCGTCTTCTCGCGCAGGTCAACGGTCAGATCCTGTGCCATCCGCTGCGCCGCGGCGCGGGTGTTCAGAAGAACCCGGATCAGGGTGAACAGCAAGAATGTGATGAGCATTCCGCAGACCATGGCGAGCCATACTTTTGTGTATTCCGCCGTAAGGAATCCACCTCCGGTTTGCGTAATGCACAGCGTCCAGCGATGACCGTTGAAATCAATAGGAATCTGACTGGTGAATCGCACAGTGCCGAGTTGGTGCTTGTTTTCCTCCGGAAAATTTTCATAGAGCAGGTTTTGAGGCGAAGGCTGTTCTCCGTCAAACACCTTGAGGTGAATCCGGTTTTCCCCCATATTGCGGCGGCCAAGTATTCCATTCATCAGGTCGTTCATGCGGTATGGGCTGTAAACCCAGCCATAGATTGCGGCACGGCGCTCTTCAGTTGAATCTGCCGGCATGCCTTTGCGATAAACCGGGACATACATCAAGACGCCTGGCTGGACTTCCTTTTCGGTTTCCTGAACCAGGACGACTTTCCCGGAGAGGGCAGCAGAATCCGTATCCCGCGCCCGTTCCATGGCTACGCGGCGCACCGGTTCCGAAAACATGTCATAACCGAAGGCGCGCATGTTTCTCCCGGAAAACGGTTCCAGATAGATTATGGATGAGTAGATTTCCCTGTCGCCCTCCGGCTTCACTGTGTATTCAGGGAATCCTTGGTTGCGTATTTCCTGAATGTGCCGGCTCAGCCCTTCACGCGGGATCAGAAGTGAAAAACCAAACCCCTGAATGCCGGGAAGTTGTTTTTCTATCTTCTGCTGTTTGCTGAAAATTCCCCATTCCCCGCGCGAGACCTCCTCGGATGCATCAAATAATGCCTTGCCGCTCAGCAGGATGCGTGCATGATCCTCCATGCGGTTTGAGATTATATATTGGATTTCATCACAGTTAAATGCGAATTCCTTTTCTGCAATCTCTTTCACGCTCGATTCCATGTACAGTGTCACGACAGCGGTAATCATAAGCCCGACAATCAGCATAACCCAGGCGCTTTGCCGGTTCCGGCGCATGGACTGTGCAGATGACAGTTCCCAATTCTCTTCGTGTGTGATGGGGGGCTTTTTCAATTATATCTCCATAGTAGGGTTATGCAGCGCGGTGGTTTTCCTTATTTGTCGGCAACCATATACGAATTTTCAGGGATTCCCTAGATTAATCAAGAATTATAGCAAATATTGTCAAATTCGCAATCGCACCTGATAAAAGCATCAACTATCTCAGGATCAAATTGCGTACCGCTTTCTTTGATGATAATATCCGTGGCTTCTGAATGTGATAAGGAAGGCTTATAGGGACGCTTTGAGCGCAGTGCGTCATAGACGTCAGTTAAAGCCATGATGCGGGCTGAAAGGGGAATTGCGTTTCCGGACAATCCTTCCGGATATCCGGTTCCATCATATTTCTCATGATGGGACTGTGCGATTTCAATCCCCATGGAGATCAGGCTGTTGCCCGGATACGCTACATGAACTGCTCTGAGAATCTCGGCTCCGATTGTCGTATGGAATCTTATCTGCTCATATTCTTCGGAGGAGAGTTTTCCCTCTTTAAGGAGGATTGCATCGATAATTCCGACCTTGCCGATATCGTGGAGAGGAACGGCATGGCATATGGTTTCAATGTAGTTGCCGGTTATTGTCTCACAGTACTTCGGTATGGATTGCAGTTTGCTTGTCAGGATGCGGCAAAGGATCTGTACACGCTCCAGATGCCGGCCGGTTACGCCGTCTCTGGATTCGGCCAGTTTGGCCAGTGCGAATATGGTCGCCATATGCGACCGAGTGAGCTCCATTATTTTATCCTGAACAAGGGCTTCGAGGTGGTTGTTATATCTTTCCATCTCGGTTTGAAGCCTCCTCAAACGCAAGTGTGTATCAACCCGTGCACATACCTCTTCAACCTGAAACGGCTTGGTCGCATAGTCTACTGCCCCCATGGAAAAGGCTTTGACTTTATCTGCAGTTTCATTAAAGCCAGTGAGAAAGATTACTGGGATATCCTTGAGAGTCTCATCTGATTTCAGTAGTAAGCACATCTCGAAACCGTTCATATCAGGCATATTGATGTCCAAGAGGATGAGATCGGGCGGATCTTTCTGGGCGGCCACAAGTGCAAGCCTGCCACTGGGGACCGGACGTGGTTCATATCCCTGTTTCCTGAGGACGTCGACAAGCAATTCCAGATTGGCTGGGGTGTCGTCTACAATAAGGATATTCGGGGTGGAGAAGAGAGTTTCTGCTGTCATCTTCGAAATCTCCTAATTGAGTAGTTTTCTTCCCATTGTAATATTCAGTTAACATATGGGGACTTAGTATCGAATCGCCGGCAACGGCAAGGTGCTGTCAGTGATACGGATTTTGATTTCCATAATCTAAAGAGATTAACCTTGGAATTGCTGAGAATCAAGTAGTTTTTATATAATCATGGATCTTATGCGACCGATCATGCAGGTTAGGCGGTAAAAGATGTTTCTGCCGTTTTGTTATTGATTTCCTGCCGGCGCACGATAGTTATGAGAATCAAATTCCCAGTTGGGGTAAAATCGCCTTCTCGGCTGCGACCTCCAGATATTTAGCGGCGTTTTTCATGGAGTCTTCGGCATTTTTCGCTTCCTTGCTGATTGGGAAGATTGCATCAATTCCTATTTCCTTCAGGTTGGACAAGTTTCTTCCGGCGCAGCCGCACAATGCGATACATGAGACTCCGTGTTTTTTTGCGAGTTTCGCAACTCCAGCTGGTGCTTTGCCGTAGGCGGTCTGACTGTCTATCTTTCCTTCACCGGTAATCACCAGGTCGGCATTCTTGATTTTATCCTCGAGACCGACAAGGTCGAAAACCACATCAATTCCGGGTTTCAGTTCAGCTCCGAATAAGGCATGCATTCCTGCGCTTATTCCGCCGGCGGCTCCCCCTCCTTTTAATTTCCTGATGTCTTTCTTAGTATATTTGCGGACTTTGTTCGCAAATATTGCAAGACCTTTTTCAAGCTCCTTGACCTGTGCCGGACTTGCCCCCTTCTGCGGAGCGTAAACTGCAGCCGACCCTTTTGGCCCGAGCAGTAGATTCTCAACATCGCATATGATTTCAATGTCGATATTCTTCAGACGCTTGTCGATATTCGACAGGTCAATGCTGGCTATCCGTTGCAAATCCCCTCCGGTTGGAATCTCAATGATCTTTCCGGCTTTATCGTGAAAATTGACACCTAGAGCGCTTGCCGCCCCAATCCCACCGTCGCAGGTTGCACTGCCTCCTATTCCGAGAATGATTTTCCTGGGTTTCAACTTCAATGCCTCAACAATCAGCTGCCCTGTTCCATATGTCGTAGTTTTCATCGGGTTGCGGAGTTTTTCGGGGAGCAGGGCGAGTCCGGATGCGAGAGCCATTTCAATGAAAACAGTTTTTTCATTCTTCAGCCAGCAGAATTCGGAATTTATCTTTTCCTGCCTCGGGCCGAGCACTCTGCTCTTTATGGTTTTGACTGACGGCAGGGATTTTATGACATCGAGAAGTCCGTCTCCCCCGTCGGCTACAGGGCATGAAATTATTTTAGCTGAGGGGAGCGCTTTTTTTAGTCCGCGCGAAATGGCGTTCGAGGCCTCGATACAGGAAAGACTTCCTTTGAAGGCATTGACAGCTATGACGATTTTCATGGGGTCTTAAACTTTTATTTGTCTTAATTATTGGTGTAGAGTCCGCCGTCTCGGCGGAGATCCCAATTCCCTTGTCCGATACGGACAACTCTACATTCCGGAAAACCCACACAGGCAGGATGCCTGTGCTACTCCTTAGATTTTCGGGTAGCCTTTTAAGCTTGCCAGGGATTTTTCGATCTCATGATCCGGCAGTTCATAGTTGGTCAGATTTCCGGAGAAATATTTCTCATATCCGGCAAGGTCCATCAGCCCGTGTCCTGACCAGCATAGGAGAATGCTTTTCTGTTTGCCTTCCGCGTCCGCCTGGAGTGCTTCTTCTGCGGCGCCAACGATAGCATGGGTTGTTTCAGGCGCGGGAATGAATCCCTCCGACCTTGCCCACATGACCCCGTATTTGTAGCAGTCGACCTGATTTACGGCTTTTGCCTCCATGAGCTTATCATTGAGAAGCTGGCTGACAAGCGGTGAAAGTCCGTGATATCTGAGTCCGCCCGCATGAAGCGGGGCAGGCACAAAAGTGTGGCCGAGCGAATACATCGGCATGAGCGGTGTCAGCTTGGTCATGTCGCCGAAATCGTATATGAACGGACCTTTTGTCATTGTCGGACAGGCATTTGGTTCGACCCCCACGATCCTGACGTTCTTCCCGTGTATTCTGTCGCGGATGTACGGGAATGCGATTCCCGCAAAATTGGACCCGCCGCCGACGCAGCCGATGACGACATCGGGATAATCACCCGCCATTTTCATCTGCTTTTCCGCTTCAAGGCCTATGACTGTCTGATGCAGACATACGAAATTAAGTACGCTGCCCAGGGAATATTTTGTATCTTTTGAGGATACGGCGTCTTCGATGGCTTCGCTTATGGCGATGGCAAGGCTTCCGGGAGTGTCGGGGAATTCCTGCAGGATCTTGCGTCCGACTTCCGTGTCATTACTTGGACTTGGGACACATTTTGCGCCCCAGGTCTCCATCATTATTTTCCTGAACGGTTTCTGCTTGAAGCTTATTCTCACCATATAGACTTTAAGGTCGAGCCCGAACATCTGGCATGCCATGCTCAGGGCGCATCCCCATTGTCCGGCACCTGTTTCCGTGGTGAGGCGCTTCACTCCTGAAATTTTATTGTAATAGGCCTGCGGTATTGCGGAATTGGTTTTGTGGCTTCCGGCTGGAGAAACGCCTTCGTTCTTGTAATAGATCTTGCATTTTGTGCCGAGGGCTTTTTCAAAATTGAGAGCCCTGTAGAGCGGCGAGGGGCGCCAGATTGCGAGCTTTTCCATCACCGGCTCAGGGATTTTTATCCAGCGCTCAGTGCTCATTTCCTGTTCAACGAGATTCATTGGGAAGATGGCTCCGAGCTCTTCCGGCTTTATCGGTTGCAATGTGCCGGGATGAAGCGGAGGCTTCATCGGATTGGGCATATCCGCCTGTATGTTGTACCACTCGCGAGGTATTTCCTTCTCATCAAGAACAATTTTTATTCGCTGTGCCATTATATTTCTCCATCATTTGGTTTCTTGGTTTTTATTTTCCGTTTCCGTTGCATTTTTATCCGAGTCGGTCTTTTGCGCTTTCTTGAGATTGGATGGCTGGCCGAAGAAATCAGGGGTATCGATGTTTTTCATGATGAAATCCTGAAGTTCTTGTGTTGACGCAGTAAAGATATCCATGTCATCGTCCTTTCCCAGCTTCTCATGTTTTACAGCCTTGGGATCCTTTGCAATTATCTCTTTTAACTTGTCGGGATTCAGGAAGGCCATCTGGAGGGTCGGTTCAATCTGTTTGACTAGCATGAATGTGTGGGCTGGGATAAGGTGCGACTTGTAGAAGCCGTTATCAGTTTTAAGTTCAGGGTTTACCGGGTAAAGATCGATGAACATCTTGTCTTTGAGCTTTAAGAGGTGCACCACGAATTCGCCGGGTTTACCATCATCGGTAAATACCAGCTTGTACTCGTTTTCTCCGCTCTGTGAAAATGCCCAGGTGTTGTCGGGGCTATCGTCGGACCATGTGCCGACAAGAGACTTTTCAAAAATCAGATCCTTCTCCGTGTAGAGCGGATGCAGAGACGGAATGCATCCGACGATGAAACATACAGTGGAGACGATAACCAGTATTTTCTTCATATCCATGATTCACCTTTTTCGTTATAAAGAATCTCCTGCTGCCCTTTGGGCGGTCTGGAGATTCTTTATTTCTCGACTTTATTTAAATCCTTCTCCAGATCATTTCTGAAGTCCATTGTGCTGAATTCAGGGCTGTCTGGCAGTGCGAGGAAAATATTCGTAGTCTTGTCGGTTTTGAGGAACCCTTCGGTTATTTCAAAGTCAAGCACATGCCCGCCGGATTTCCTGTCCTCGCTGATGAAATGCATGTGAATGCCGGGAACATTGATGCCTTTGAAGAAATACGGTGTGAAATAGCCGGCAAGAGTTCCTTTAACGTCCTTGAATTCAAACACGGGCTGGGTTTTTACAACTTCGATAAGGAGGGGATACGGTTTTGTCTGGGCGGGGACGCTCCTGGCTTTTATCATTTTGAACGTCCCTTCTATTTTTACGGCGTAGAAGTAGTTCGGGAGGAAATACATTTTAGAATCATTTGCGAATTTCGCAGAATTGGTCCCGCTTTCCAGGACGAAAGTCTCTTTTGCATCAAAGAATGTGACACATGCGAACGGAGTTTTGGTCTCAAGTGGAGCCTCATAGACCTTGCCGTCCGATTTTATCTGGTAGAATGTTCCGTCGAGGAGCAGCATTTCACCGTCAAGGTTGTTGAAAGTGCCAATTCCGAAGTCGCCGTGCGAGCGCAGGGATTTTATGTCATTGTCTCCGTCATAATACGCCTTCAGCAGGGCGTCAATGGTGGAGACCTGATAAAGGGTGTCCTTCTGTTGTTGCTGGCAATGGGAACATCCATAGCTGAGGAGGATAAGGAATAAGAAGCTTGTTTTTAAAATACTTAAGGCAAGTTTTTTCATGTCAGCTCTTATAATTGTAGTTTGTAATGATGATTTCGGATACGCAGCCGCGCTTCTCGGCTTTTGAGTTTATGAATCTCGGGACCGGGACCCTGTGAATCTTGAAACCGGAATAAAGGTCGTCGAAGAAATCATCATGCGGATTCAGGTTTTTAGGATCGGAGTTGCTCAGCATCATGCTTATGCCTCTTTCGTGGAGCTTGCAGAAAAGGGCCGAGAGCTTTATCTGTTCCTGATCATCAAACCTGGCACTGCTGTACGCGGTGAAGTGGGAGGATTTGCTGATGGGCCGGTAAGGGGGGTCGAAATAGACGAATGAATTGTGTTTTATCTCGTTTTCGAGATTGTCGAACGGTGCTTTTTTTATTTCCGCTTTCAGAAGTATTTTTGAAGCATTTATCAGATTGTGCTCATCGCATATCTTGGGGTTGTCGTAATCTCCGGCGGCGGTGTTGAAGTCACCGTAGGAGTTGACCCTGTACAGCCCATTGTAGCAGGTTTTGTTGAGGAAGATGATCTGAGCGGCGCGCCTTATCCATTTTTCGGAATAATTCTCGAAGTCAGTGTATCTCCTCTGCGAATTGAACTTCCATCTGAGCCCGTAAAAATAGGTGCTTCTTTCCCCGCGGTTCAGTTTGAGATAGGATTTTGAATATTTCTCCAGCTCTGAAATAAGTTTGACGGGATCCCTCTGGACAACCTGGTATGCGAGGATAAGCTCCTCGTTGATGTCGTAGAGGTACGCGTTTTCAATCTCATAGTTCTGTATGATGTCAAAGAAGACAGCGCCGCTTCCCAGAAAAGGCTCAAAATAATTTTTTATTTTGCGGTTCTTGAGATCGGTCGGATAAAGATCTTGGAATTTCGGGAGCAGCCGTCTCTTCCCGCCCGCCCACTTCAGGAACGGCTTTATTTGCGCGGAAGAGTCCGGAATATGTAAAGTTTTCTTTACAGATGAGTGCTGTTTTTGTTTCATAGTGCCATGTTTTGAGAGATCATAAAACGCCTGTCGCCGTACTTGAATTCAGGAATCAGTAATTGGTTGAACTGCGCATGATTTTGCTTGTAGTAGGCGAATTTATACGCCGTTATATCAATAATGGGGAACGTGCAATAAATTGCACTACTACTAACAAAATAACACCCGAACTCTGTGCCTCTGTGCCTCTGTGGTTGTTTTTCCGTATTACGCTTAGTTCAGAGACAACCCGAAATACAGTTTGAGCCAGGATTCAAGTTCATCGAATTCGAGGGCTTTGCCGGTTGAAACCAGGTATGATTTCATGTTTTCAGTAATGCCTTCCCCGCCATAAACCACAATCCCGTTGATCGGCCAGGCTTTGATGTCTTCTATTGTCGCCGGCAGTTTCTCTTCTATTGTTCCGGATGTCTTCTGGTATTTGCACTCTACGCCGAGGACTTTCCTGGTTGTCGGATCAAGAAGGATCACGTCAATGTTCCGGTTTGCGCCCCAGATCCTTTTGGCGACATTGTACTCTTCCTTTGTTTCGAGTCCGAGTTTTTTTCCGAGCTCTACGATTTTACATACAAGGTCATTTCCGTCCTTGATTATAACTTTTGCTGCGGCCATATGTTTTCCTTTCCTTTGGTTGTTTTTATGAGAGGGTGCTTAATCTAAACCCTTGCCTTGAAAGTTCCATCTTTTTTGGGAAATATTTTTGTTCCACAAAAATATGACGCGCATATTCATCTGCGCGGACTGGTCGTCGGTCGGAATCGAGTTTTAAGCTTCAGAGGTTCCCTTAGGTTTTAAGTTCTTAGCAAAACTCCCGAACTTCCGCATTTCCGAACTCTCGCACTTCTGTCTACTGGTTACTTCTTCAGCGGCAGCCACTTGAGGACCTTCTGGATGTTTGCATCCCAGAAACCCCATTCATGGACGCCTGGCCCTTCGTCGTAGTGGAGTTTGAATGTTCCGAGCTTTTGAAGATGGTCGCGGAATTTCACATTGTCGCCGTAAAGGAAATCTTCCGTACCGCAGCATTGGTAAAACATCGGCTTGGGTTTTGTGCTTTTTGCGAGTTTCGCAGAAAGATATACAAGATCGTTGTCAGTATTATTCAATTTTTCCCCGAAGATGGAAGCACTCTCCTGCGACTTGGGCTTACCCCATCTACCATAAAGAGAGGCGACATCAAGCGCCCCGGAGAGGCTTGCGACCGCAGCAAATCTTTCGGGCTGCCTCAGGCCAAGCTTGAACGCCCCGTAGCCACCCATCGAAAGACCGGCGGCAAAAGTGTCCTGACGTTTGTCCGAGATCGGGAAGAATGACTGGACTATTTTCGGGAGCTCCTCGCTGAGGAAGGTCCAGTATTTCGGACCTGATGCCATGTCTGTGTAGAAGCTTCTGTGAACTGCGGGCATGACAACGGCAAGTCCCATGCTGGCGACATATCGTTCGATTGAAGTCCTGCGGAGCCATATCGTGTGGTCGTCCGACATCCCATGCAGCAGATAAAGTACAGGATGCTTTTTCTTTATAGCCACGCCGGTCATGCCGATCTGCGTGGTGGTGTTCTGGGGGAGTATGACTGTCATGGAACAGGCCAGTCCAAGACTTTCGGACGAAAAATCACAGTTGATTAAAGCCATTGAAATCTCCGGGTTAAAATTTATCGGTCGTCAGTAGTCAGCCAAGATTACTCTAAGCTTCATTTGGAGATTTTCCAGACGCCCTTTTCGCGGAA
>CAZION010000076.1:0-28963 GCA_964540865.1 uncultured Victivallis sp.
AACTTTGAAATTCCTATACATTGAAGTAGCGCGGGTCTATCTGACCCGCGTCTCTAGGGTCAGATAGACCCGAGTTACTTCACCGGAAATCATTAACTAAGCGGCATTCGTCTCTGACCCCAGATATTCTTATTTCATTGAAGGTATGACTATTCCGCGGAGTATTATCTTCTGGCAGAAGATGAATACCAGTGCGGTCGGTATTGATGCGGCGACGAAGCCGGCCATTATGACAAACGGCTGGTCTCGCAATGTCTGCGACAACTGGTACAGCCAGACTGCGATTGTCCAGTACGACTCCTTCTGGCAGACTATCAGCGCCCATTCCCAGCTGTTGTATGCGCCGATGAATGCGCTCAGTGCGTTGATTGCCAGGATTGGGGTGACCATCGGCAGCGAAATGTGCAGGAATATCTGCCATTCAGCGGCACCGTCAATGGTCGCGGCCTCGTAGAGCTCCCTTGGAAGTCCGTCGAAAAAACACTTCAGTATGAATATGGCCATCCCGTTTGCGAGTCCGGGGAGGAACAGGGCGTAAAACGTGTTAAGGAGCTGCAGGTCCCTGAGAAGGAGGAAGCTTGGTATCGCGGTCACTGCTCCGGGGAACGCCATGGTCGCCAGCAGGAAGAGCAGGATTTGCTCGGCCCATTTCAGCCTGAACCTGGACAGCGCGTATGCCGCCATCGGATTGATGGTCAGCGAGAGGATGATGCAGATTGTGATGTATATGACAGTGTTCAGGAATGCGTCGCCCCTGACGACCATGTAGTCGTATACCGCGGCGTAGTTCTTGGCGATGTCGTTGAGGAAGTAACGCCACTCGTTGTTGAAGAACGTAACCGTAATCGCCTTGGCGAGAGGCAGGCAGGCCTCCTCCATGGTGTCAATCTTCCATCCATAGGCGTTGTTCACACCCACGACGGAACCGTATTTTCCAAGCAGGAACTTCTGATACGCCGCCTCTGCCGAATGCAGTTCAATGTATTCCGGCGACAGGATTCCGACGAAGTTCCGCCACTGGGAGCTGTTTTCATATGTCTTGAGGGGAATCTCTGAAAAATCCCTGGCGCTTGTTCCGGCCAGCTTGTTGTAGACGTCGATCGACTTGTACGCCGTGAGGAGCGAGCCCTGATATTTGTTTTGGAGCTCCGGCGTGACCTTGACGGTTATCAGCCTGCGCGGATAATATTTTGGCACGAAGATATTCCAGAGTTTCCGCAGCTTCTCAGGGGAATCGTCCGGGATCGGGAACGGGATCTCTTCGATATACTTGTAGTTTTTACCGAAAATCCTGTTGTAGTCGGCGACCTTGAATTCCGTTTTGTTGTCGAGCCCTAGGATGTCCTTCGCATCCTGTCGGTTGAGGAATCTGATCCACTCGCCCTTCATCTGGAACGGCATGGTCGGACTGGCAGGGCATTTTTCAGCTACAAATTTCTTGAACAGCTGCCAGTTAATATCCTTACGGTCGGCGGGCCATGTCCCTTTGCCTAAGACCGGCTCGTCATTCGCCTTGGCGAAGGTCCTCCACTGTCCTTCGGCGCCTGGCCGGAACGCCATGCGCCTGTAGGCGTCCTTGAACTCAAGATAGGTCCTCGCCTTTGCAGTGTCGGGATAGTCCCAGGACACATGCCCCATGGGATACCATATCTCGTCATCGAGCTTGACGTCGAAGAAGCTCGCATACGGTATTCCCCATTCGGCACGAAGCTCGGCCAGCGCCAGACTGCTGATTTGGGAGCCTGGCAGTTTCGCCGTTTCCGGGTTCTTCCTGATGCATATCCTCGTGTATTTCTCTTCCAGGAATCCGGCAAGGTCGCGCGAGTCGTACCAGCATATGGTGTCGCGTATGTCATATTCCAGGTTGAAAAGCGCATAGTCACCGGCGGCAAGCCTCCATTTTGCAAGTTCGGACGGAGTTGACTCCACCGCAAGATAGGAGGAGGCAAATGCCGGAATGAGCGGAAGGTTGTCGCCCACGCTCGTCCATGACGCCCATGATGCCGGCTTGTCCTTGAAAACCATCGACGTCGGTCCGGTGACGCCGAAATAATTTTCCAGGCTCCTGACAAAACGGTCGGACCGGTCGTAGAGGGATCTCGGACACGGCAGGAAGCGGTTGTACTCGAACCTGCCGGTCATTGAGGAGGACACGGTGATCAGAAACGGGTAGACCATCGTGACTCCTCCGAGTACGAGCATCAGGTATATTGCGGCGATGACGAGACGTGACTTCAGAGATCTGCGTTCTGTTGAAAGTATGACTGGCATTATGTTTGTCCTTTATTAAATTTTTTTGTATAGTCGTCGGTCGTCGGATTGCTGATTACGGACCACATTATAACTCCTTTGACTTGTCCACGAATTCCACGAATTTGCACGAATTATAAGAAACAAATACTATTACACGAATAAATACTTGCTGTGAGTTTTATTTTTCGACAAAATAAAATTCACAGCAAATGTTTGTATTATAAATTCCAATTATAGTCTGAATATCAGAAATTATTTGTGTTAATTCGTGAAATTCGTGGACTACACTCCCGCACTTCCCCAAGTTTTCTACCTTCTAAATTCTACTTTCTAAATTTCATTCACTTACGCACTTCAGAACTTCAGAACTTCAGAACTTCAGAACTTCAGAACTTCAGAACTTCAGAACTTTAGAACTTCCCTAATTATCCTCCGCTCTCCTGAATTCCACGCGTCTCAGGAAACGTATCTGCATGTATGTGAACCCTATCAGCCCGACGCCGAGGAACCATGCCATAGTGGTGGCGGTGCTGAAGCGCAGGTTGTTGTAGGCCTCCTGCCATATGGCAAGACCTATCACCATCGTTTCGTTGCCGGGACCGCCGAAGGTGAGCAGGAATATGCTGCCCATCCCCTGGAACGCGCCGATGAACGCACCGACGAAATTTATTATGACAAGCGGCATGAGCTGTGGCAGGGCGATGTGGAACACCCGCCGCCACAGTCCAGCCCCGTCGATGGCAGCCGCCTCATAGTAGTCTTCCGGAAATGAACTGAGTGCGGCAATATAAATAAGGCTCCCCATCCCGGCCCCTGCCCAGATGCCGGGCAGGATGCAGCACGCCATCGCCCACGACGGATCCTGCAGCCAAGCCTGCTTCGTCACACCGACAGCCATCAGCATCTTGTTGAAGAGGCCGTTCTCGGTAGGGTCGTACATCATCTTCCACATCAGAGCCACCACAAGCCCGGAGGTCATCTGCGGCAGGAAGAACAGCGTCCTGAAGAAGATCTTGCCCCGGGGGACTTCCGTAAGAAGAAACGCCAGTACAATCGGGGCGATGAAACCGAGTGTCAGCGTGATGGCTACGAACTTGAATGTCTTGCGGACATACAGCCAGAAATTCGCATCGGTGGCTACTGCTATGAAGTTGTCGAGACCACGCCAGACCGAGCCGCCGACGAGATGGTAATCCTGGAACGCCATCAGCGAGCCCTTCAGGAGAGGATAATAGCTCCAGAGCGCAATCGAAAGGATGGCCGGTGCCAACATCAGAGATGGCAGGAAAATCCCCATGTCCTTGCCGCTTGAACCCGGCTTCTGCGCCGCAATCTTCCTCTCCCTTATGATCAGCCAGCCGCATGCGATGAAGACTATCAGCCCTATGCCGAAGAGGATCCTGGCCAGTGGACGCCTCTTGTTCAGTTCCTCGCGCGGCAGCTCGAACATCAGGCCGGAATTGGCGTCGGCAGTCACCTTGCGCAGCTCGGGCTTGAAGTCGAACGTCTCGCCCGCCTCCGAAAGGATCACGCCTATGACGCGTCGCTGCAGGATTTCCCCGGCGCTGTTCCAGAACCCCGCGAATGGCTCCGTCCTTAGTACGAAAGCTCCAGACTCTATCTTGCTGTAGAAATTTTTAGTTGACTGCGGAATGTCGTCCACATATTCTGACAGTCCAAGCCGTTTCAGATCGGCTGGATTGCACCATATGGCGTTGCCGGTCAGAACCTTTTTGCGTATTTCATTGTCGCGGGACTCCTCGCTGGTCAGGACCTGCAGGCATTTCCACACCATGTCCCGTTCTTCTTTCGGACGTCTGCCTACCCCCTCGGTCATCACCCAGTAGTGCTTGTGCGCCGCAACCACGGGTTTGCAGGTGCGGTCCTTTGCAGGAAACGGCATGATGCCGATGAGGTCGCTTGGCATGTTGAGGGATGTGGAAAGCTGTTCCATCCCCTCTGCATTGCAGAAGTAGATGGCCACTTCACCGCGGCGGAGCATGGCACCGACATCACTGTCAACACCATTCATCGGCCTCGAAACTCCGCGGATGACGTCGGATTTTGCGAACTTCAGGCTCCTTCCTCCGATTTCTACGCTCCCTCTCTGCACATCTTCATCCGTCAAGTCGACAGGATCCCCGGTCTCAGGATCGCGCAACCACGCACCCCACATCAGCTTTTTGTAGAATTCCATGCCCTCCATTCCAGCAGGAGAATCAAAGGCGGCCTCCCAACGCGACGGCACACTCTTCAGATCCTCGCCGTCTGGCGCGATGAATTCGCATTCCTCCATCGAAAACTCGTATTCCTTTCCTGTCTTCGGCGACTTCCTGTACTGGACGACCGGGGAGCCTCCTGCGCTCTGCATCCATGGCAGCCAGGCCCATGCGCCTTCGGAGATTGCAAACGCCCTCTGGCCGCGCTGAAGACTGGCACCTGCTATGTTCTTGTTCGGAATGGTTATGCGCTGGCACCATTTCCAGAACTCGTCCCAAGTCTCCGGCGGATTTTCGGGATCAAGTCCGCTGTTCCTGACGATGTCCTTCCGGTAGACGAGCCCGAAATACCAAGTGCCCGCATAAGGTATTCCATAGACCTTCCCCTTTTCTGTGGCGACCTGCCGCCAGAGCGAAGGAACCTTGCTCCAGCCGCCCCAGGTGGATTCGGCATTGTCGATCTGCCCGTTTCCATTGCCGTCAGACCCCACCCATTCGTTCAGCGGATAGAGGAAGCTCTGGTTGATGTCGCTTCGGATTATGTGGAACCAGCAGTAGAATATGTCAGGTGCAGTACCCCCTGCGATTGACATGAGCATCGGCGCCCGCCCGCCGCCGCCAGGAAGCGAGATTCCTCCCCACTTCCTCAGTTCTAGCCGTGGATTCTCCTTCACAAGTTTCTCCCAGCTCGGATCCGGCCTGCTCGGATCGTAGCAGTCCTTCAGGCTCACGACTATCGGCTTGTCTGGATTCTCGGCGGCGTATGCAGCAGGGACAAGGATGGACGCGACAAATGCCAGTACGCAGATTGCGCAAAGACGCGGAATTGTTTTTCCCATCAATGCTGCTGCTGCCATGTGCCAGGCAATCTCGGCTTCCTTGAACGGATTATCCGATAACTGTTCGACAGAAGTATCTGAATTCATTGCAAACCATCCTGTTTTATTTTAGTTCTTATCATATACATATTCATACAACAGAGGCAATTTCAAAACTAGGAATTCAGGAGTCAGAAGACAGAATTGAATTTGAACTGAAATTCGGTTTTATTCTGAATCCTGACTTCTAGTTTCTGACTGCTTTTGAAATTGACTCAACACTGTCCAGCCTAACTCCGACGCGGATTCTCCAGGGAGAACTCCACCTCCGGGCTTTGAAATCCTACTGGCACCCACGATTGATAATAGTTGCCCGTTGCACCGGCGCTGGCGAAGTCACAGTAGCGTATTGATTTGCCATTTGCATCTTTTCCTTCAAAGAGGAGCAGGGGGGTGTCCGACGGAAGCGTGCTCCATTCCGGAAGGAGTTTGAGTGCGGGGGCCGCAAGTGGCGGCACGGTTTCTGATGAGAAATCGCCGTCATTGAAGCGTGCGTCATATGCCAGGAGCACGGGGCCGCGGTAGATCGATGCGTATCTGAGCAACTGGACTTCTTTCCCTTTCGGGACGAATGCGCCCTTGGCGATACTCAGCGTCCAGCCACCAGATCCTGCCGTGATCCGGAAGCCGATTAAATTCACTCCCGCTTTCATAGGGAGTGGAATGTGGAAGGCGCGTTCCGTCGAGCCGCTCTCGTTGGAAACAATAGTCTGTCCGTTGACAAAACAGGAGCACCACCAGTCACAACCGAACATGACCGGGAGTATCCCGTCGGACGGGACGTCGATTTCGGTGAAGCACCAGGCGGCGGCATGTGCTCCGGCCTCGCTGAATATCTTCTTGAAGTCAATGTGACCCGACGTGCTGGGGACGCTCGCAGGATGACCGCCAGTCATGCGCGTGACGTCCGCCATGGACACCGCTCCGTCGAGAAGCAAATCCACTGGCGACAGTCCCGCCGGTGAGTTAGCCCGGTTGGGGATGACCCCGCCCAGTCGCCATTCCGTTTCCCAGGCGTGACTGCCGGAGACGTGGATTTTCGCGGGGTGCCGCCAGAATTGGAGCCCGAAATCCATTTCGATACGAACAGTATCTCCGCTTTTCCACTCCCGCGAGATCCGCAGATACTCGCCGTGTTTTACATTGTTAATTTCCTTGCCGTTTATCCGAACACTGGTTTTCCTGCTCCAGTATGGAACGCGCAGCGCAAGAGCGAAATTCTCGGCCTTGGCCGTTGAGATTGCAAGATTGATTACGGCGTTACGCGGGTAGTCGGTATCTTGTTTTATGCTTACAGTGTTGCCTGACTGGAGATCCGTTTTCATCGTGCCGGACCCATAATAGTTAAGCGCAAGTCCTTCACCGTTGCGCATCAGAGCCCATTCGCAGAGGAGGCCGAGGGCGCGGGGACCGTTTACTGAACAGCAGTTGAGTTCCGGTGACCCGGCACGCGACTGAAATACAATATGGTGTGCACTCGCCTTGCGTTCACCGTCCATCGGCGTATCATAGGTAACCCAGCGTCCGGATGGGCTCATCATGCCTAGGCCGCTGTTGAGCATGGACAGTTCAAGCTCGTCTGCGACGAGGGAGCATCCCGTAAGCCGCAGCATCTCGACGGACATGGCCATCCAGGCGACCGTGCAGCAGGTTTCAATCGCCCCTGTGTCATACGGATTTCCTGTAGCCTTCTCTCCGGAGCTGAAGCCGCCATTGTTATGCCGGTCCCCTTTGAGCATGCTCCACCACAGCGATTCGAAAGCTTTGCGGCATGACTCGTCGCCGGTCAGCCAATACAATTCGACCATCCCCATGATTGGATGCAGGCTTTCCCAGCGCGGTTTTGGTGTTTCGCAAAACTTCTGCCCGGCAAGCGGCGCGTTCAGATAGTCACCGGCCAGGAATTTTCCTTCCGAGTCCTTTGCCGAGAACTCACTCAGTATCTGTCGGGCCAGAGCCAGGTGGCGCGGTGAGCCGGTCTTTTTGTAAAGCAGGCACAGGGAATGGATCGGCGCCAGATTCATTTCCGTGGAGCCGGTCTCAACCAGGCGTGGAGTTTTTTTGTCCAGATAGATGTCGCAGAACAGGTCGGCGATCCGCACGGCGGCGTTCAATGCCGCGTCATCCCCAGAAACTTCGTTCCACAATATTAGTCCGAGCATCGTGTGATAATGCGCCCAGGTGTCCCAGGTCTCCCACTTGTGGGCACTGTTTGACGCATGATTGGTCAGGCGTGAGTCCTGCGGCCAGCAACCCAGGTAACCATCGGAGGCTTGGCAGGCGCACAACTCTTTGACAAACTGCTCAAGATGGGAACGAAGCTGCGCGTCGCCGGTGAGCCTGAGTATTTGCACGGAATGCGTCAGATACTTCCCTGCGAACTCCCCGGCCCAGGCAACCATTTTGCGATAGGGCTTCCGGTCTCGGTCCCGGAACATTGCGAGCATCGCAGGATTGGCATCGGGCGCAGGAAGAATCCACTGCTCCGTTACAGCTTTAAGCCGCCGGCCGATTTCACCTTCAATCTTGAACTCTACTTTTGACGGAACAGTCAGTACCGGATTATGCGCCACTGTGATTGTCGTTGTCTTTTTTATCGTCATTGGATTGTCTCCTTGCTGGACTTAACCGACTACCGCCGGAACTTCAAATACAATTAAATAACCACAGAGACACAAAGGCACAGTTTTTTCGGGTTAAAAGCCAAAGCCATCCAAACAGGGGCAGAAACAACGAACATACGCAATTACACGGATTTTTTTGATTTAAAACAATAGAAACCTTTGTGCCTCTGTGCCTCCGTGGTTAAAATACAATTTCATATACGATCTAGTTCTTTGTATAATGAATTCAATCTATTTCCTCAATTGTTGGCAAGCAGTGTCTCCTCACGTTCCCGGAAATAAGTCACCGTCTGCTGAACCAATTTGTCTAGAGCCTTTTTCTCCGGGTTCCCGTTCATTGCAGGATATGGATCGCCTCCGGGGCCCAGCGGGATTGATTTTATGTATCGCTTTCAGCGAATACTCTTGATTGCAATGACATTTCATAGGGTAGCCCTTTCGGGCAACCCCATGCTATAATATTAATCCGCGTTGCGGAACAAGAAAACAAATCTTATTGGCTCCAGATGTTGCGAAGGTTTTTCGTGACAATGAATCAGTCAATGAGACACTAAGATCTCTTATTGGAATTGCTCGTGCCAAAGTAAAACATTTTTAAATCAAACCGGAAACGATTCCTTTAGGATATAAGACAATGGGGGCGCTCATGTCTTCCTGTTCGCTTTTTCAATATCTTCGCCGTCTATGATGCAATCCTGTTTTCTGAGTTCCGCCTGCAGTTCCTTGATGTTGACTTTTCTTGGCGTCACATTGCCACGAATGGAAATTACTGCTGCGACTCCCGCGGCCTGTCCCATAACGCCGCACTGCGGCATCACGCGGAGGCTTCCGAGTGCCTCATGTGTGCAGGATGCGCAGCGCCCGGCCACCAGCAGGTTGTCGATTTTTCTGGGTACCAGTATCCTGTACGGCATCTGATATTTGAAACCGGGGGAGGGCTTTACCGTCTTCTTGTCCATGCCTGGGCCTGAGATGTTGTGTATGTCTATGAAGAAGGAGCCGTAGCCGATCGAGTCGTCGAAGTCCCTCATACCGAGTACATCTTCTTTCGTCAACAGATGCTCGCCCATGATGCGCCTGCTTTCCCTAAGTCCGATGGTGTTGGGTGTCGAGACGAGATAGCAGTTTTCAAGACCTTTCACATATTTGCGGAACACCCTGATGGACTCGCAGACCTGCTTGCGTCCCTCGATTGTGGCCTTCGTGAGATCCGCAGATTTCGTGGTGTCGATCCCGGTGACGTGCGTGAAATTGACGCCGAGGAAATCGGGCCTTGTCGGTGTCCTCCACCAGCCCATCGCCACGGTCTGGAAGGGGCGCATGTCGCCTTTTTCCTGAGCTCGTTTCCATACATTTTCCATGCTGTATCCTTCGACCTTCATGAATTCGGACATTGCTTTCATGTCGACTCCGCCGATCGTGAACATCATTGTAACCGGCTGGCATGCGCCGGTCTCTTCGTCGCCCTGCTTGAACTCGCAGCCGGCGCTGGCTGCAACATCACCGTCTCCGGTGCAGTCAATAATACGTTTTGCCCGGATGATCTGCCTTCCGCTTTTGCTCTGCACCACCGCTCCGCATATCGCGCCATTTTCGACCAGTGACTCTGAAAAGAAAGTGTGATAGAGGAGCTCGACCCCGGCATCCTCGGCCATCTTGTCAAGCACTATTTTCATTCCTTCAACTTCGAAGTCGGCCTCTGAATTGTTATGCGTACCGTAACCTGCGGCTTTCACCTGCCTCGCCATCTCAAATGGAATCCCGCCCACGAGCCTCTCGTTCTTGCCATAGGAGGAATAGAGGCAGGTATGTCCATGCCCTCCTGCCGTCGCAACGCCTCCGAGGCAGTTGAACTGTTCGACGATCAGTGTCTTCGCCCCCATCCTGGCACTGGCGAAAGCGGCCGCCACTCCGGCCGGACCGCCGCCGACAACCAGTACGTCCACTTCTTTGATTACATATGCTTTTCCGTCCGTAGTATTGGATTTATCGTCGGACTTAGTGGTCGCCGCCCGAGCAATATTTGGAACTGAGCCAATCCCGGCTGCCAATAGGGCTGCTGTCTTGATAAACGCACGTCTGACCATTGTCGATCCCCCTTAGATGCCTTTGGTGTCTTTAGTTCACAGTTCTATGCTTTAAGCGTATGCAAAATCTAAATTTACAGTTCAGGAAGTCAGTCCGCCGCGGTGTCTGTCGGACTTAGGCGGTGAGTGCACTTGGATTTCGTTCGTAGTAGGCGAATTTATACGCCGTTATCTTAAAAGAACGTGCAATAAATTGCACTACTACTAACAAAAAGTACCAAACGCAAGTTAATGCCAACAGGTTTTTCTAAGTCCGACAGGCTCCGTGGCGGACGAGTTTTGCAATTACCTACTGTAATTGTCTATTTTCCGTTTGAATTCTCCGGAAAGCCATTTGTTGATGTTTCCGGAATACCAGCTTTTTTCCGTCAATCCGAACTCGAGGGCTTTCACTTTAGTGGTCTTAAGGGTTTCAATGGCCATGGACATCAATTCACATCCCTTCGCAGCGCTTTCCCGGTTTCCGGTATTGAGATAATCGGCAAAATGATTCACGGCATCCTGTTGATAATGCATCACCAGTAATTCCTCCGCTTCGAACTTCGCCCGTTTGATTTCGAGCTGCGTGAGTTTCAGCAGGCGTTCCGGCATTCCTGAGCTGGTTTTTGAAGCCAGACGGTCTGCGGCCGCACTGAGTTCTTCTGAACATTCAGCATAGATTCCAACCATTTTGCTGGCGAATTCAGAGGTTGATTCAGGCAACCAGCGGTAATCCAGATATACGCTTGTGTCGTGCTCGCACATCCTCATGGCTTTTATGAATATTTCGCCTCTCTCGACTAGATATTTCTCCCATGCCGGAACTCCGCCAGCTGCGAGTTTCGCAGAAATGTTATGGCAGAATTGCTTTGCGGTCAGTTTCTCATCCCAGTGTGCTTCTGCAAAAATAAGCATGTTGAATTCCGGCACAAGTTCCGGGCCCGCCACCTGAAGGGACATGTGGGTTTCAATACCATTTTCATGGTAAGCGTCCATGTCGTCCAGAATTACATCCGGCAGAAAAGGATACAACCCGCGGAAAAGGATCTGGTCAAAATAGTATTCAAAAGTATGGTTGTCCTGATTGTCCTTGCACTTCACGCTCCAGGCCTTCAACGCGTCCAGATAAAAGCGGTTGCGCTTGCAATCCGGATCATCAATGGCGTGTCCGTAGCAGCGTTCACGCGGAGCGAAGAGGAGGAAACATTCCGGAGCGGGTTTGATGTTGATTCCGGGGTGCATGGTGTCATGATAGGCGATATTGGCGATACGTACATCGCTTTTGCATTCCCTGGCGGTTTCCGCCAGCAGGTTCATGGCAATCATGGACTGGTCTTCAGGGCTGAAGGACCGGCAGCTGGGGCAGAGGCACCAACCTCCCGCAGGCAGATCGTCACCCCAGGCATGAATGGCATAGGCACCCTCTATTGATTTCAGTTCCTTCCGGAAATTCTCTTTTATGATTTCCCTGGCTTCCTGATTGGTAATACATAAATTAGAATCATTAAGTCTTCGCCCGTTGAAATCTTCCGGCTGGAACATGCGGAACATTTCAGGCTTGTCGGCAAACAATTCCCTGGGAAGCATTTTGGAAAGCCCATGTCCGCCGACTTCAATTCGAATTCCAAGTTCCTCCGCGAGCGGAAGATCTTCAATGTTGTTGAACAATGAATTGAACTTTAATTTCGCATAGAAACGCAGCCATTCTTCCACGGTGTAATCCTTTACGGAAGAATCTCCCCAGAATACCCCGCGGAACGGGAAACGCGACTGCACGGTTTTTTCGCCAAAAAGCAAGTCAGACACTTTTTCAGGCGCCCATTCCCCGGATTCCCCCGGCAGCAAAAATAGATAACCCAGTTGTTCTGCCAGATGGTAAACCCCGTTCAAAACTCCTTTTGCAGAGTCGGCGGAAAGTTCTATGCCTGCTTCTGAAACAGAAAGGCGGAAACCGTCATGTTTCAGATTCGTTGTATGCTCCTTTATCGAACATTTCTCGCCGAGTGCAAGAAAAAAGGAGGAGCATTTCCCCTTGTATTCACGGAGCTCTGCCGATACACCAATCCTGCGCAAAAGCCTTTGCAGCTCATCTAACGCGTACTGATAACATTTCGAATCAGTCCCACCTTTGTGGAAAAGTGAGATTGTACTGGGGATTTTATAAGATTTCATGTAACTCCTCTGGCTTTAATTCTGTTGTTTCTATTATTCTTACATTAACTTTCTCTCTATCCCGGAGGGATAATGTAATATAGCCTGTGGTTTCAACCACAGGCTATACTACATCACGTCCAACTTGGTTTCCGTCTTTATACCTACGTGTAGTGCAGCAACGCGGTGAGCGTTGCGGGCTTCTCCGACACAAGCCGAACCCAGTGCGCGCTGAACCCGTCAGGGAAAACGTGGTGGGCATAACCGTTCGCATCGACTTGCAGATCCAGATAGGAGCACCAGCTCTGGTTCCCCACGAAATCAATCTCAATGCGAACGCGCGTGGCGGAGTCGGAGCTCACATGCAGGACTTTCTTGTCGAAGCCTGTCATGAGATACGGCACGGACGCCTCTCCGGCCTTGACCGCAGCCTTCCACCATGGACCACCCCAGCCCTTGGCCTTGCCCCAGCTCCAGAGATCCTCAATGTGACCAAACCAGAAGTTCGATTGCGATTCGCCCACGCTCCATTCGTTCCCGACGGGACTCACCTGATTGTCGCCCATGACCAGCAGGCCGGCAAAGCTGCAGTAATCCGGCACGACGCGCAGGTGTGAACAGATGGGGCGCACACCCCAGAGTTTGCCTTCCAGTAGCCAGCCGGACAGTTCATAGAACATGCCGCTCGCGTCCAACATGAAGCGCTCATGCTGCACTTCACGCAGTCTCGGCCATTCGGTCTGCCAGCAATGTTCAAACGTCTGTGAGGCTTTCGGCAGGCGATATTCATCCCATTTCCCGTTTATCCGAACCATCAGGATGGCGCTTGCCTTGTCCCAGCCAACCGCAAAGATGGTTCCTCCAAAAGTCTCACGGCCGGTGACTTCGTTAAAAGGTCCGGTCCGGATGACCTTCCATTCCTTGCCATCCCATTCGGCCAGGCGTCCGCTGGCGCATTTTCCTAAATGATCTTCCTCAAAGTAACTGTTGTTGGTTACATAGACCCGCCCCTGGCCGGTATGACACGCTTTGAAATGCGGCTGAGGGGTGTTATGCGTATGTGAAACGGGCTCGGCGGCCTTGCCTGTCCATCCCGGGCTGAGCTCGGTATGAACTTGAAGCTCATAGGTGAGATTGCAGATTTCTTTGGTTTCGAGAGTGTGCACGTCCATCTCGAAGAAAGGTCCCTCCATTGTGAGCATGTAGACTTTGTTGTCCGGGTCGGTGAGATGCTGGCAGGTTCCCGCCAAACGATATTCGGCAAGCTTCTTGCAGGTTCGGACCATGCCTTTTCCGTCAATGATATGCGGCCCAATGATTATTGAATCACTCGGTGCATGCATGAACCGGTTCGCAAAGGTGCCGGATACGCTTTCAGGATGGCGTTTTATATTCAGGTCTTTATCAATCGAATAGAGGCCTGAGTTGTGCCCTGTATGGGCGATATAAGTGATAGCCCAAAGTTTGCCTGCCCATGGCATGAGGGCGCCGATGCCGAGTTCGTTGCGAGGTTTTTCGGTGCCTGCCTGAACTGCGTAGGAGGGGAAAATACCACTGATTTGGACTGGAGATGAAGTCATGAAATTCCTTTAGTTGGTTGGCTCAGGGGTTGATGCAATATAGATTAGCGCCGCACTGCGGGGCTGCCCATGCGTTACGGTATAGCCCTTCGCCAGTTCGCTTCCCTTGAACGTCCCGAGCACGCCCTTGTCTGCATCGCGCAGTTCATATGTCCTTTCGGGATTCAACATGGTCAGCTGGTGCGAATAGGAACGCTCCGCCGCTTCTTCCATGCGGAACGCGAAGAGCACACCGCTGTCCTTTTCGGGATCAAAGTAGACGTAGCTGGTCCAGTGCATCTTGTCCGTGGGCAGATGCCATGGTGTCAGCAGATAGAAATCCTTCAGCAGGTAATCCTTTACCGTTTCCCACTCCCGGAGGCCGAAGCGGATCATTTCGAAATCCGTCTTTGGATTCTGCACCCACTGCGCGGAAAGATTCAAAATCGGATTATAAGAGGCGCGAAAAATGTATACATCCCGTTTGCCGTTCACCCCCAGTTGACCAGCCTGCTCAACACAGGCGCCCGCCCCGTTGAACGGCACCCACCGGTTGAAGGCCGTGCCCATGGAAAGCCGCAGCGCGGTGGTCGTCCGGTCGGCGTCACTGCGCATCAGGGGGATGCCGCGCCGCAAAGACTCCAGATCGTTCCGTCCTCCGCCGCTGGCGCAGGAGTCCACGAACGTATCTTTGCCGCTCCGCGCGCAGTATTCAATGATGCTGTCCCACAGGCGGTAATGCGCGGTGACCGATTTGTTTTCCGCAATCCCCTTGCGGTTCTCCCCCTCGGACCTGGAAAGCGCCTGCCAATATGCCCGGGGATCGCAGTTGTTATCCTCCCGGTACATGTCCACCTTGTTTTGATCCAGGAAGGAGAGAATCCGTCCCAGCGTCCACTGAAAGCACTCCTCGTTGCCGATGTTGTTGGAAATTTCGCCGGCTGCAACGGCCCACTCCCGCTTGTATCCGTGATTCTTCACCAGGGCATCCACCTGCGAGACTCGTTCCGGTTCGAACCAGACCAGCGTCTTCATGCCGTGCGCATGGGCGAAATCCACGGATTCGCGAAAGGAGTCACCGGGCCACTTGACCTTATCCAGCTCCCACGTCCCGACCGTGCTCCGCCAGTTGGTGTCCGACGACGTCCCGTCGGGCGCAACATACCACCCGGCATCAAACCACCGGTAATCAATATGAATGCCCTCGCTGAACATTTTATCCAGCGACGGCTTCCAGGTGAAATGACGCTCGGAAATGCTGCCGTCCGAATTGGGAATCCCCGTGTCCACCGCCAGCCAGGTGGTGCTGAACGGCTTTACTGGATCGCCCTTGGCATTAAGCCTCGGCAGGTTGCAATCGAGGAACCACCGCCGCCACACATTGGTGGCGTAGGCCTCGTTCCGCACCGTATAGGGGAGAAAGGACATCAGCGCCGAGCGGATCTTTTCTCCGGGCTTGAGATACGTGCACAAATCAGAGTTGCCTGAGGCGGAAAAGCGCGTGTGCCCTTTGTCGTTGGCGGTGAATTGCGCGTCCCAGGTTCCGCCCCATCCGATCGCGATGAGCGTGCCGCCGTCGCCATGTTCCAGATTGAAATAGGGGAACCAGACGTGCGTGGGACGTCCTGTAGCGGAGACGAAGTTCGCCGGGCCTTCCTCAAGTGCCCTAGTGTATGGGCGGTATTGATTCTCATAATCTCCCATTATCCCCTTCAGCACGGGACGCTCCCCGTCAAAGACCATGTCTGCCGCCCGCATGTTTTTGATGACGCCTGAATTTCCCGCGCCGGTATTTTCAAACCAGACGGTCCACTCGTAGGCCCCGTGTGCTGGATAGAATGCGCTGTCCACCGTCACCTGGAGATCCCCCGCCTTCAGCACAAAGAGGTTTCGCTCTTTCCCTCCCTGGACGGAATGGCGGTGCTCCACCTGCCGGAATGTCGCCGCTGGAAAACCCTTGTAAGCCACACCGTCATACACAAACGAGAATGGCAATGTGCTCAAATCCGCGATATAGCCGTCATAGGGTTGGCGAGGCATTTCTTTTTTCTCCTTCATGCCGGGCATGGTGACAATTTTTGGCATCACCACCGGCCGACCGGATTCGGGAGAAGATACAGTTTTCTGTTGCGCTGCTGCTGGCGTTTCCACGCCGGACGCAACCGAAGCCATTAACAGGACACATGAGACGATTGTTCCACCGATTTTCCAAGCTGTAGTTTTCATAATAACCTTTTTTCGAGTTGAGTTCCTAATCGTCTCATAATAGTCTCGATACATTTCCTCTTTAACGGAGCGCGGGTTTTCCAACCCGCGGTACTCTTTTTGTGGCGGGTAAGAAAACCCGCCCTCCGTTATCTTGGAACTCCATTCTATTTCGAGACTATTAGTAACTGTATAAATATTAAATTCATCTTCACTTCACGTCCAGCTTTGTTTCCGTCTTCATCCCTGCGAACGGAATTTCGGCGCTTATCTTCCATTCACCTTTTGGATCATTCAGCGCCGCCAGTGTCAGGGTTCCGGACATTGAGCCGTCCTTGCCGGTTACAACATATTGCCGGTAGTCGTCCACTTCCTTGCCGGAAGGATCTATGAAACGGACGGTGACCGGCACAGCTGTTTTTAGGGGTAATGCCACCGAATAATTTACCGTGGACTCCTCGCGTTTTGCCGTGACTTTCAGATCCTTGATTGGTTCTGCGTAGTTCGCAATCACCTGCCATTCGCCTTTTTTCAGGCTTACCGGAAGGCTTTTTCCTGAGATGTTCATAGCCTTCTTGTCGACTAGGCTGTATGCGTTCGACAAAGGTTTCGCGAGATTGACATTGCCGCTCTGGTCAAGGTAGAGGTCGGTATTAATTATGAAATAGACATCGCAGCCGGGTCCTGGAACGTAATAGCAGGCGAAATAGTTGTTGTCCGCATAGATTGGACGTTCGGATTTTAGCTTGGCCAGTACGAGTTCCTTAACTTTTGGAACAAGTCCAGCGACATTCTGCATCTTCCCATGTTCCACGTCATTTTTCTGGACAGCCCTGTAATCGAAATCGGCGGGATTATATTTTATTGCATTCTGCGGTGCGAGAGCCGAACTCTTTTCCGAAACAAAAACGGCTCCGCCTTTTTCGTCGAAATCATCCATGTTCTTCTTCAAGGATTCCGTGGCATAGTCGAAACGTGGAAGGAAGACTGCATCAAATCGTTTCAGTTCCCCTTTCAAGACCTGATCCGTGTGCATGAATTCATATGGGATCCCTGATAGCCTGAGAGCTGCGGCAATATGTTCTGACGGCGCGTAGCTGGGGCGGCCGGCCGGATTCTTTTCCCCCATCATCTCATAGTCGTTCCACAGGATGGCGACTTTGCCGAGATCTTCATATTGAAGCGCGTTCAGGAACGGTCCGTATTGGTCGCGGAATCCGGCAAGTTTCCTGACAGACTCAACCATGTCTTCACGTATGAAAATCCAGGTGTCCCCGGCATAGAGGATTCCTTTCGCACCTTTGGCGAGGGAGATTTCCGTCATTACCTTTATGCTTTCATTGAAGCCTGGCAGGAACGGAGTGCTCCACCAACCGAGCAGTGGCCATACGGGCTTGCGCGGACGGTTCATGTCCGAACAACGGTATGCCTCCATGCACGACTCGGTCATAAGCTCGGTTGTACCGATATCCTTTCTGTGGTCCGTCTCCGCAAGATAGCAGTAGACCTCGGGCATGGATACGCTCGTGCCGCCGTAGCCGCCGCTCGGGTTCGACATTGTCCTGATCCCGGGATTCAGGGACTTGACGTATTCGGTAATTGACGCATCATGGTATGCCAGCCCTTTGTTTGTCCACATGCCAACACCGAACGTGTCAATCCAGCGTGCATAAGGATCATTGTCGGGTACGACTGTCCCTTTTGGCTTCTGTGTGAAGTCAGGAAGTTTGTCCAATCCTGTTTTTTCCTTGAAGTATTTTAATGCGCCCGGCGAAACGTCGTGCTTTGAATCATATTCATCCCATAGCGAGACAAACTTGAATCCAGGATAGTAAGAGGAATGCTCTATCACATTTTTAAGCCTTGCTTTGATTCTTTCCTGTGCGACGGAGCTGAAGAGCGAACAGTTGTCAGACAGTTTATTCGTTCCCACCTCAAGCTGTGCATAGTCCTCCTGCTTCAATCCGATTTTGTCCTTTTCATCAAGATGCGACGTCCCAATGTTGGGGATGTAATCAATCCCGTAACGGTAAAGGAAATCCATGAGGTGCGGACGTGAATAATTCTCACCCAGTCCGACCCTGGTATAATTCATCCCGGCATAGCGCCACTTTTCCAGATAGTCCGGCTTCTTTTCAAGATTATTTGTTACGCAGTAAAGTCCGAACGGGATTGACGGTTCGGGGGAGGGGAGGATTCGGATTTCTGTTTCCGCTTTCTGGGTTGTCTTTCCGTCGGACACGGATACTCCGAGCTTGTAGTCGCCCGGCCTTGCCAGGTTTGTGTCGAGAGGAAGATTCCATGAGAGGGAGTCGGCCTTGCCGGAAAATATCTGAACCGTCTTTCCCTCTTTCGAAGATAACGTCGCCTCCACCTTTCCTTTGAATGGAAGCATAAGTGGATATGAGGCTTTCTCGCCGCGCTTGAAAACGGTTCTGAATGCCGGGAATCCCACTCCTGCCACGCCGTCCATGGCGGGTTTGCCACTGTTGAACAGATCGTTCACAGCCTGGTCGGACAGCGCCGACTTGAGGATGACAAGATCATCAATCCAGCCGTCAACCCTTACACCCTTGTCACTTTTCGAATTCCAGTTTCTCCCTATGTTTAATATCGGTGAAAAACTGCGGTATGGCCGTGATTCAGACGCCGTCGGCTTGCCGTCCACATAAATCGTGGTTTTTCCGGTCACGGAACTTACAAGCGCAACATGATACCAGCGGTCCTGCTTGAAGTCAGTTGTCGTCTTGGCGTCTTCGCAAACATCCAAATCCCTTTTCTTGTTCATTCCTCCTGCCGCCTGTAATCGGGATGAATATTTGAGGGCAGGGGTTCCGAACAGGGTTGAAAAGAGTTCCCTGTTGTATATGGGTTTCTTGTCCTGCGGATTCCATATGGTGGGATCCGGCTTGAACCAGAAGGCGAGCGAGTACTGTTCTTTAGGAAAGGCCATCTCATAGCTTAAGGTGTCCGCCTTTTCCGCATTCTCTCCGCTCTTTATTCTGATTGCGTCTCCAAATCGGCCTGCATCGAAACGGGGACCGTCGGCAGGGAAAGTCTTCCGTGTCTGCACATCACCGGCCGCACCGCAGAAAAATACAGGCTCAACTTTTTTGTCATAGTCGGCATAGAACCAGACATCATCCAGGGAAATCTTTTCCTTGAACTCGGCCTCTCCCTCTTTTAGTTTCGGCGCAATTGGAATTGATTCACAGCCCTTGTCCGGAATCCCCTTCTGATAAATATCGGCAATCTGTTCGGAACTCAGTGCGCGATTGTAAATCAGCAGTTCATCCATCCATCCCTTGAATATTCCCTCTCCGACCTTGCCTGCACCAATATAAAATCCTGATGCGTCAACATTGATCGGGGCAATGTCCGCCTTGTTTTCCGCGACCATGACGCCGTTGACATAAAGCTGGACGACTTTTTTCTCCCGGTCATAAACGCCGGCCAGATGGGTCCATTCATTTGGATTGATCGAATATTTCAGCCTTGCCGAAGTAGACCGGCTGTCGCCGACCACTTTTACGTCATGACCAAGATAACCCCAGCCAAAATCAAGCCAGCGTCCTCCGATTCCGCCGTGTCCCTCGCAGAATATGGTGAAAACCCCGTTCACATCTTCGAAAGCCACCCATGCGGAAATGGTGTGCGAATCATTATGCTGGAAAATTCTTCCGCCTCCGCTGTTCCCGGAGAGGTTCTTGCCGTCGAAGTACAGGCAGTACTGGTCTTTCAGGCGGCTTTTCTTCTCCCATTGCGTGTTGAAAAGGAAGCACACCGGCTTTTCCTTGTTCTTCCATCTTTCCTTGATGACCGTGCTTTCAACATAGGGGAAGCTTCCTTTGGCGTCGGCAAAAGGCAGGAAGAAGGCGGCATCGCTGTAATCGAGCCCGCGGGCTTTAAGCGCGTCAAGCTTGTCCTTGACCGGATCCGCGGTGACAGATGCGCATATCGCAAACGCTATAGACATGACGAGAAAGCAACTTTTTCTTTTCATCTCTTCTCCTGGTTGGAAATTATTAATATTAATTGCTAGTTGTCTCATAATAGTCTCTCGAGGCAATTTCAAAATTGCCTCTTTTGAGCTGATTTGTTAAGTTGGAGTTCACGGCTTCAGCGTGTCTAACCTGTTGAATACTAAGACACACTAATCCGCCTAGGCGGACCAACGGAATACATTGCCGCTGGAACATTTTCCTGCATTTTGAAATCAGCTCTCTCATTTACTCTTCAAAGGAGCGCGGGTTTTCTAACCCGCGGTATGCTTTCTGTGGCGGGTAAGAAAACCCGCCCTCCGTTATCTTGGGACTCCATTCTACTCGAGACTATTAGTAGCCGGCTTCACCGGAGCTTTTTAGTTTACCCTTCCCCTGCCAGTTTACCTGGCAGGAAAGAGAGAGAGGAGAGCTAATGTAATGTCCCTTAACCTCCCAATCTTTGCCTCCTGTGGGGCAAGCCCACAGGGGGGTGATATACAATTTCCTTTTCAACAAATTTATCTATAACCAATATCCTTATAACCCTTCACCCTTCACCCTTCACCATTCACCATTCACCATTCACCATTCACCATTCACTGCGGCCACCATGGTGCTTTTGCATTGTCATTCGCGAAGGGACGATAGGCTAGTCCAAGATGCTCAAAGGAGACATGCGCATCGGCGTAAATAAGGTTGGCCGAATTGTTATGGCGAAACAGACCGTTTGCTACAATATGAAAATACTGCGTATCTTTGTGAAGCCGCATACCAAATGAGTCGGCGTACATCATGGTGTCAGAAGGTTTCCTGATATTGTACATGCTGACCGCTTTTGGAGCCTGTGGGAATACGTACGCGCTTGAACCATAGCTGAAGTTGAACCAGATGCCGTTTAACGGGGGCGTCATCCAGTTCCCCTGTTTGTAAAGGGTAGTGTTGCCGGATGCAGTATTCGAGCGGTTGTCGCTCGGGCAGTAGGCAATGCAATCCTTTCCGTTTCTCTGGTTTTCATAACCCACTGCTTTTTCCAGCGGATCGACAAGGTTTGACCCTCCGCTTGACGCACCGTATGGCAGGTAGCCGTTGTAGTCCAATGCATAGTTGGAAATGCCAGTATATATCTGGCGTATATTGGAGGTGCATACGGCAATGCGTGCAAACTCCTTTGCGTTTTTAAGCGCCGGCAGGAGCATGGATGCGAGAATTGCGATGATCGCAATTACAACGAGGAGCTCGATAAGGGTGAAGATGGTAATCGCCAATGGTTTGCGGCTTGCACACCGCAACCCCCGGTTGGATGCCCATTTGTTTTGCTTGTTCATTTTCGCAAATCCCCTTTTCTTCTCAGCTAATCTTAGCTTCTCTGTGTCATCTTTGAAAGGAAATATCTCCTCATGGATTCCCCCATGGGGCATAATACAGTTGTGAGGAAAGAACTGTCAATCGCATGTAATAAGTATCCCCTTCGACATGTCCGTCGCAATAAAGCACATTGGGTTTTCCATCATGTCTCGTACTTATATTGGTGCCTTGATAGGAGACTGATCCGGCTCCGTGGGTCAGAGGAGTAGCCGAATGCTGGGAATCCATAAATCCAATCAGAGTGTCAGGTTTCTTGAGTTGGGAGATGTGCCTGTAGAAGGGAGTGGAGGCATAGCATCTGTTTCCGCCAATGCCATAGGTATTCATCCCATAACTCGCATACCAGACTCCAAGAACGCTGCTTCCCAAATTTGTATGAGAGGGACAGTTGAGGAACTTGGCAGTATATTTTGGATTAAGAGAATCCCACTTCACATCCGCCATGTCAGGCTGTCCCAGTTCGTCTCGCATCAGGAAATGCCAGCTCTGGTTTTTCGTCGTAGCAGGGTTCCATACATTAGTTTGGTTTGCGGGAAGACCATCATTGTTATTTCCAATATATACAAACCAAGCCAAGCCGATCTGCTTTACATTGCTGGCGCATAAGATCTTTTGTGCAGTGTCCTTCGCCTTTTTAAGTGCCGGCAGGAGCATTGCGGCGAGAATCCCTATGATCGCAATTACAACCAGGAGCTCGATGAGGGTGAAGAGGGTAATCACCAATGGCTTGCGGCTTGCGCACCGCAATCCCCGGCTGGATGCCCATTTGTTTTGATTGTTCATTTTCGCAAATCCTTGCTTCGCATGTCAGTTGGTTTTTAATTCCCTATGTCAGTTTCGTCAATTATGCAATCCTGTTTTCTGAGTTCTGCCTGCAGTTCCTTGATGTTGACTTTTCTTGGCGTCACATTGCCGCGGATGGAAATTACTGCTGCGACTCCAGCGGCCTGTCCCATGACTCCGCACTGCGGCATAACGCGTAGGCTGCCAAGCGCCTCATGCGTGCAGGATGCACAGCGTCCCGCCACGAGAAGATTGTCGATTTTTTCGGGGACCAGTATCCTGTATGGAATCTGGTATTTCAATCCCGGAGGCGGTTTCACCGTCTTCTGATCCATCCCGATGCCGCTGCAATTGTGTATGTCTATGAAGAATGAGCCGTATCCGATTGAATCCTCGAAATTCCTCATGCCGAGCACGTCTTCCTTGGTCAGCACATACTCCCCGGTGATCCTCCTGCTTTCGCGTGTGCCTATCGTGCTGGGGGTTGAAATCATATAACAGTTTTCCAGTCCACCCACATACTTGCGGAAGACGGCTATCGATTCATAAGCCTGCTTTCGCGCTTCAATAGTGGCTCTGGTGAGATCTGCAGCGTTGGTGGTGTCGATGCCGGTCACATGCGTGAAGTTTACTCCAAGCTGATCCGGACGGGTTGGCGTATACCACCATCCCATGACCACTGACTGGAACGGGCGCATGTCGCCGTTGGCCTGGGCCCGCTTCCATACCGGCGCCATGTTATAGCCTTCAATCTGCTGGAACGCGGAGAATTTATGGATGTCGACTCCGCCAATCGTGAACATGAGAGTGACCGGCTGGCATAAGCCGGAGCCTTCTTCCCCCTGTTCATATTCGCATCCGGCGCGGGCCGCGACATCGCCGTCGCCGGTGCAGTCAATGATCCGTTTCGCAAGAATTACCTGACGCCCGCTCTTGTTCTGGATCACGGCTCCTTTCACTGTCCCGTTTTCGACGATGGCTTCAGCGAAAAAACTGTGGTACAGGAGATCAACTCCGCATTCCCCGGCCATATTGTCGAGTACAAGCTTCATGCCTTCGACCTCGAAGTCGGCTTCGGAGTTATTATACGTTCCGTACCCGGCGGCCTTAACTCTTTTCGCCATTTCAAAAGGTATCCCGCCTACGACCCTCTCTTTTGAAGCCCATGATGAATAGAGGCATATGTGCCCGTGTCCGCCTGCAGTGGCGATTCCGCCCAGGCAGTTGAACTGCTCGACAATCATGGTCTTGGCGCCCATCCGGGCCGCCGCGAATCCCGCAGCAACACCGGCAGGTCCTCCGCCTATGACGAGCACATCAAATTCTTTGGCGATCGGGTTTTGATCCGTAACTGTTATTTTAGACATGCTGTCCTTTCAATGATTGAAATCTTGCTTTTATAACAATGCGTAAAGCGAATAGTCAAAACTAAAATGAGTTCAAATAATATACACTAACAGTATAACGCATAGTTTTAGGAAGTCAAGAGGGCGGATGTTTTTTTATCAAAAAAATATCATAAAAACAAACAGATGCGGTGTATGTTCAGATTTGGAAAAAGGATCACGCCCGTGCAATTGGCAAATTGTGCCTGAATCCCGACAGCAACAGCGGCAGTCTTATAACGGATTCAGAAGCTGCGATGCTGATGCTTTATACGAACTATGGGGAAATCTGGCAAATCTAGTTGAATGCCACTAATTACATATTACAATATTTAAGAAAATGCCACAATTAAATATGGAGGATTTATGCAGGTAACAGCAAAAAATATTACTCTCAGTGCATTGACGTTGCCACAAAAATCAAGAGCTTTACTTGCCGGTATTCTTCTTGACACCCTCGACAAGGTTGTTGAGCCTGTTGACAATGAGCATGCTTGGATAAAAGAGGCAAAAAGACGAGATAAAGAGATGAACTCGGGAAAGTCGGCAGGTAAATCGCATAAAGAAGTCATGAAGGCCGCATATGAGGCAATCGGATGCAAAAAATAGTGTATCATTCCGATGCTAAGCAAGAAGTGATATACTCTGCCAGATATTATGAATTGCAGTGTACTGGTCTTGGAATTAAATTTCTTGAGAATTATGATAACGCTATTTCTGAAATAATTAAATCACCATTAGCTTGGCCTATTCTTGAAGGTGATTATAGAAGGCATCAACTTGAACACTTTCCATTTGGTGTAATATATCGTGTTGTCGATGATGTTATAAGGGTTTTAGCTATAATGCACTTGCATAGGAACCCTGGATATTGGGAAAAAAGAGATTCTCAATTCTAACATAATGAAACTCCATTCCCCCTTTTTGGCCGTCTCTATGCTTTTGAATAATATTGGACTAAGTTCATCTGTTTCCTTCAATACAGAATTGATTTTCTCCGACTATTGAATGAACTTGTCTTTTCTTACCTCCATCGGTTGGATATTCCGTGTTGGATATTGGATATTCAGGCTTTATTTACCCGCTCGATCTGAGAAAGGGAAATATCATTGTTTAGGCGCGGGAGCGGCCAGCTTATCGAGGGTACTCTTTAGGATTTTTTCGGATTCCTCGACGGACAGGTGGTTCTGTTTGGAGAAGATTGCCAGGCCGGCTTCACCTCTCTCGTACTGGAATTTGATTGCGCAGTTTATCTTGTTGTCAAGAAAATCCCTCAGATATAGGAATCCATGTTTCTGCAGGCTTTCATCCACCATGTTGTAGAGCTGGTTCGCTTCATATCCAGGGTAGGTTGAGTTCTTTGTGCTGGCGCGGATTATCCGGAGCGCCGTCCTTTTGCCCATTGAATGCGCCAGAAGCAGGCCGATTGATGAAACGTGAACAGGGAAGTCGGAGTCGTAAAATGTCCTCTTTGACTCGGATGCCGTGAAATAAAACAGTTTCTCCTCGAACAATGTGGCTACCGCCATTTCGAGTCCGGTCTCCATCTTGAGCTTGACACAGGTTTCTATCGCCAGATCAACTATTGGGAAAGAGCGCATGGCGATGCTGCCAAGGGCGAATATTCCGATGTCCGGTGCGAAGCTGTGGAAATCAGGTTTGTACACAAGTTTCGCCTTCTGAAGCGATTGCAGCATGCGCGACGCCGAGGTCTGGTGAATGCCGATTTCCTCGGCAAGCTTTGAGGCCGTCATCCTTTTGTTCAAAGCGAGCAGTCGCAATACTTCCAAACCTCTGTCAAATGCCTGAACCCCAGTCTTCCGCATGAATTCCCTCCAGTTATAGGTGCGCTGCAAAGTTACAAGGAGCAACGCGGACAGAATCTAACACCGCAATGACGCTTTTCAACAATGCCCAAACCGGAGGAGTGGGTGCTCTTCGTTTAAAGCCCTTGCGTAGGACTCCTGACAATTCCTGCTTATCTCATGTTGGTTAGGCTGTCCATCTATAAAAGGCCAATCGCAAGTCGTACCCCCCCTGAGCCTAAAGGAACAGAGTTGCAGAGGCACAGAGGCACAGAGGCACAGAGGCACAGAGGCACAGAGGCACAGAGGCGCAGAGGCACAGAGGCACAGAGGCACAGAGGCACAGAGGCACAAAGCAGAGAAGGCATGAGATAAATTGGCATGAACAGCACTCATTTTCATAGGGTATATCACTCCTTGCCCATGCCGGCTGGCATTTTTTGTTATCCTCTTCCACTCTGTGCCTGCCGCTGCTGGCGGTTACTGGGCCATTACCGCAAGTCTGAAAAAAGTCTGAAAAATAGATTTCCGGCCTCTTGACATGCCCGAATATTGATATATAATTGACAGTATATACAGAAAACAGTATACATTTAACGGGATATATTCAAGATGGGTAAAGTCGTCAGTAATGCGAAATATGTGCGTATTGCAGAACTCCTCAAGCGACGTATACAGAACAGCGACTACATGTTCAATACGTTGCCAAGCGCTCAAAAGCTCGCAGAGGATACCGGTGTCAGTTATCTGACAGCCCGGCATGCCATTCGCAAGCTGATTGAGGACAAAGTATTAGTCCGCCAGAAAACCGGGCGTTTGTCCATACACCGCTCTGCCGCCTCTACCAAACGGAAGCTCAATGTTGTTTATATACGTCCGGCAATGGATGATTTTTCCATTTGGGATTATTCTTTGCGTCAAACAGCCGAAGAGCTTAATTGCGGATATCGCACAATTTCCTATACTCACGAAGACGATCCGTTGATCACCGAGTCGTTGAAGAGTGACTTCGATTTAATCTTCCTGTGGATTCATCATATCGACAATCTGTTCATAGAGAAGTTGAAGAAAAACAGCGACCGCCTCATTATCATGTTCCATGACCTGACCGAACACGGAATTCGCTGTGTGGACGGTCTTCCGCCTGAGACGGTCAGTTCCCTGATCGAACACTTATATAAGCTCGGACACAGGCGCATAGACTGTTTCAACAGCCAGCCGATCTCGCCGACGGTGGAAAAACGAATTGAACTTTGGCGTACCAGTCTGGAGAAATTCGGATGCCAGGGCGAATTGCACAACCATCCGGTCCATCTGTCTTTCCCTACCGTACAAGCCTATGAGAAGATGAACGCTCTTTTAGATCGAGGTCAACTTCAAGCCACAGCGATTTTCAGTACTGCGATGGAGGGCGCTCAAGGGATCATCCGCAGTTGTCATGAACATGGAGTGAGAGTGCCCGGAGACATATCGGTCTGTTCCTTCGGCAATCCCGAAAAGGCGATGCTATCCATTCCTTCGATCACAATTGTCGACCGACCTGACCCTAAACCGGAGTTGCGTGCCATCTTTGAGCTTTTCCTCGGTCTCAGCGGTGACACCGACCGCTTGATGTATCGTCCGGAAGGATACAATTCCCTGAGATTAGGCGAATCGACAGGCAAGGCTCCGGCAAAGCGGCGGGAATTTGCAGAAGACGTCAACGGGAAAAATGCGCCTGGCAAATTCGCGAGTCAGGGACCGATAAGAATGCCGCTAAGTTAAGACAAGTAGCGCGGGTCTATCTGACCCGCGGCTTTCGGGTCATCCGCCTAGGCGGACGAGTTACTTTTTAGGGAATACTTAAATAAGCGCCATTAGGGAGTGATATCTTGAGCTTATTGCAAAAACACATAAAAGTGAAACGGTAAAGCAGGGGGATTAGAAAAATGAACTACTATCAATTCAAACACGGAGGGGTGGCTATGGAAAGAAGCAAGACATTGCGTTGCAGCTTATTCACATTAATAGAACTCCTTATAGTAATAGCCATTATTGCAATCCTTGCGGGCATGCTTTTACCTGCCTTGCAGGGGGCGAAACAGATGTCCTACAGGGCCATATGCGCCAGCAATATCAAAGGCATCTACACGGCCGGCTTGACCTACTCAGCAGACTTCAATGACTATCTTTGCGGAGGGGGTGGACAATGGGGTGATGAAGCTGGGCAATCCATGTCGCGCAATCAGGGCAATGTACTCTGGTGGGCGAATAATTATCTCAATATAAAGATTTACAAGAGTACGATTTATAACACTCCGGCGGCGGCTCAGTTGGCGGAAACGGATTATGTTCTAGACGGAAGTAATATTGTTGGCCGTTTTAAAAATGGCTCTTCGGAAGCAAAGGGAATTCTTCGTTGTCCGGGAGCAAAATCTGATTACCTGTCACCTTACAATTCCAGTTACGCCGGAACTTATCCCTGGGACAGCACAGACTATGTTCTGTCCGGATTCGGGTCTTGCGGACGCAATGGCCAGGCCAACTCCACTTACACAAAAATATATAATTATCCGCGGGCTGCAAAGGCGTGCAATTCTGAAAACACTTTTGTCTTCGACAACCTACAGCTTATTCCTCAGACGGATAATCGTGTTTACTTTTACAAAGAAGCCAACTGCCATGATCCTGGCAAGCCGGCCGGAATGAATGTCTGCGACGGCTCCGGTGGTATTACGTGGGTGACGAAGAATAATTGTTTCTACAATCAAGGTTATACTCAATATCATGCCATACCGAAAGGATATTACACCCAGTTTAACGGGGTTGGAAATGTAGGAGTTTCCGCACTTGGGCAGGCGTATGTCTATGATAAGACTGGAGTTTTCAGGCAAGATGCCATCCATACTGCAAAGTTTTACTGAGGCAAATAAATTGGACAGGAAATGCTTTACATGAAAATAAATATCTCATACATGTTTCTGGCACTTGGCTTCTTATGGACTTCTACCAGCACATGCGCTCCGCTTGTTTTCGGGCCGGAGCAGATGACCGCCCGTCATGCCGAACGCTCAGAGATTATTGACGGTGCAAACGGAAAGAGCCTCGAAAGCAAAGCGGTCGCATCGGGCAAGCCGGCTTATGGGGATATTGCCCTTGCAAAGGCAAAAGGGCTTGCTCCGGGGCTCTATGAAGCTCATTTCAAAATTGAGGCGGATCCGTTCTCAACATACTACTCCAGTCCATTCTCTTTTCGTTCCTGGCTGTTTTGCCAGGTGGCGGTTTCAGGCCAGACCGGTTTCGTGGATCGGCCACTATGGTGGCAAGATTTCGTTAACCGGAAAACTCCCTTTCTGGTTACAGTTCCCTTCGAGGTACGCGGAAAACCATGCGATGTTGACCTTTCGGTTTCGTGGCGCGATGCGGCCAAGGTGAAAGGTTCCGCCACGGTCCGTGTCTGCGAAATCTCCGTGGAACGGTTGGACACCGGCTGCTTTGTCAGGAAGGTAACGCCAGAAAAGATGGTGTATCGTCCCGGAGAGGAAGCGTCTGCAATCTGTGACCTGGTCAACGTCAGCGACAAGCCCTGGCAGGGAACGCTGGTGTTTGAATTGGTCAGCGGGATGGATGAAGTTCAGGAAATCGGACGTGCTGAAGTGACTGTTCCCGCAGGTGAAACCATTGCAATTAACCAGAAGTTCAAAGTCG
>CAZION010000077.1:0-28597 GCA_964540865.1 uncultured Victivallis sp.
AATCTGAACTTCGAACATTCAACATCGAACTTCCAACTTCGAATGAATTCAGTTTCAATTCGATGTTCAACGTTGAATGTTCAATGTTGGATGTTCAAAACTTTGAAATTCCTATACGTTTAATTAGGCGGCCAATGGCCGCAACTCTTACGGACCGCCAGCACCCCTGCTGGCAGTCTTCTCTTCCTCTTTTTCCTTCCGCACCTCAATGCGATGCCGGCAAGGGTGCCGGCGTTCCAACTTTGAAATTCCTTAACGTCAAATTATGACATAGGTGGGTCACTTCAGGTTTGCGAATACAATTCCACCGTCATCTTCTCTGAATGGCAATGAAACGCTTGGTATTCCCGTCGGAAACGTAAAGCAGCAGCATGTCCCTGCTCAAAGAGACAGCTTTTCTGACATCATCAAGGTTTTTCACCTTCATTTTATTAATGGCAAGCACCCTCGCGCCGTCTCCGATTCCTATTGAGGCCGCCGGTCCATTATCTTGAATCTTGGAGATCACAATCCCCTCACTTGTCTCTGAAAACTCGAGCCCGAAATCTTTCGCAAGCGTCCCGGACCCTTTGTTTCTTGAACCATCCGCGGCGATTTTGTCTTCATCCTGCTTTTCAGCGGTCACAGTGATATCCTGTTTTTTTCCGTCACGGAAAATGGTGAAGATTATCTTATCTCCGGGACTATGCCTGATTACGGCAAACTGTACATCCTTCGGCTGATTGACCGGCTGGCTGTCAACCGCGACAATAACATCGCCCGGATCAATTCCGGCCTTGTCTGCGGGGCTGCCGACGTGCACCTCCCTGACCATCACGCCGGTTTCGGATTTCGCCTGCTTTTTCATATCGGGAGTCATGTTTTCCATTCCGATCCCGATCCACGGACGGATAATTTTACCGTCTTTCATAAGTTGATCGATAACATCCTTGACCATGTTGCTTGGAATGGCAAAACCTAGGCCGATGTTCCCCTGGGAGTAACCATTGCCCGTAACAATGAAATCATTCACCCCGATTACATCTCCGTCCAGATTCAGAAGAGGCCCACCGCTGTTGCCCATGTTTATCGCGGCATCCGTCTGGATGTAATTCTCATATGCATTGATGCCTACCGAACGGCCTTTCTGGCTGACAATTCCAACAGTCATGCTGTAATCGAAACTGTATGGAGCCCCTATTGCAATACACCAATGGCCCACCTTTACTTTATCGGAATCTGCAAACTTCAGCACCGGAAGCTTGTCCGCCGACTTGACTTTGATAAGGGCCAGATCCGTTTTCTGATCCGTGCCAACGACTTCACCCTTGAACTCTCGTCCATCATAAAGCTTCACGGTAATCTCATCGCTCCCGTCCGCAACATGATAATTTGTTACGACATATCCGTTTTCATTGACGATGAAACCTGATCCCTTGCCTTCGAGCATGGGTGGTTCCGGATTATTTCTACCTCTAAACCTTTTCGGCTGCAAGTTGAAGAACGGGTTGTCCGGATACCAACGCTGGTATGCATCGGCTTCTGGAATCTCTTTTTTTACGTTTATCACAACCACCGCCGGGAAAGCCTTTTCGGCAACCGCCGTGAAATCATCCTGCAGCTTTTTTGCCTCATTGGAAGCTTCTGCGCATAAAACCCACGTCAACATGGACATCGCAAAAATGAATGAAGCCATGATTCTTTTTCCCATTGCAACCTCCAGCCTTTTAAGATTCAGTGTTTCCTTTTTAGACAGTATTTTCGGGGTTTTGTTCCCAGCTTGTCAGGGGTTCATCTGGAAAAATCCGCTTATGAATGTAAGTTACAGGTTTTCATTAAGAATTTGGGCACATGATGCTAAAGAATTTCCGTCTCATAATTATCCTGGTTTCCCTGTTATCCGGAATCACTGCCTTCTGCGGTGATGACGAGGCGCGCGCTTGTCTGGATAAGGCGATCATGAAGGAAAAGGCGGGCGACTTCAAATCAGCAGGAGAGGAATACCTTGCTGCGGAACACTATGCCGATGATCCGGTACTTAAGGTGAACGCCATCGGGAAAGCGGCTGAATGCTACAGGAAAGCCAATCTGCTTTACAAGGAATTTGAATGCCGAGAGAGCCTGCTCAACGCCTTCCCCTCGAGTGTTGATTTCGCCGGCACCGTCCAAAGGGAATACGAGATAGCAACACTTTTCTATCAGGGGAAAAGGGATCCTGCACTTGCCTGGATGCCCTGGATCAAGGACAAGGACAGGGCCCTTGAAACATTCGAGGCCGTTATCAAGCATGCTCCGTTTGCGAAATTCGCACCGGATATGCGCCTGAAGCTGGGTAAGCTGTACATCGATGCAAATAAAATTGATGAGGCTACAAAAGTTTTCAGGGAGGTGACGAAGATGTACCCTAGATCCGAGGAGGCGAAGTTCGCAGAATTTGAACTTGCCAATATCCTCCTTCAGAAGTCTAGGAGGGGTGACGGCGACGGATCATACGTGCGCCAGGCCCAGGACGCCCTTAGGAAGATAATTGACAAATACCCAAAGGATCCAGATGTCGGATGGGCGAAGGAATCACTTGCCGAGGCGGATCAGATAGCTGCGAGAAGGCTTTACGGCCTCGCCTCTTTCTATCACAGGATGGAAAAGGATGAGGCTGCCCAGCGTTATCTGAATGAACTGATAGTCGCATATCCCGATGACAAGGTCGCTACGGACGCAGAGGGGCTTCTCGAAAAAATGAATCAGGACTACAAGCCTTCCGGAATTGAAAAAAAGGAGCCGTACACCGTAAAATATAAATTTGAGGATATGCCTGAAGAAAGAGAGAAGATAATGATTGTCCCTGAAAACAGCAACGGTAAATGGATGCTGCCCATTGAAGACTTGGGGATAAACAAAAAAGAAGATGCGAACATTCAGAAAGAATAAAGAATCTCCTGACGGCCATCCTATCCCCGCCGCAAGCAACGGGGTATTACGGACGCCCTCCCTCGCCTCACGGCGGGCCGGAGATTCTTTATAACAAAAGAAAATCAAAGCCGACCCAAGGGTCGGGGAATTTGACCCAACTAAGATTAAAGGGGGATTGACTTTATGGACACCTTGAAAAAAGTATTGCTCTGCACCGCGATTCCACTGCTATGCCTTGCAGTTTCCGGCTGCGGCTACCATCTTGGCTCGGTCATGCATCCCCAGGTTAAAACCATTGCAATCGCCCCGATAAAAAATGAGACGTTGGAGGAATGGGCGACTCCATGCATGAGACAGGCTCTTGCCGAGCAGTTCGAATTTGACAATTCCCTGAAGGTGAAAACAGTGGAGGAGGCGGACTGCGTCCTATACGGCAGAGTCACAAAAATCAGAACCACCGGCATAGGATTTGATTCTACAAACAATGAACAAACATACAGCCCCGCCGAATTCGGCCTTGAAATAACCTTTGAATTCAATGTAATAATCCCGGGACGTTCAAAATCCCTGATCAATACGCGTCGAGTCACCGGGGCAGCAGCCTATCAGGTTACAGCTGACAATGAGATTGCAAGACGCAGAGGTATCCAGATGGCCTGCCGTGACGCAGCTCAAAAAGCTGTTGTCTATACCGTTGAAGCTTGGTAGCAGGCTGTGTCGCATTAAATTATTTTCATCCACCATGGTTATGTTATGGAGGAACGGTGAAAAACCAAAATGCGTAAAAGGCATTGGCATGACCCCTGCTTCCTCACCCAATCTCCAAGTCTACAAAGCTCGGAACTTTCGTTACGTTAATTGTCGGTTAACGGATTGTTTGCCTGTTGGTGAAACTCAGCAATAATCCGGCTTGAAAGTGAAATATGCTGTGTCTTATTATGGTTCGCACTATAAATCATGGACTTCAATGGGTCAGGGATTTCTTTTGAAAGGATCAATGCATTGATTCGAATCGGGCAGGGTTTTGATGTTCATAGGCTTGTCGCGGACAGGCCATGCATAATCGGCGGAGTGAAGATTCCCTATAAGCTTGGGCTTCTCGGCCACAGCGATGCGGACGTCCTGACCCATGCAGTTATGGATGCCGTAATCGGGGCATTGGGCCTCGGAGATATCGGGACATGGTTCCCCGACACTGATTCATCCTATAAAAACGCCGACAGCATTGGATTGCTGAAGAAAATCCTTTCCGATAAAAGACTCAAAGGATGGCAGCTGCTCAACCTTGATTCCACCGTTATCGCCGAAAAACCAAAAATTGCAATATATGTTCCCGAAATGCGAAGAATTCTAGCAAATGCCTTTTCAACCGATGAGACAAACATATCAGTAAAGGCGACAACAACTGAAGGCATGGGTTTCTGCGGAAGAGGAGAGGGAATAGCCGCAATGGCGGTGGTCTTATTTGAGAAAGAAAGAATCGGAGAAGCGGAGAGCCGGTGAAACGGAGATTTGAAATTGGGCGGCCAAAGCGTCGCAACGCTGAATATCCAATATCCAACACGGAATATCCAACGTCCAGGTTAGGATTTTCCTGAATTCAATTCCGATGGGAATTGGAAATTGAGTGTTGGATATTGGATATTGAAATTTTTATGAAATTTATACGGAGGATACATGTCAACATATCTAGCTTTTGATCTTGGGGCGTCAAGCGGACGCGGAATCATAGGGAAGTTTGAAAACAACAGGCTTGAACTTTCCGAGGTGCACAGGTTTTCGAACGGGCCCGTCGAGAAGGATGGCTCCCTTTTCTGGGATATTGAATTACAGTTTTCAGAAATCAAAACTGGAATAAGAAAAGCTCTTGCGGCCGGACACAAAATCTCCGGGATCGCAATTGACACCTGGGGTGTTGATTATGCGCTTCTCGGCAAAAACGGTAAATTTATAAGGAATCCATACCACTACCGCGATTCCAGGACAAATGAAGCTCCGGCTAATCTCTTTAAAATAATGCCTTTTGAAAAAGTCTATGAAAGGACTGGCATTCAGTTCATGCAGCTGAATTCGCTGTACCAGCTGTTCGCACACAAGGAACAACATCCCGAAGATCTGAAGGACTCCACTTTCCTGCTGATGCCTGATGCTCTTTCATTCATGCTTTGCGGCAAGGTCGAATGTGAATACACCGATGCAAGCACGACCCAGCTCCTGGATGCGAAAAAAGGAAACTGGGATTTTGAACTTATTGAAAAAACAGGCATTCCGAAATCCATATTCCCTAAAATAGTACCTCCATGCACAAGAGCAGGAACTTTACGTGAAGAACTCCAGAAGGAATTCGGCTGCGGCCCGGTTCCGGTGTTCCATGCCGGAAGCCATGACACTGCATCTGCGGTCGCATCTGTACCCGCAGTTAAGGGTGAAAAATGGGCTTACATCAGCTGTGGGACATGGGCTCTGCTCGGAGTAGAAATAGATAAGCCGGTCCTTACTGAAAAAGCGAGGAAAGCCTGTTACACAAATGAAGGAGGACTCGATGGCAAAATCCGTTTCCTCACAAACATAATGGGTCTCTGGCTTCTTCAGGAATGTTCAAGGATCTGGAATGAAAAAGGAAAAAAATATTCATATTCCGACATGGTGAAAATGGCCGATGCCGCAGAACCGATGAAATTCCTTGTCAACCCAAACAACCAGAGCTTCCTCGCCCCCTGCGACATGCCGGAAAAAATCCGTGAATACTGCAGGGAAACAAAGCAGGGTGAAATCAGTGACGATGCCGCAATCATCCGTTGCGTCCTAGACTCCCTCTCACTGTGCTTCAGGGCCAAAACCGAGGAGCTCCAGGAAATAATGGGGATCAAGTACGAGGTCCTTCACATTGTCGGAGGAGGATGTCAGAATAAACTCCTTATGCAGTTGTCCGCCGACGCGCTCGGTATTCCGGTCATAGCCGGTCCGGTAGAGGCTACGGCGATAGGAAACATCATGGCGCAGGCGATTGCTGACGGAAAACTGGATTCCCTTGAAAAAGGAAGGGAGATAGTGAAGGCGTCCTTCCCTGTCGAGGCGTATAAACCAAGAAAAGATAAAGCTTCGGCTTCCGAAAAGTTCTTGGAAATATTCAGGAAGTTGCCGTAGTACCAGGTAAGCTAATAGGCTTTTTTATTTTCATATGCTTCAACCTACTTGGAGCCCGTCCACAAAAACAGTTTTTTGTGGACGGGCACTAGCTGTCATTTGCCTTCAAGCAGTTTGTCAAACCATTTCTTTTGATCGAGGACGCCGAAAATAAATGTACCGCGATGATTGGCATTATCACCAGCATAAACGGCTTCGGCTGATGCCCCACCGATAGTCTTCTGATACTCTACAGGCAGGATTGCTACATACGGGCGGATAACCTCATCAACTTTTCCGTAATAGTACCGACTTGGAGTAAGATAGCGCCATTGGTAAGCTCCGTTCTCATGCACCCTCTTAAAGAAACGGTTGGATTTCATGGAGCTCTGAGCGGCAAATTCCGGCTGTAGAAACTCCGCCACCGTCTGGGGAAATACCTTTGATGCTTCAGCCCAGCCAATCTTGTTATTGTAAAAATCACGGGCGGTTTGCAAGTATTTCGGGCGAATAGCCACACTGCTCAACCCCTCCATATCTTCATAATACGACTCATATGCATTAATTATAAGCGTGAATATTCCGGTTAACCATGCTGCGTCCAGCTTGTTGGGATTGTTGATATAGCTCGTAAGCATCAGATAGACATCTGATGGCGTACAGGCTGTAGCCGCCGCCTTTACTGGAATGCCCAGGCTTTCTAGTTTATTTCGGAATATCATGGTATTCCACGAGCCCTGTGACCAGCCGCTTACAAATAATTCATCGCTTTTTATATTTTGATTTTTCAGTACCGCCTTGGCGGCTATGAGCATATCAAGACAAGCCTGCGCAATACTTTCCTTGACCATGAAAGTGTCTGAAACCGGTGACAGCCCTTTTCCAATATAATCTGCACCAATCACAATATAGCCATTGCCGGCGAATTGAGCGATCATAAGCCTGGTTTCCATGGATTGATCGGGATAAGACGGCACTTCAGTTTTCGAAAACACTGTCCCGTGTTGATAAGATACCATTGGGTAATTGCCCTTGGATGTATCCGGCACTGCAAGCAATCCTGATGCCTCTACAGGACGGTTTCCCTGTTCAGGAATGACTGTATTATAAACCACACGATACAATTTCACGTCATTTTTTGCCGGAGGGAAGACAACCTTGTTCTCGTTTGAAGTAAAATCATTGAGTTCTGATGTCAATATCAGGTTCAACCTATCTACACTGTAAGTGCCGATAAGTTGATATCGCACACCACTGGACACAGCAGTATAATCATCGTCCGCCCCATAAACACCGGTCATACAGATAAGTAAAGTAAATATCATAATGAACCTTTTCATGGCATGTCCTCCTAACCCTATTGAATGTTATTGTAAAAATTTTCTTGTATCAATTCCAAGCGTTTTATTTATATCTTGTTTTCATACCTCCATTTTATAGTATGACTTAAAATCATCAGGCGATTTCAATCTTCAGTGCTTTTGCGGCTGAAAGCATTACCTTGTCAGTCGTGAAGATGGGGTAAATTGAATATTCAATGCAGGTTGCCAGATGTATCGCATCCAGGGTTTTCAGCCCGACACTTCCGGATAATTTTTCTATCAGTCTTCCTGCGGAGGATAGAGTCTCCCTTGTCACCGGATACAGATGCCAGTTCCCTTTTTTATCATGCTCCATGAATTTGTCAATTGCCTCCCTGAACTGCCTACGCGTTATAAATTTCTCCCTGAGCTTCCTGCATGCGACGGAATGGAATTCTGAAATCAGTAGTTCGGATGAGCAAAATTCGGATTTATCCTCAGCCAGCAATTCGGATATCCTTTGGCTTTCCGGCTCATAGAAGTACAGCTTTGCGACAACGGAAGTGTCAAGATACATTTCAGTCCCTCCCGTCCCTGTCTTCCCTTATGCCTTTTTCCATATGCCCCCTGGGAGCAATCTTCTGCGCGGCACGCATCTTGGAAAGACCGCTTAGAAACAAGGATAAATCCCCTGCTTTCTCATCCTTGAACGATGAGATTTTTGCGACCGGCCGCTGCCGGTTCCTTATTATGACATCCTCTCCCCTCTCAACCAAAGCGAGAATCCTTGAGAAATTCATTTTAGCGTTCCGTATGGACATGCTTATCATATGCACACCTGTCTTTTCACCGTTGCTTATTGCTGCTTCTCTTAATTATAGTGCCCCATGGGGCACATTTCAAATAGATGGCAGACAAAACGCTTACCGGTTAGGGGACCAAAATTCCCATCAGTTCATTATGAACCCTTCAAAATCTGATTGCGCAGGCGCCACGGCTGAAAGTTACAACACGCCTGTTTTCCGGAACGGAGTCTAGGGCTTTGTCGAGATTCGAAAGGCGTTCTACCGCTGATTCGTGATCGGGACTTGATGCTTCTGAGAATTTTATGTCATCTGTTAGCACCATGCGGTAATATTCGAAACTTTCCGGTCTCCCGTAATATTCCCTGTCCAGATATTCGCACATGGCGCGAGAGTCACTATCCCTGACCAGTAGAGAGACGCATCCGCCTTTTCCGGCGCCGGTCAGTTTGCCGCCAAGATATCCCGGCCCCCGTTTGGCGATACTGAGGAGCAAATCGATCTGCGGGATGGAAACTCTGAAGTCGAACGTAAGGGCATCCTGGAGTTTATCCACAAGTATCCCCACCTCTTTGCGGTATGAGTCATATTCGTCCGAATTTTCTAAAAGTTCTCCGGTGCGCAAACGTTCCGCCGCCTGCAGGAATATCTGTTCAAGCCTGCGTCCTATGACATTCTGCCTGTAGAAAAACCTTGCCGTGGTTCTGAGATGATAACCACCGATATTGCGTTTGGGATTGGTGTAATTCCTTATGATGGATGCATAATCTGTTTTCAATATCCTGGCGGCTTCCTCCGGGGTGGTTTTAACCGGTAGAAGCATGATGAATTCCTCGATCACATCGTTATTTATCCCGATGATGTCCTCACTCAGGCTGCCAAGTTTTTTGAAATTCCTGCGTATCAAAGTCCATAATTCAGGATCAGACTCAAGTCTCCGTATCTTCTTGTCTGGGACGAAACCGAAGAGCTTCTCAATCCGTTTCCCTAGCCAGCCGGGCTTGCCGCTTTCACCCTTTTCTATGGATCCAACAACATCGTTGATCAGGATTTCAGCGAAGTCTTCACTCATTTTTATCCAACCCTTGCGCATATTGAAGCTCTGATTTCCGCCAGCGCTTTTATTAACTTCCCAAAGGGAGTTGGCCAGTACTACATGGACACCTTTCAGGAATGGAAGGGTGGTAACGCCAAGTTCATCCCTTGAATGCCGGTTGTAGCTGACACTGTTCGCCGGATTGAACAGAATCGTCATCTGATCGTTTGCGCCGCCATGGGTTCCGACATACCATTCGGCTTCGCCAAGGAAACGGCAGACCTGGCTATTGGTCCATTTCGGAAGGCGGTCGCGGTTTGCAAAAAACATCGCTAGGAAAGAAAGGACGACCATTGCGGAAGATGAACTCACTCCGGCTCGGAAAGGAGTTGTGGACGGACCAAAAGTCATGTCAGCGCCACGAAGCGAAATTCCCGTATTCTCCCAAAGCGCCTTCATATAAGGGCTGATAATGTAATTAACCCAGTCCCCCTGCTTGCGGCCGTAATACGGAAAAAGCAGGGAGCGGCTGTCCCAGTTATCAGTCAAACCTGCAACTGACGGTCCCGACCATGGAGATTTCCTGAACTTTTCAAATTCGCCGCTTAACGAGAGCTTCGTCGCAGTGAACAGAGGGTTTGAATTATAAAGATTCAAAACATCGTCTTCTCGGAAGGAAAGCGCCATCGGGATATCACCATCAATCGTCGTGGACATATGGTCGCCGCCGCACATGTCAAGATATTCGAGAAATGCGTTGAGACGTCCTGGAGCGCGCAACAGGACCGTGGGAACATTTCCCACGCGTTCAATATGGCACTCAAGAGTCTTTATCATCCGTTTTTTCTGAGATGACAAATATTCCCTGTCTGTATTTATATAAATTTCGCCTCCCAGATATTTGTCCATATCTCCTGAATTATCTTTCAGTTTTGCTATGATGTCGGCTGCGGGTACGGCTTTGAATTCTCTGGAAAAAAAATCTGCCATTTGATCCATCTCCTTAACACGATGTTGATTTTTCTAGAATAATGTATTGTTCTTTTTAGCTTTATACTCTACACGGTTGAAAATTTAACATATATTGCGAAGATTTTGAGTTTTAGGTACTCTCTCCCGAACTCCAAACTCTAGAACTCCCGAACTCTAGAACTCCCGAACTCTAGAACTCCCGAACTCTAGAACTCTAGAACTTCCCCTCTTCCTTCCCTCACCCTGGGCGAAACTCAGACGGGGGCTTTCCAAAATGTTTTTTAAATGCACGGCTGAAATGGAAAGCGCTAGAATAATTAAGCCTTGATGCTATTTCAAGAAGCTTCATATCAGTTTCACGCAACCAGGACAAAGCCTTATTCAACCTCAAATTGTCATAATACGCCTTTGGCGGCATGCCGGTCGAATTTATGAAAACCTGTCTGAACCTTCCTTCGCTCAGACATGCTTTTTTTGCGAGAGTCGTAATTGAAATAGGTTTTTCCGCAGATGCCTGCATGACGGTAATGATGTTCAGGATCTTCTCACGTCGGGGATTTTCCTTCCGCGCACCTTCGCGCCAGATCCTGTACCATTTCCTCAACAGGAGATTAATTGAAGCGACCCCTTCTTCCGCCGCATTTCTTCCGCAATCCAGAAGCCTTACGCTCTCCATGAGGAACTCCAGTTCATTGGCAGCCTGCCTTATATTGAAGACAGAATTGAAGGAAAATTGTATTTCGCTTGGCTCTTCGCATTCGATCCACCAGAACGACCAGTGAGGTTTTACGCATCCGTATCCGCTGACAGTTGAAGGATCGAGATTTATGAGTGTTTCGGGGAGGCATTCAATTTTCCTGCCGTTCTTAAATTTAACATATCCCTCGCCGGATAGAGTTCGAAGGATGATATTCCCGTTGAAAGGATAACCCCTTGTCCAAACAACTTGATATGACATGTCGGCGCGGACTTCCCACACGTTCTTGATGTTCAGGATTCCAGAAGAGGCGACATGGCCAGATGAAAACAGTTTGTCATGCATAAATTTTCTCTAATGATAAAATTTATATACTAATACGAAAAGTATATGCAAATGCATGTTTTTGCTATTCATGATATAAAATATAGACATATTTTATATGTATTGAAAAAAAGTGACCGCGTTGCCAAGTGACCAAGTTGCAGAATATTAGGTAAAGAAGCTTATTAAGCCTGATTGAACTCGGTCACTCGGACACTAGGCCTCTTGGCAACTATGTAAAAAGGAGTATTCAAAAATGTCCACGCTGCGTGAAAATCTGCTTAGATCGCTTAGAAGACAGGGTTTTGAAAAGGTTCCGATTGATCCCGGAGCGTTCTGTCCGGATCAGGTTGAAGCTTTTAAAAAGCGTTTTGAACATAATGAATATCAGAAATGGTTTGGTTCTCCGTCAAGAGCTTTCGGGATTCCGGAAGAGCAGGAATTCACTGACTGGAAAAGGTATTTCCGTAATGAGGAACTTCCTCCGGACACGATTTTCGGTTCAACCGGAGTCGGCCATTCACATCAACCCGGCTGTTTCCATATGACACGAATGCACCATCCCCTTAAAGGAGATGATGTCACTGTCGAGGATCTGAAAAATTATCCTCTTCCTAAATTCCCGTCCAATGCTGTTGAAGAAGTGAAGAATAAAGTTGACACCCTCAGGAAACAAGGACTTGCGTCAATGGCCGGAATGGCTTGTACGATATGGGAGGGTTCATGGTATATGCGCTCCATGGAGGATCTCATGGTTGACATGATGAGCGAAGATGAAAGGGCAACGGTACTGCTTGACAGGATCACGGCTCTCGCATGCGAAAAGACGCGCATAGCCACGAAAGCCGGATCTGACATTCTCCAGTTCGGTGACGATATCGGAATGCAGTCCACTCCCATGATGAGTGTTGATCTCTGGCGGCACTGGCTTAAGCCCCGTCTTGCCAAGGTGATTGCCGAAGCCAGGAACATCAATCCCGACATACTGGTTTTCTATCATTCGTGCGGTTTCGTCCTGCCCTTCCTCGATGATTTGATCGAAGTTGGCGTTGATATCCTGAACCCGGTCCAGCCGGAATGTATGAAGTTCGAGGATGTGCACAAGATTGTCGGCGGAAGAATATCGTTCTGGGGCACTATTGGAACGCAGACCACTCTCCCTTTCGGGAAGCCCGAGGAAGTGAAGGAGGCTGTCTGGAAAAATCTGCGCATCTGCGGGAAACAGGGTGGCATCGTGATAGGTCCGACACACATGGTAGAACCTGAAGTCCCCTGGGAGAACCTCGTAGCCATGAAAGAGGCCTGCGAGGAGTTTTTATAATATTGCCTCTTTTGCTTTATTTTTCTTGAATTCATTGGTTTATTTTTTCGAGATACTCACAAAATATATCACCGAGAGTATCATGGTACCCACAGCCTATGCCGTCAGTTGACTCAAAAACTTTTCGTAACCTTTTTACCATAGGATTCACGGCAATCTCTTGAGTGTGACCAGTTCGCTTTGCTTCAGGCTTTTTATTGTTCTTTTCATTTCAAATCCATTAGTTTCTTTTTAAATACTTCGAGGGAAATCCCATATTTTAACGGCCCTAACGGCATCATACTGTTAATCGTGTGCTGAAACTCTAAAGGATTGCAGTTTTTCATGCCGCCATTGGCATAAACTCTATGTTCTAGAGCAAATTTCATGTCGTTCATCGTTCCAAGCACGCTCCGATTATTGGTCTTGGCGAAAATAAGTTCATCTCCAACAGATAAGACCTTTTCAATTGACGATTGAGGCAGGCCGTCATACACCATGCTTTTGAATAAATGCTCATTGATTATGAGCTTGAGATGCTTAAAATCCGACTTTTTAAGTCCTGGAATGAACAAAGTGTAAAATGATTCGTCATTGGTCACCAATAAGCACTTGCAGCGGTCAATAATAACAAGGTTTGCGTGCCAAGACCCCAGCCACGACGAAGGAGAAATTTCCAGTTCCGGAACAACAATCCCAGCTTCCTTCAGTAGTTTCTTGGTGCACCTGATTATTTTCATAATAAATCCTTAACCACTGAACACACAGACGTATATCTTTTAATTTCATCCGGCAATGGAATCTTATTGTCTGTACAGAGAAGATAGAAATCAGATTTTCCGATCCTTTTAAATCCAAACTGCGAAATAAGATCGGTATCCCACATATTCTTATTCCAGTTTTGTATAAGTTTGGTTTAAGAAATACCCCTTGTATCTGATTTTTCAATAACAACATATCGATTGCCTTAAAGAGAACCAGACAAATCTTCGGATTTATCACCTTGCACACTAAGAGGATAAAAATATACATAACGGAATCAACTTGATTAACGTTAAATCAATTATATAATTCAATCGTATAATTGAATTATATAGTTCATATATTTAATTGACATATGAAGACAGGCCTTTTTTGGAAATATCATAGTCATTTTGACTGAACAGTTTTTAAAAATATTTCAATTTTAACCGGGAGAAAAATCATGAGACAGCACAGGTTAATGGTATTTGGTATCGCATTTCTGTTACTGCCATATGCAGATTGCCTTCTTCAGGAAACAGAGGCCGCCGCCTACACTGATTTAGCAGGAGAGTCTGATATTTCTCCGCCACTGCCAGCACAGGAACAACCGGAAGTCCTGACCCGGGGACCTGTTCATGAGGCATTTGCCGAACCTGTCAATTTGCAGATGGATGAAGGAATTATAACTCCTAAACAACCTCCACTCAGCATCGAAGAGGTACTGCCTAGGGAAAAACCTGAAGGAGGCAGTTTCGTCTGGGTGCCTGGTTACTGGTCCTGGGATGGATACAGGAACAATTACATATGGGTCAGCGGATGCTGGCGGATCGCTCCGCCGAAAATGTCCTGGGTGTCAGGGTACTGGACGCGCACCAGTGTCGGCTGGAAATGGGTTTCTGGTTTCTGGATGCAATCCGGCAATAATGAAATCGAATATCTGAAGGCTCCTCCTGATGCTTTTGACATTGACGCTCCTGGTGCAGCGCCTACATCGGACAGCATATGGATTTCCGGATGCTGGTACTGGTCCAATGACCGATATGTCTCACGTCCAGGTTATTGGCTTCAGGGACAGACGGGCTGGATCTGGACTCCCTCCCACTACGTATGGACTCCTCGTGGATACATCTTCTCAAATGGTCACTGGGATTACACGCTTGAACGCAGGGGGGTTTTGTTTGCCCCGGTTTATTTCCCAACTTCTGTAGTCTATACACGCCCTGGATACAGATATTCGCTCGGTATTGTAGTTGATCTCAGGCTTCTCAGGGTCAATTTGTTCTGCGCTCCAAGATACTCTCATTACTACTTCGGCGACTACTATGATGACGCCTTTATCCGCGTCGGGATATTCCCATGCTTTGAAAGTGAACGGAGGCGCACCTGGTATGACCCGATTTATCAATATGACAGATGGCACAGCAGGAATTCCCGCTGGGAAGAGCACGAGAGGCATTCCTACGAACTCCGCCGCAACGACAGGGATCTCCGCCCCGCAAAGACATATCGTGAACAGGAAGACAGAATGTCAAGATTGCCAGAATCGCAACGTGATAATTTTCAGATAGCCCGTCCTGTGAACGCTGCTCCATCAGCCAAATCAGCAGCTCAGAAGTTCGTAAAAAACGACAATGACACTAGACAGAAGACTTCAAAACAGGCAAACGATGTGCAGAATTACCGTGAGGAACGCATGAAAGATACGAGCCCCAGAAATGCCCAGTCGTCCGACTCTGTTGCTTCAGTTGGACATTCAGAGCGTGTTAAGGATTCAAGTAACAGGTATACACAGAAATCCGTGGACCGCAATGAACCTGCGGTTCAATCTGGACGAATTAAGGAATATTCCAGGGACAACTCCTCGTCCGATGACCGTTACACCTCCACTGGAAGGTCGGACCGTGTAAGAGTTCCAGATTCCCCTGTTTCAGACCGCGTGTCTTCATCTACAAACGGCGACAGGTTTCCGTCAACTCCTACTGAAGAACGCAGAAGCCAGGATAGTGGCAGAGATTCGCGCAGTGGTAATGGGCAGCGTGGCGGCAGATACAGCCGTTGACATAAATCCAAATATTTCATAGACACCAAGGAACAGAGTGCAAATGAAAATGTGAAAGTCCGTAAGTCTAAACGTAAAACTTTAAAAAAAATGTTTCGTGGCTGACGCCTCGGAATAAAAAAAAGGAGAAATGCGTATGAAGAAGTCGTTGATGAGAGGTAGTTTAATGAAGAAGTTATTGCTGGTTGCGATCGTCGCTTTTTCTTTATTGGTTGTTTGCAGCAGTTGTTGTCATGGCGGCGGCGGAGGTCGTGGCGGTGGCGGTGGACATCATGGACGCTAGTGTAATGTAATCCATATCCTCCCGCTGTTTGAATGATGGAGCGTGACCCCTATGCCGAATGCATCTGAAAGTGTCCTTTCGGAAAGGATTTCCTTTCTGGAGCCTGACGCAAGGATGGATCCGTCCTTCAGGATGAGCCCCATTTCAAATACCGGGAGGATCTCCTCTATCCGCTGTGTCACAAAAATAACAGAAGGTGAAGTTGGCTTCCTGGCGAATGCATCGACAGACTCCAGTAGGAACTCACGGCTTTTTATGTCGAGATGTACACATGCTTCGTCAAGTATCATTATTTCAGGCTCAGTCATCATTGCCCTGGCTATAAGGATTTTGACCTGTTCGCCGGAAGACAGGACTTCAAAAGGCTTGTCTGCGAGTTTCGCAGAATCGAGGGTTTCCATCATCTCAAGAGCCCTGATTCTCTCATGCGGTGATATTTTCCTGTAAAGGCCGATGGTACCGTCGAGTCCCGAGACAACCACCTCTAGGGCGTTCCATCTTGATGAAGTCCAGTTCTGCAGGAACGGGCTCACCCATGCGATTCTTTTGCGGATCTCAAATATATCGCAACTGCCAAACCTGTTTCCAAGGACAGTTATTTCAGCCCCGTATTTCGGCCAGACAAGGCCCAGTAGCATACGGGTCAGGCTTGTCTTGCCGGCACCATTTGCTCCTAGGATAAACCAGTTCTCACCTCTACGGACTTTCCAGTTTATGCCTGAAAGTATTTTCCTGTCCCCGAAAACCAGATCCGCGTTTCTTATGGATATTATCGGATCATCATTTTTACTTGCAGGGATTTTCACAGTGTGTCGAAATAGCGCCTGAGGTTCTGGAGACCTATTTTTGAACCGGTCCTGCAGTCCTCCATGCCTTCGAACTCAATGGACACGAAACCGTCGTAACCGGAGCTCTTGATGATTTTGACGACCGACGGGATATCTATGTCGCCCTGTCCGACTATGGAACCCCTCAGGAAATATCCGGCCTTGGACTGGAACCAACCTTCGCCGAGATCGCTCTGCGGCGGCCTGCGGTAGAAATCCTTGAAGTGAACCATCGAAGCCAGCTTCATGTTGTTCTTGACGGCTGAGATGGGGTCCTCATCGGCGCAGAGGAAGTTGCCTATGTCCAGCGTGGTGCGGAAATTCTCGCGGTCGACCGCAAGGACAAGGCGGTGAACGCGCTCGCTTGCCTGCACATGGTACCCGTGGTTCTCAACGCTTGTGACAATACCGTATTTTTTGGCGTGGTCGGCGACAGCGCGGCATGCCTCCACGAGTTTCGGCAGATCCTTCTCAAAATTGGCAACTGTCGCATCGGCCGGAGATCTGGAACCAGCGTCGTGGCGCATTCTTTTCACTCCAAGCGCAGCAGCTATGTCAACCTCGGCCTTGACCCTTTTAACCTCTTTCTGAAAGGCATCCTCGGTTTCGGTGATGAAATTTGCACCGATGGTATAGCTTGAGAGCGCTATCCCGCAATCAGCCGCTTTCTTCACAATCGCCTTTACAAGGGTTTCGTTTCCGGCGAGTGCAAGATTTCCCGGAGAAAGCTCCATGTGCTCGCCGCCGTTCTCCGAAATCCACTTGATGGCGCCGAGAATGTCCATCTCTCCCGCGTTCATCGCCTTTGAAAGGCTGTAGCTGCTCAGTCCGATCTTCAACATTTTTTTTCCTCCTGATTATATTAAATACCAATATTACTTTTATTTTTTGCGTTGCTGGAATTCAAATAAACTATCTGCTTTCTTTAATCGCTTTTTCCAAGACAGGAAAGATTTGGCGGAACATCCGGTAGAAACCCAAATCATTTGGATGGCAGCCGTCAACAGTGCAGGCGTCGCGGTCCTCTGTCCCGAAGAGAGTCTCCCCGTCAATAAACCAAACTTTCTTATCTCCGTCTTTCACGGCGTTCTCATATGTCTGCCTTATTATTTCGCGCCTCTGCTTGTCACCGACACCGTTAAAATCACATTTCGAAAGAATTATGATTGGCAGCTCAGGATTCTTTCCGCGGATAATCTTGAAAAATTTCTCATGGGTGTCTTTGAGGTGCTGCGGACTTGGCGCATTGTGATCATAGTCCATCACAAAAACGGAAAGTTTAAGTTCGGCAATAGCTTCTGCAACAGCCGTTTCCCCCTTTCCGGATCCGGAAAATCCCAGATTTATCTGCGGTGCATCAAGAGCGCGGCAAAGCATCGTGGTGTAAGCATTCCCAGGCCGCGAGGCACAGCCACCCTGGGTTATCGAAGATCCGTAGAAAAGTATGGGATTGCTGACCGTGTGAGGCACCGGCTTTTCAATATTGGAACCGGGAGCCAGACCTATCTCGATTTTTGAGGCTGCCCCGTACAGAGGCAAATAAAGCGTCCAGTCTGTCATTTTTTTCGGTGAACCGTTGGCCATCAGGATTTCCAGAACTTTCATATTCGGCGAAGGTTGCGCAGTCTTGCGGTATCTTATCTCATTGCCGCTTCCGCTGTAGAGATCAAATCCAGCGCTCCCGGCCCGCGGCATATGATTCATATCGGAAGAGTAAGCCAGATTGGCCCTCAGGACAATGAAAGGTGAATCAGTACGGAATCTGACAGCCCCTCCGGACGTGTGGTTTGAAAGCGACAACGCCCCGGCATTGACATCCTTGACCGTAAAAGATGACGGCAGACGATTAAACACCCGCGCAGGATCACGCCAAGGGAACCCCTCAATTTCAAAGGGATCTTTTAAAGCATCGTAATAGCAGACATCCAGATTTCCGACCTTAGCAGTCTGAAAATTCTTGTCTATCTCCTCGATTTTAACAGTTTCCTCCGGTTTGACCTGAGAAAATACGGGAGTGGAAGCACCTGTAAAAAAAACGATTGCCAGAGCCGTCAAACATCTTGTCCTCATTTTACGAAACTCCTTGATTTCATCCTGCAGTTTGTTGTTTTCATGAAAGTCTGGTTTGTCCGGATGCAGGCGGGCGCCAGCCGCCTACTTTTTCGCGGAGCCATTGGATCGCGACATAGAACATCGGCGTCATTATGGTGCCGAGAACTTCGCCCACTATCATTCCGCCGAACACGGCAGTCCCGAGCGAACGGCGGCTTTCGGCGCCGGCGCCGATGGCTATTACAAGCGGGAAAACCCCGAGGATGAATGCCGTACCCGTCATGACCACAGCGCGGAAACGGGTTTTCCTGGCTTCAATGGCCGATTCAACTATTCCCATTCCTTTTTCGCGCATGTTCATGGCGAACTCGACTATCAGGATCTCGGTCTTGCATGTCATTCCGAAGAGCAGTACGAATCCGATCTGCGTATAAATGTTGTTTTCAACGCCCAGGATGAGGAGGAACGCAAGGGATCCGAGCAGAGCCACAGGAACAGAAAGCATGATTGCGATCGGGATCATCCAGCTTTCATATTGTCCGACCAGGAAGAGATAGATGAAAACCAGCGCCAGCGCAAAGATGAAACCGGCCTTGCCTGCGGCCTCGCGCTCCTGATACGACATGTCCGTCCACTCATATTTGAACCCTTCCGGAAGGATGTTTTTTGCAATCCGCTCAAACGCTCCCATAGCCTGACCGGAACTTGCGCCCAAGGCGGTGGAACCGTTTATCCGGACTGCCTGGTACATGTTGTAGCGCAGTATTGTCTGGGGTCCGAAGACGATCTTGGCGGTTGCGAAAGTGCCGATGGGGACCATTTTCCCCTTGGCGTTGCGCACATATATACCCATGATGTCTGAAAGGTCATTGCGGAGCTGTCCTTGTGACTGGAGCATGACCTTGAAGACTTGTCCGTACCTGTTGAAATCATTTACATAATAAGATCCGAGGTAGGTCTGGAGGGCGAGGAATACATCTGAGAGGCTCATCTCCAGTTTCATAACTTTTTCGCGGTCTATTTCGAGGTATATCTGCGGCACGGAGGCGCTGTATGTGCTGTATGCGGAACCTATTTCAGGCTGCTTGTTCGCCTCCATGAGGAAAGCCGTCAGGATTTGCGCCATAATCTGGGGTTCCACACCGCGCAGGTCTTCGAGGATAAAGGAAAGGCCTCCGGCAGTTCCGAGTCCCGGGATTGCCGGCAGGGGGAAGCAGAATGAGGCCGCATCTGGAATGGCGTTAAGCTGTCCCTGTGTCTTATGCATGATAGATTTCTGGACGAGATTCGGATCTTTCCTGCTATCCCAGTCCTTGAGCACCACGATGAGCAGGGCGTTGTTCGGGTTGCTGACCTGGTCTATCATGTTGAATCCGGTTATCGCCAGCACATGGTCAACGCCTTCTATCGAAAGAACTTTTTCGGTGGCATCCTTTACAACCTTGTGCGTGCGTTCCACTGATGATGCCTCAGGCAGCTGGATGTTGACAAAGAAAATACCCATGTCCTCGTCGGGTATGAAACCGGACGGTATCCTCTCATAGAGCCAGTTGCATCCCCAGAGGCATGCGGCGAGAAAAATCACACAGAGGAAAGCGCGACGTGCGAACATTTCGGATGCGGATGCGAAACCCAGCGTGACCCACTCGAAGAACTTGTTGAACATCCGGAACGGCAGGAGCGGTTCCCTTGTCTCGGGTTTCAGGAGCGTGGCGCAAAGCGCCGGGCTGAGGGTGAGTGCGTTGAGCGCCGAAATGAGCACCGAACAGGAAATGGTGATTGCAAACTGCCGGTATAGCGAACCAGATATCCCGGGAAGGAAGCAGACAGGGATGAACATCGCCATAAGGACAAACGTGGTTGCTATGATCGGGCTTGTCACCTGTTCCATGGTTTTTTCAGTAGCCCTTACAGGATCCAGCCCCTCCTCCTTCATGAGGCGCTTGCAGTTTTCAACAACAATGATGGCGTCATCCACCACTATCCCTATGGCGAGTATCAGTCCGAACAGGGACACTAGATTTATGGAATATCCCATTGTGAGAAGGGCGGCGAATGTACCGATAAGGGAGACGGGCACCGCAAGCGTCGGAACGATCACCGCGCGCCAGTCCTGCAGGAAAAGGAAAACGACCCCGATGACAAGGAATACCGCTACGAAAAGCGTGAACACCACTTCCTTTATTGAGCGGCGGACGAATTGGGTGGTGTCATAGTTTATGGAATATTTGAGGTCCGGCGGAAAATATTTCTCCAGTTCCTGCATCTTCTTGTAGACAGTGTCGGCGATCTGGAGTCCGTTTGCGGCGGGAAGCTGGTAGATCGCTAGGTTAAGGCCTGGCATGTTGTCGCGTTCACCGAAAGACTGGTAGCTGAAGGAACCAAGTTCGACTTTCGCAATGTCCTTGATCTTGATCTGCGAGCCGTCCGGCAACGCCCTCACTACGATATTGGCGAACTCTTCGGGGAACTCCAGCCTTCCCTTGACCTGGATCATGAGCTGATTGACCTGTCCGGCAGGAGTTGGCGGCAACCCGATCTGGCCTGCTGCCGCCTGGACGTTCTGCGCCTGGACGGCATCTATCACTTCCTGCGGTGATACACCGAGGCTTGCAAGCTTGTCGGAATTAAGCCAGATACGCATCGAATAGTCCAGCTCTCCGAGGATTTTCGCATCTGCGACACCCCTGATGCGGAGCATTTCATTCTGGATGTTGATGAGGGCGTAGTTGCTCAGGAACACTGAATCATAGCTGTTGTTCGGGGAATATAGGTTGATCACCATGAGCATGTTGGTGGACTTCTGCTTCACGGTGATGCCCTGCCTTTTCACGCTGTCCGGAAGCTGAGGAGTCGCAAGGCTCACGCGGTTCTGGGTGTTCACCGTGTTCATATCGCCGTTTGTTCCGGAATAGAAGGTCATCATTGTGTTTTGGGAACCGTCATTTCCGCCGGTGGACGACATGTATATCATGTCTTCAACGCCGTTCATCTGGTTTTCAAGAGGCTCAACCACGGTCTTCGTGACAATGTCGGCGCTTGCACCTGTGTATGTCGATGACACCTGCACCTGTGGAGGTGTGATGTTAGGGTACTGGGAGACTGGAAGCTTGAAGATGGATATGAGCCCGGCGATCACGAGCACTATTGAAATAACAAATGCCAGCCGGGGCCTATGTATGAAAATTTTACTTATCATCTATCATCCTCTTAATGCCGTCCTGAAAATAACGAAGAATAAATTTCAAAATTGGATATTCATGTCAGGGTTTGGCTGAGCCCTCGATCGAAACATTTGCCGTCATTCCAGGTCTGACTTTCAGCACACCCCTGACAATTACCCTATCACCTTCGGAAATACCTTCCAGAATAACTATATTTGTACCGTGTACCTGACCGGTTTTCACAATACGGCGTTGAACTTTTGAATCCTTGTCAACCGCCAAGACAAATTCCCCCGTCTGATCCCTTTGGATGGCGACGGTCGGGATCATTATGGAAGAAGTCTTATCCTTGTCAACCAGCCGGACCTTGACATATTCTCCGGCATTCAGAAGCCCATTCGGGTTTTCGAACCGCGCCCTTACAAGCAGGGTGCCAGTCGACATGTTTACGACATTATCTGAAAAATAGATTCGGCCATCAATAGGATATTCGGTGCCGTTTGGAAGAATTATCCTGGGTATTATCATTGAAGCAATATTGTCCATGGGCCCTTCACGCTGTCTGATGTCTATAACCACCGATTCGGGTACGCTGAACTCCACTTTCATAGGATTAATCCGCACCACCTTTGCCAGCTTGGTGTTTGTTGTCGGGCTTACAAGATTTCCGACGCTTACCGGGCAAACACCGATCTTTCCGTCAAAAGGAGCAGCTATCCTTGTGTATTCCAGATTGATCTTTGCAATATCAAGTTCCCCCTGCGCTACAAGTATTTCACCTTTTGAAACTCCCTGCTGCATGTTCGCAGCATCGAGCTCCTTCTGAGATATGGCACTGTCCTTGACCAGCGTAGTGTAGCGTACGACCTGGATGTTGGCGAAGGTAAGTGACGCCTGGGCATGTTCCAGCTGCCCTTCCGCCTCCTTGACCTTGGCTTCAAACGAACGTGGGTCTATTTCAAATATGAGGTCATCTTTCTTCACAAAGCTTCCCTCTTCAAAGTTGCGCTTGATAAGAAATCCCTCTACCCGCGCCACAAGATCCACCCAGTCCTCCGCCACTATCTGCCCAATATATTCACTGATGCCGGACACTTCCATTTTTTGCGCGACGGAGCACACTACACCCGGAGGGGGAGGAGGAGGAGTCACTTGTTTCTTTTTGCATGAAGAGAAAAACAGCATGACAGAAAAAAACATCAGGATGAGAAAATATTGCCGCATGGTGTGAATCATCTCCGGACTTTGTTTCGGTGTTATTTCATATCGGAATATATAATTCTGCAGTATTGAATGCAAATCATTGAATCCGATACCGATTATCCCGCAATATTTGTCCTACTTGTTCATCCAAGCCTTGCGGGCATTGTCCACAAAAGCCTTGCAGAGCCCGGGATCCCGGCCGCCTTCGGAATTCTTGAGTCCGCTGTTGGCGTCAACAGCGTATGGGTTTACAATTCTGATCGCCTCTTCCACATTTGAAGGATTTAGGCCTCCGGCAAGAATTACCGGCACAGCAGAAGTCTTTACAATCCGGGCGCTCAAAGCCCAATCATGGATCTGACCCGTTCCCCCTACCTGCCCCGTAGTCATGTTATAACTGTCTAGGAGGACCGCGTCAATAAACGGATAATATGCATCCAGGGAAGGCACAATTTCACTTTTTATTATATGGACGGCATAAATAATTTTGCCGTTCCCGGGAAGAGCGTCGCAAATTTTCCTGACATCTTCGGGTGAATTTCCGCCATGCAGCTGAAGGGTTGTTATTCCTGTCTTCTTGACTATGTCGAGTATTGACGCCGCATCCGTCAGATGTGTGACAATCACCGGTGTTATGAATGGTGGAAGCATCCCTGAAAGCCGCGCCGCAGTTCCAGGAAGGATGAAATCGGTTGAAGTGTGGATCTGCCCGACAAGGAAACCTGCAGCATCGGCACCTGATTTTATGACAATATCAACATCGGCCTCAGTTTTTATCCCGCAGATTTTTATTCGCATGGTGTTACCTCCACTTCCGTATAAAGGCTAATTGAAGTTTTTCTTATACTGCCCTAGTGACCATGTATCCAAGCGACCAAGATAATTAAACTGCCAATTTTTAAAAACTCAAAATATCTTACAAATTCCTCTTCCCAACGACTAGAGACTGACGACTGTCAACCTTTTCCGCTTCGTAGCAGGCGGCTATCCCGAGAAGTGTGAAATCTTTGCCGCCGGCCTTAAGACCCTTTATATTCCTTATGAAGAATCCGGCATCACCGCCGGTTGCAATTACAGTACATTTTTCAACTTTCATTTCAAGTTTTATTCGACTTAAGATCTCCTTGACTGAACCCAGAACCGCTAGGTCGGTTCCGCTTAGGATTGCGTCTTTTGTGTTTCTTCCCAAGGCGGCCTTAGGCTTGCTGTCCGATAAAGCAACAAGTGGAAGCTGCGCGGTAAAGTCGTTCAGGGATTTACGCAGAAGCATCCTTCCGGGGAGAATGGCGCCTCCGAGAAATTCACTTTTAAGATTTACGGCCTCAAATGTGATTGCTGTTCCGCAGTCAATCACAATTGCGGGGAGCTTTGCGGATTTCGCAACAGCTGCGATGTTCGCAATCCTGTCCGCGCCTAGGGTCGAGGAGTCTACTTTTCGGAGGCTTACCGGTAATTTTCCTGAAGGACCTACCCAGAAAATATTTTTCCCAGTCAGTCTCTTTTTAGCGGCAGGCACAACCGTTGACACGGCAACCGGGATGCCGGAAAAAAGTTCCGGGATGCTTTTTGTACTTTTCAGGAAATCCGAGCTTGGAAGGTATTTGATATTGCGGATCTCTCCCTTGGAATAAATTCCGTACTGCGTGTTGGTATTACCGATATTGATGACTAGAATCTTCATGAAAATTCCATGTTTTAAACTTGTAAAATAAGGCACAAAGTGACAAGGGCACAGAGGCACAAAGTAAAACGAAAAATCCAAAAGAAGTCTTTTCCCAATCTTTTTCCCAACTTTGTGCCTTTGACACTCTGTGCCTCTGTACCTCTGTGGTTAAAAAAATCTAATTGTTCCTGTATCTCCATGTCAGTGCGATGTCTATCGAAACAAGCAAGGCATTCATCACATAAAGAATGGTTACATAATCAAGGCAGTTTAGGACCTTGTGAATCACCCCAGAGGTGTAACCGATGACAACAATGCACAGGAACCACATGCTTTTGCCCCTTGAAACCTTTGTCTTCCATAATCTCCATATTGAAAACGGCCAGGCGGTTCCAAAACATATGAGCATTATAGCTTCAAATATCGTCCTATGGTCTACTATCACTTCTGCTCCTCCTTGTCTTCCATATTTTGTTCCTCAGTTTTTTCTTGGACTGGCTTTTCGGCTTTTTCGGTGATTTTTTTCATCGCCGCCTCATGCTCTTCATTCATTTTTCGGATGTCATTGCTGATTTTGTCCCTGTCATTCCGGGATTTTTCAAGCTCCTTAAGCATATTTAGTTTCTCCTCGGCAAACTTATTCCTGAGATCAAGCATTTCGGCTGTTTTTGCAAAATCAGAATCCCTTTTCGACTTTGACAGCATCTCCTCAAATTCCTTTGCCTGTTTCTCAAGTCCGGACTCAAGCGCTGAAATCTGTTTTTCCTTTGTTGTCAGATCAAGGACATTTGATTTAATCTGCTCCCTGGCTGATTTCAAATCCGTAAGGTGGGAGATGCTGTCAGTCTGAAGCTTTTGATTTTCGCGGTAGGACGCATCAATCTTCTGGTAGGCGAACACCCCGACTGTTATGATTGCAACAATAAGTACGACAACCAGGATAAACCAGCGGTTTGCCTTGGCTGCATTTTCAGCATTGAGCTTTTCCACATCTTCTATTCTCCGGCTCATCTCCATGAGCGTCTTCTTGATATTCTCACCCATTTCGGTGACCGATTTCCTGAGGACAATCCCGGTGGAATCCAATTCTTCGGACGGATCCTCACCTTCTTCCATCTGCATCTGATCCGAAACTACGCCATGGACAGGATGCCTCTTTGCAAGCTCCTCCTCGATGTCGAAAGACGACAGCCCTTTATTCCTCAGCTCGGAAATCTCCTTCAGGACATTGACCGAAGCCTCGGTGTAGACCTTCCGCTTGCCCTGAGTCTTGTATTCGATATAGGAGGCGTATCTTACAAGCCAGTCTGTAATTGTAGTTCTCGGCACATTCAGAACTTCCGCAAGCTCTATGACAGTATACTTTTTAATATCGCTCATTTTTTCTTTTCCCTTTTCAGAATTTCCATGATCTTTCCAATGTCGTCTTTAATCTGTTCCTTCAGTATTTCAATTGAGGAGTAACAACGTTCCGGCCTTAAATATTCAATGAACTCCACCTCAAGATTCTTATCATATATCGAACCTTTGAAACCGTCCATGATATGAGCTTCAATAAGAAGCCTTTCCGGATCCCTGTGCTTGAAAGTGGGGGCGGTTCCTATTGAAATGGCTGACGGATATCTTACCCCTTTAAAAACCGCATAGCCTGCGTAAACACCCTTAGGCGGAATTATTCCGTGGAATACGGAGAGGTTTGCGGTCGGACATTCCAGAACTCTTCCGCCTATGTTCTCACCGTGCTCTACTTTTCCAACCAGGCTGTAAGGCCTGCCCAGCATCTGCCTTGCAGTTTCCAGAAGCCCCCCTGTCACAGCCCTCCTTATGGCGGTGCTGCTGACAGGATGTCCCTTGAGGAAAAGCTCTTCAACTGCTGAAAACCTTATATTCTCTTTTTTGGAGAAACTGTTGAGCGTATCAATATTCCCCTTTCCTCCGGCTCCGAAGCGCCATTTCTTGCCTACGCAAATCCCGCAGAGTTTTACGTCGGGCGAATAGAGGCAGTCCCTAAGAAAGGTCTCGGCATCCGATTCGGCGAATTCCCTGGTAAAAGGGAACGTTATCACGGTTTTTATCCCGAACGAATTTATGAGTTCAATTTTCTTTTCCTGCGAAACTAGAAGGAGAAGGGGGTCGTTCGGATGCAAAACTTGCCTTGGATGAGGATAGAACGTAAGGGCGGCCGGAATTGAATCAGTTTCCCGGGCTATCTTGACGAGTTCCCCGAGAAGGAGCTGATGCCCGGTATGGACACCGTCAAATACCCCGATTGCGACAGAAACCCGCCTTACCCCATGCTGCGCGAGGGATTCAAGAGAGGAAACATTTATACAGTTTTTAACAGATTCCATGAAATTGACAGGCGTTTTAATGATAGATGTTTTGATTTTAGTTCGTTGCAACGATAATCAAGCAGGGTCGAGAAATCAAGAAAAATGAATGTGAAAAACTGAAAAAACCCAGCGTTTCCCATGCCCGCGAGGCATATTGGACTGAGGCGGCTGCAGTAGGAAAACCCGACTGGCTGAAGTCGTGGGCCGCAGAAATCGGCATGAAAAGATACAAGGTCTACCACGAAAACGGCACAAGCTATCTTAGAGGAAGAAAATGCGTAAGCGTTAAGCTGGGAGCCTACTGCTAGGTAAATGAGAATTAACTTCCCCGTGGGTTTATCCCACGGGAAGCGAAGATTGTAGGGCTAACGGCGTAGCCTTTAGCCCTACAATCTTCTTCTCCTGCCAGATAAACTGGCAGGGGGAATGAATAAACACCCAGCTTAACGGTTACGAAAATGCCTTTAATTAATCATTTTAAAGCATTTATATAAGGAGCCCGTGGACATTTTCCACTATCCTGGGCTGACCCGAATCAATCTTAAGATTGTTCGCCGAGCCATAGCCTATGTTCGCCACGCGCACTCCGAGTCCGAACGGAACCGCCGGTTCGACTTCAGATGTGAACGGATCATCAGAATACACCTGGCCGGGGACGAAATAGTCGAGCCTGAGCTTTGGCATGGGTTTCACATAAATGGTGTCCGGGATGACCTCGGTGACGTTTTCAACATCCTTGATCTTGTAAGTGAGTGTGGCGCCAACTGCATACTGGACTCCGGCTGGATTCTCGCCACCTGCCCCGGGTGCGGGTATGATCAGCCATTTGATCTCGGAGGTGGACGAACGCGGAACCGCGCCCGCGCCTTCGACATCTGTGATGTTCTTCATGGAGCTGACCTTGTAGAAGAACTTGGCGGCGGTGTCATTGGGATCGAAGGTGGCTATCACAGGATTGCCGTCCTTGTCCTTGAAATGCACGACGACGTTGACGTTCGTCAGGTCGGTGTCGATGATGGCGTTGCTGATCGTCATCGTCGCCTCGAACGCCTGGCGCTCGAATGTCATCTCCTGCGCGATCTCAATCTTCACTTTCGAGCAGATTGATTCGGCCGCCGTCATTGAAGACGACAGCGCCAGTATCGGCAGAAGCAGAAAGAACATCAACAGTCCCAGCTTGAATTTTTTCATAATCATAACTCCTAACTATTTAAATGTAACACGGCACATGTCCCGTCGCATGACTGGGATCTTGCCTGTGGTTTAAAAATGTGTTTCCTGTACAATCCTGTTCATCCTGCGTGCCCACCACAGTCTGAAGGGCGACGGCGGGTTATCCAGTCCAAAATTTCTCTTGCTTAAAACTTAAAACCTGAAACTTAAAACTTTCTCCACGTTCAACACTTCCTGATTTCGAGCCGCGCTAACCGGCACACCGCCGACTGCACGAGTTTTGCTCCAAAGTCAATAACAAGAGTGACAGACCCCGTCTTCCTTCTATTTTCTTCTTATTCTGTGGCTGCCTGGGCATCATCTTCCCATGAAGGTGCTGCTACCGAAAGCTGCTTTAATGTTAATCCATTCTTTTTTAAAATTGATAACATTTCATTTTCTGTTACATACTTCTGTTCATATTTCTTGTCTTCTTTCCGATTGCAAATTGTCACAAGCACATTTTTTTCACCCACCTTAGGGAAATAATATGAATAAACAATAATCATACCGTCACGACTAATAAAATATTTTATATGTATGGTTCGTTGTACATATTTATGTGATAAATAAGGTATTATCCATTCAGCTTTTGGATAGGAATACCTA
>CAZION010000078.1:0-28561 GCA_964540865.1 uncultured Victivallis sp.
TGCCTATCCATAATCTCCTGTCTCGCGCCATATGCCAATTTTTAGAGGTTCCCTTTATTCTTCAGCAATTGTCCATCTTCATTCAAACATGCAACCTCAGTTTGAGTGAAACAATCTGGAAAGGCCCCAGCTCAAAATGCACACATCCATCTTTCCATACCAGCGGTTCCTCCTCATTTTCGAGAAGGTTACATCTGATGGCAGATTTTATCGGAAGTGTGCTGTGGAGGCATGCGTGAGTGCGCGTACCGCCCGCTTCATAAAGCCGTACGATTATCGCATCAGAGTCTTCAGCCTTCTTGACAGTGTCGATGACGACATTGGAAGACTCCGAATGGAACCATGATTTTTCTCCATGTTCAGCATCTGTATCCCGGAGGATCAGAGGTGAATTGAAGCGCTTCGCCTCATGAACCACGCCTGCGTCCTGCAATGAACCTATATGCGGAAGATATTTTAACAAATAACAATCAGGAAAACTGTTACTTTTCATCCCAATTATACATTTGCCTCGGAAAGATTTTTATTGAGTGTAGTAGAGAATCCACGTTCGATGCGGCAAAGCAATTGCACTGCTCCGATTAACAGAAAATCAGTTACTATGTTCGCAACTGTAAAAATAACCGCTCCCAATTCCATGTGAAGGTTGACAGTCACCACAACCTGTACGAACCACAGGCCCAGCACCATGAGGAACTTGCCCGCGACAAAGATGAATACTCCGTGATGCGGAATCCCGTTCTTGAGAGGTTCGCTGTTGAGGGATCTTTTCATGTCGCGGCGAATACCCTTCTCCACGATACTCCAGTAAATCCAGGCAATGACCGACATCGGGAAAAGCAGCCAGGCGTGCCATTCGAACGCAACCATGGAATGCTTGTAATACATCCAGCACATCAGGATTGGAATTCCGAATACGGACACGGCCATGATCGCATTGAAAAGTTTTAAGGAAATATTGAGCCAGCGTACCTGCGGGCCGACCGTGGCAACGATCGGCATTTCCTCAAATCCTTTCGGATTCCATGTGGCTGGAGGGTGGAATTTCGCATCACCACCCAATCGGTACCATTCACGATATGCAATGATGATAATGATAGCACATACAATGTTTCCGATAGTCTGCCATACGAAAATAAAACGATATGCGAAGTCGGAGCCGCCGGAGAAGTATTTGACAACATCAATATACAAGCCTGCGGCAACACCGGCGCATAAGTTGAAAATTGAACGGACGATGGATTGAGCCGAACAGAATTGCCCAAATCTTGATTTTGGAAACAATCTATAGTAGAGGGGCATGTTGCTGGCCCCCCCGATTGCACCTGCGAAAGCTGTAACTACACCTACTCCCAGGGTCAGCCAGAAAAAGTATTCCCCGGGAAGTGAGATAAAAACCCACTTCCAATTCATGAAAGTCCCAACTACTGTAAAAACCATCACATACACTGTCACCCGCAACGGATGCCAGCGATCAATGTAAATGGCGGACAGATACATCGCCAGAATCGCTGCAATTCCAGTAATTGCAGTCATTTTACCTATCTGCGACAATGTCAATCCCATATCCTTGTAGAAAAACACAATGAAAGTATTGATGGCATTGCTTACGGCCGCAAATGTAGTGAAGAAGAAGATAAGCCAATAGATTTTATGGGTGAAGGATTCTTTGAAAAAGTCTTTGAGCCCCTGTATTCTGCTGCTTCTCTTCGAAGTTTCTCCTTCCGTCGGCGGATACTTGCCTTCCTTTACCATGAAACACATCATTCCGAATCCAAAGAAATAGAGAATTGCCGCGCTAAGAAAAATTTCACGCATGTGGGATTCGGCAAATTGAAATATGAAATAGTTGTATATTGCCGATGCCGTAAAGCCGACTATCTTGACGGTGCCCATAAACCTGGCGAGAAACTGTGGAGGCACAACATCATTGAAAAGGTACCAGAAAACCGAGTTGACAAACGAGTTAAAGAACTGGAACATTGCAATGAATACGGCGATCAGCAGAATCGTTACGGTCGCAGGAGCATATTGCTGTAAAAATGCTGAATTACCCTGCAGGAATCTGGATATTTCGTCGCTCCAGCCAATCAGAGCCAGCACTGAGCATAGAAAGGGCATAGTCCATATTATGAATGGAATGCGCCGCCCCCAGCGGCTGCGGTAACGGTCGCTCTTGAAGCTGACATATGGACCGACAAACATGCTCAGAATACCCGGGACGGTAGTCATGATCATCCCTATCATCCAATTTGAGCATCCAAGGTCTTTCAGTTTCAGAGGAAGTACGCTCGGCACGATAGTTTCCATTAAAGTAAAGCAGAAGTCTCCCCAAAGTAGCCATGCGAATAGCGTAAGCAGCCCCATTTTGGTATAGGTCAAAGCCCCGCAATGATAAGCTTTCCCCCCGCCGGTATTTTCTACTGGGGAATGAACTACTGGAGTATTTGTCACTTGTAATCCTCTCTATACAATAGATTTTTTTTGTTTTTGAATGGTTAAATACCTACTGACCGCGTTTCCGCATGGACACTGATCGTAAGAGCAGTGACCGAAGTCGAGAGTCATGATCATCGCACTGGCCAGTCCTGGAATATTGAAGAAGCATTCCTGCTAGAATTGCTACATGGAGACCTTGTACCCCGGATCATTATAGATAGGCTTATCCTTCCGCATCCGTTTCAATTAAAGAGTTTTTAGGGAGGTGCAAGCAATAGGGCTTCCCTATTGCGAGTTCATCGTGCCTCACGACATGTTCTGCTGATGTGATATCGGAATTCTCTAGGCCGACATCAGCGGGGGGATCGCCATTCTTGAGGTCGGTATGTATTCAGTGAGCATTCGCATCTATACGTATTTTACAACAGTTCCTTGTTTGCATTTAATTTATTCATAATTCCGATTTATCTGATGGAAAACCCTGTTATGTAAACTCACCAATTGTCTGTCCGAAACGGTGATGCGGGGAAGCCTTCTTTGTTATAAAGATTTGCTCCCTCCGGATTCATTGCAAACGCGTACCGAACCGCTGCCGGCTTCTGAACTTTTTCACTCGAAACTAGTATTGTGTTGCCGTCAATCACCGCGTTGGCCCAATACCATTTCTTATCGTCTCCAGCTATTGCAATCCATTTTATTTTCTGTTCAGGGGTTTCTTTTATATGTGAGAGACCTTCTTTTTTTGCTGTAACCAATCCGCTGCCGATATGATCAAATGATATTCTGATCTTATTCCCTTCCACCTTGAATCCCTTGTAGAGAGGGCCGGAGTAAACAATGTTTTTCCCATAGTCCTTTGCGAGCGCCCATGCGGCAAGCCGTTTGCCAACATCCTGTTTGTTTTTCGGGTGATTGTTGCCAGCCTCTCCAATGTCTATTATAACTGCCATGCCGGTATTCGGGACGATAGACATGGCTTTTAGCTGTTCTTCACGCCTTTTTGTCCGAATCTCTCCGCCGGCCGGATTATCAAGACTTGAAGTCCGGTAATTTGCAAGCTGGACGTAGTAAAACGGGAAATCCCCCTGTTTCCATGCAGCTCGCCAGCCGGAAACAAGGGCATTCATCTTATGAGCATAATTTTCATTTTCATTTGCCTCGCCCTGATACCATATCACTCCTTTTATCCCATACTTAACAAGAGGATTAACCATGCCGTTGAAAATCATCGTCGGAGATTGAAAAGTGTTAGTTGCACCGGGTGCATGAGGAAGGGAAGGAGGCATTAAACCTTCTTTTAAAGCCGATTCAGCAGCTAGCATCCAGACCTTCAGCTCCACTATGTATTTCATAAAGTTGTTTTTCCCGATTTCCGTTGTCGGTATCCAAGCATCAACTTGCTCGCTTATACTTTTAAGTTCAGGGATTTTTCTGAAAGCTTCTGCCGGTGTCCATGGCTCTATCGTTGTTCCGCCCCAACTTGTATGTATTAGACCTATGGGGACACCTGTTTCTTTTACAATCTCCCTGGCAAAATAATAACCGGCGGCTGTGAATTTTCCGCTGGTCTCTGGCCTTGAAACAAGCCAAGGCGGAGTAGAAATATCATCTTTCGGATATAAACTTAGGGGGCTATAATAAGGTATCGCTATATGTCTGATAAGGGGATTCCCGGATGATGCAATTTCATCTTTTGCGTTGGCTGCATCCAAAACCATCATTTGCATGTTTGACTGGCCGGAACAAACCCATACATCACCCACAAGCACATTTTTGAAGGACAGTTTGTTTTTTCCTGAAACTGTCATTTCCTGTGCTTCACTGTTCAGTTTCAATGGGGTAAGTTCAATCTCCCATCTACCTGCATTGTCGGCAGTTGAGGAAAGGGTTTGTCCGGCAAAAGATACAGTAACGTTTTCACCAGGCGAAGCCCAGCCCCAGACATTCAACGGGATATCCCTCTGGAGAACCATGTTGTCGCTGAAAAAAGGTGGCATTTTTACGTCAGCGCAAAGATTTGCCGACAATAAAAAAAGAAGGCTAAAACATTTCAATAGAACTTTCATTTTAATAAATCTCCTTTGTAAAATAAATTTCAGTGTAATTCAGCATTTTTGCGTTCTATTTCTGTGTCTTTTCTTCAAGGTCTTTGATTTTTTGATTTGCTTTTTTAATCAGAGCAACTGGAGCGTTGTCAACTTCTGCTGCCTTGCGGTAACTCGCCAGCGACTCGGTGTTTTTTCCGATGCTCTCGTATACTTCCCCAAACCATAACAGGATTGTACAAGGCCAAGACGGATCTTTAATTTCAATTTTTTTAAGCCTTTCAAGTTCGGAGAATGCCTCTTCCCCTTTACCTTGGGATACAAGTATTTTCGCCCTTGCCATCAATGCCCGTCCAAGATATCCTCCTCCAAGCGATGGCTTCGGTTCTGTCATTAGTTTAATGATTTCTCCGTATGCATCCAATGCCTTCTGGTCGTCCTTGCTGACTTCGCGATACAGATAGCCGAGGTACTGATAAACATACGCTTTTTTGAGCTGATCGACTGTGTTTTTACCTGCAGCGAGGAAATCTTTCTCGGCTTTTTCTGCATCTTTGGTTCTTGAATAGTTATTTCCGCGTAGAATATATGCGTCATATATTAGATGTTCAGGCCATTTGTCAAAATCCTCATCTTTGGACAGGGAAATTATTTCATCCCATTTTTGCTGCATCTCCAGAAGTTTCATCCGGCAAAGTGTGTTCAATGACTTATCTTTGATTTTTCCTGTATATTCCATCGCCTTCTCGATATTCTTTTGTTGTCCGGCACTATATGCGGCGTATGAAAGGCTTTCATCATAGCCTTGCGGGGAAGTCTTTTGCTCACTCAGCCTGACAAAAGCCTCTTCAGCCTCTGTAAATTTGCCGCCGTTATAAAGTTTGATTGCGGTCTGGAAATCCTCCGCAGGGGTATCCCCGAAGACAGTCGTTGCAAAAATCATTCCACACGCCAGAAACATTCTTTTCCTCATATATCTCCTTTGAGCCAAATTCAAAACTCTAAACTTTTCATAGTTTTAAAATGGCATTTTCTTTGTTTTTTGTTAAAATTTCCAGAATTTAGAATTTTCCTCTATTGATTGGAAGAAAAGATGTCATTTTTCCAGCCAAGTGCCTGCAATATGGCGAATACCTCCACCCGCCCCTGCCGTAACCCCTTCGTATGCTTGCCCACCGTTATTAGCAGTTATTGCCTCCAGCCATGTGGAAGGAAGCGCTTCGTTAAGGTTAAAATAATAAACTATAAGAACTCTCCCGTCCGGAAAAACGACTGGCCACGGATAGCCCAGATCGGCAGAACCACCGTCGTCCCGGATTATAAACTCCTTTGCCTCGCAGATGTCTGTGCATTCCGGATTCAGCACTCTTCCGCGGATGCCGTATGGTTTAAGCCGGTATCCATAGACAAGAAGCACACATCCGTCATTGAGCCTAACGGCGCAGTGCGGGTGTCCATAGAATCCAGCATTCTGCCAAGGTTCAAAACTCATGCCTCGGTTGCGTGAGCGGGCAATGGCGTTTTGAACTTTGCCTTCTTTGTCCGCTGTCCGGAGGAAGGCGACAATGTCTCCGTCTGCGGTCTCGTAAAGATATGTCTCGTTGAATCCCACCTTCGAATCTGCTGCAATTGGACACCGGTATTGCCACGTGCTGCCGCGATCGGAAGAAAACATCAGGTGAACGGAGGTGGGGGGACGTAATCTTCCTGGTTGCACAACTTCGCTGTCAGACCGAACTACCGCCCAGTAAAGCAGCCCGTCTCTAGCGGCAAGGATATTGCCTCTGTTGTATGCAGGAAACGGATTACCCAGGGCGTCAACTCCGGTACATCCAGATGCTGGTGGCGGAATTATCGGGCCTTCCCAGTGATGTCCGCAATCCAGTGAACGCATAAGATAACCGCCGCCGAAAGTCCACTCCCATCCAAGATTGTTGTAGCACACTCCGACAGGGCAGCGGGGCTGGAGAACCCAGAGGTAGCTTGAACACAGGATGCTTCCATCCCGCAGAAGTGTCATGCAAGGATCCTGTGAACCGCCCATCGGGTGGGCGTAAATCAGTTCCGGATACTGCGTCCACGTCATTCCCTCATCAAGGGATCTAACAAGGACAAGTTGCGAGTTCGGATCGGAATGCGCGCATTGGCCACCATAAACACGGCGATCCGGCGCACGGCGAAACGCAACCAGCAATTCATCATTTAATAGCCTGACAACCGATGGGAAAGCGCAAAAGAACTGGTCGTCCTTATAGATTACGATGTCGCGAATCTTTTTCATTAAAAAATCCTTTTTTTGAATTCCATAATTTATATTATTGTCTCATAAAGCGGATGGCTGATCCTGTTTCATTTTCAAATGATCTTCAGGTTCTTGAACTGTGGGAGCCATTTTCTGTTTTTGTTGAGCATCTCCTGCACCATCTTTCTTATTTCAGCAAGTGAAAGCACGGCTGACGTAAGCGGGTCATAGGCGATTGCATGGAATACCATTTCCGGATCGCCGTTCAGGGAGGCGTCGACGGCCATGTTTTCGATTGCAACGCTTATGTTGTTCAGGACGGCAAGCTGAGGAGGGAGTTCTCCTACATGTATTGAATCAAGCCTATTCCGGCCTGCGACAACAGGGACTTCGACACATGCGCCATATGGCAAATTTGTAATGATCCCATTGTTCGGGACATTCCCGTTGAATTTGAAAAGGTCTCCGCCCATCCATGCGTTTATGATGAAGGCGGCGTATTCACGTCCTCGGCTGATGTCTATTTCCGGTTTTGTGAGCCATGCCTCGATTTGTTTTTGCCATTTCCTGTTCTTCCCGAGTTCCAAATATTTGTCGAGGATGAATCCGTAATGTCCTGGATTCCCGCCCGTGCCTGTCGTGCAGTATTTCCTCAGGAGGTCGGGACGTTTGCGGAACCAGGCGTTGTACTCGGAGCTGTGTCCGCTGGATTCTGTGACGTAATATCCAAGATGTATGAACATTTCATTCCTTACCTGGTCATGATTGTAGATCTTTTTCTCATTGCGTACAACCCTGTTCAGAATTGGATAGAGGTCGTTGTTCTTGTGCTTTAATTCAAGATACCATGCCTGGTGGTTTATCCCTGCGCAAACGTAATCGACCTCCTCATAGGGTGTGCCGGCCCATTTAGCAAGCATTTCGGCAGTTCCCTGTACGCTGTGGCAGAGTCCGGAAACTGTGATCATGGAGGTTTTCTGCATGGCGTGGCAAAGCATGGCCATCGGATTCGTGTAGTTGAGCAATATCGCATTAGGACACTGCCTCTCCATGTCTTTGCATATGCCCAGCATTACAGGAACTGTCCTGAGCATCCTGAAGATCCCTGACGGGCCGCGAGTATCTCCGACGTTTATGTTCACACCGTATTTTTTCGGGATTTCGATGTCATGCCGCCAGATCTCGACATCTCCGCTGAGGATTGTACAGATTACCGCATCGGCCCCTTTCAGTGCGTCCTCCCTGTTTGTCGTGGAAACGACTTTTGCGGGATAGTTCCCCGCGGCTATGATTTTATTGACGGCCTTGGTTATGTAGTCAAGCCTTACGGTGTTGATGTCCATGAGGACAATTGTGGAGTCTCTGAGCAGGGGGAATGTCAGTATATCCTTTACTAGAGTCCTGGTGAAGCCGAAACTTCCGGCGCCTATGAAAGCCACGCGAGCCATATTCAATTCTCCTGATTATTTAGAATTATCATTATAAAACTACAACTCAATCCAAGAATAGTTTAATAGTATGCGATGCCTCATCGGTAACTCTGACAGAATCGGCATTCTGAGTTATCGCACAAGCTCACTGCGGGATCTTCCGCAAAAAGACGCATGCCTATTTCGTAAAACTGCTTCAATTCAATCAGATACAATGTTCCCAATCCCAATTTTTCATTTCTGATTTCGAGTCCGCCTGCTACTGCTCGTTGAAAGAATTTGCTTTCAATCGCTGGCGCCTTGTAAAAATCCCGATGCCCTGAAAAGTGTCTTGGAATAATTTCAGTGCGGAACCGTCCTGAAGGAGTGCGAATTTTGACTACTGCATTTTCCAAAAACGGCACCTTGGCTTGGTCTTCCAAAAAATGAATGAAAGTGCTTGCGTTAATATCACAGCCAAAATACAGCAGTTTCGCGTTCATTGATAAAGCCTTTCCCATCGGACTGTTTGCCGACGCCGGCGGATCCAACAACTGATGTTCGTTCAAGCAAACCGCCGCTAACTTTCCGAGTCCGGCCCAAGAATGCGTCACATGTGCACTTCTAAGCACTTTATGGCGTTTTAAAAGGGTGCGAGGTACTTGTCCTGTACAGACTTGGTCAATTGAAGAAGGATCATATGGGCGGTAATTCAACCCTTTATTCAGGCACCCTTCGAAACCCAAATACGGACGGGTAAAGGTCGGCATCAGTAAAGTGCCCCCAGCACCCACTGCTTTTTTTATGCCGTTAATGATCGCATTCGCGCCACCGTTGATATAGCCTAATCCAGAATTACTGCTGTGAACTAGCAATAATTCATTTTTATTAATACCAAGCCTTTTTAGCGCATCGGAAATCATTGCCACATTAAGTGTTTCAGCAGCCTGAACCTTCAAGTAACCAGCCTCTGCTAGATACATAATCGCATTAAGATATTTTTTCACTTTCTTTTCATCAAATATCTGGCGGGTCTCCCATTCCGCCTCCTCCAGAATACGGCACAAATTTTTCCGCCCATCCATATTAGCTAAAATTCTGGCAAATGGCCCATAGATGACACCGTCCGGGAGCGAGATCCTCTCCTCTTTTGGAATCTTGATCAAATCATATGGAAATCCGATTTGAACGCGCGAAGGAATAATGGTTGCCGCATAATCAAACCATGGAGTAGAAGTTCCTTTTAATGCAACAGGCAGAATATTTTTGGGCATTTTCAAACAGTTGATACTTTGACATATTTCCGGAATATCGCCAACCTGTCTGAAACTGGAAATTCGTTCTGATTCTATTTTCAGGAGGTAATCCATCCGTTCTCCCTGGTCTGTACCAGGGCGGATTTGACAATCAATTGATTCCTCCTTCAGATGCCGATCTGCCAACGCAACTGCACGTTTCAGAACTTTAGGAAGAGTTGTGGTATTCAATGTAGCTGTAGAAGTCACCCAAGCAGCGATAAATGCTTCAACAGTGACAAATTTATCCATATCAAGGAAGTCTGCATTTTTGATTGAACTGTGCCAATATTTCCCACCAAGAGACATTGGCCAGATTCCTGGTAGCCCAGTAGTGGAATCGCTTAAAAAAAGGTCATCGCAATACCCATCGCTTATTTTCTGAAATGACGTATTGTCAAAATCCTTCTGATATGTTTCCACCAGATCTTCCATAAGATAATTGCCGAAAAATGGTACAGCTGGAGGTGCCAGTGTCACTGAAAACCGAGAACCATCACGGCCGTTAGGCAAGGCATCCATATTAATTGAGCCTATCGCCCTTTCACGCAGATTACCGCCAAAATAATCAGCGAAAGCGGCAAAACCGTACATTTCCATGGCAAATACAAGGCGTATGGAAAACTCAAGAGGAGGCAATGTCCCATCATCAATCATGTGCCTAAGCTGTCGCACTATTTCTATGGCTCCGATTACACCTGAGGAGTTGTCATTTATCAGTGGTTCATAAAGATGTGCAGTTATCCATAGTTCTTTAGCCTGTTTTCCAGGAATAAGGGATGTAACTCCATAGAGATCTCCTTCATAGCGCCGCCCATCTGATTCAACTAGAATGCTAACCTCTCCCGTATTTACCGCCTGACGTAATTTCTGCCCGACTCTTGGAGTAACACTGAAACCAATAAACTCTCGATCCTCTGATTGCACGTGCCAGTTGTTCCCCTCAGTGCAGGCAGTAACCCATTGAAGGCTGTCTGGGGTGTCAAGACCTCCTGTCAAAAACTCAGAAACAATTCCCGCTGCTCCTAAATCAAGTACAGTTTTCAATATGGGAGGGCGTGGAGGGGTGGTCGGTTCCAGCAGTACCATGGCACCCGTACAATCTTCTCCTGCAAGCACCTGGGGCTCAGTCACAAGTCTGGTCACAATTCCTCCAGGCGGTGTTGCAACTGAATGTTTAATCAAAGCAAAAGCATCCTTGCTAAAATCGGCAACAACCGCATCCGCAAAGGCAATTGGCGATGATTTGATAGTAATCCGACCTATCGATGCATCCCAAGCCAGAGGCGTGCGTTTATCCTGATAAACAGTTTTACCATCGGCAGGGAAACGAACCTTCTCCGAAGGGAACCCATTTTCAAGAAGTAACGAATGAACATAATCCGCAGCTTTGGCATAAGAGTTAAAAGTTTGGCCACGTTCAATTTCTGTTAGCGCCACAACATGCTCTTCAAGCCATTCCCGATCAATAACCGATTTAAACAGTTGCAAAAGTTCCTTCATATTCATTAACTATAAGTTTCCTTTTTATTTTCCGGAATTTTTATCTTTTTCAACTATTTGCCTTCCATCATATCATTAATAAGCGGGGCTATGGAACTGCCCCAGACTTCGAACCCTTTAGCCCCTATGTGCAAGCGGTCTTTCATAATTTCTTTAGAAATAGATCCGTCCGGTTCAACAAGTTTCTGCCCAATGTCCATATAAAATATTTTTTTATTGTCCGCTAACTTGGAGATATTGGCGTTAGCAATCTTAATAGTTTCATAGAATGGATTATTATGGATGGATTCACCTCTGGGAAATATTCCCATGAGCAATATCTTGCTGTCGGGCGTTTTCTGATTAAGCAACTTTACTATTGTTGCAATACCACTGAAAATTTCCTCCGGAGTAAATTTAGAAGAAACATTGTTTGTACCTATCAGGAGGACAATAACCTTAGGCTGGATCTTGTCCATTACTCCGTTTTCAATCCGCCAAACAACATTCTGCACCGAATCGCCTCCCACCCCGAAATTAGCAGTCCTGTATTTTTGGAAATATTTCTCCATGCTATCAGATGTCCAACGGCCTGTAATTGAATCACCTATAAAAACAAGCTCAGGTTTGTTTTTCAGGGCTTGTTCACACTGTTCGCCGTGTTTCCTCATAAACTTTTCAACCACACGGCCATTAGGTTCCAGCTGTTGAACAACATCCGTAATATCACCTGATATTATTTTTGCTGGGCCTATGGGGTGGGTACCAGGAGGGAAACTCTCTAACGTATAATAAAGTCTGCAATTATTATTCTGATTGCTGCTGGAAGATACCGCAACATAAGCCGTATCACCTTTTTTCACCTTGCCAAGATCACACTGAAAATAAAGTGGGGTCCGGCTTCGCTTCACCGAGGAATTGTATTTTAAAATGTCATTCAAATATATTCTAACATCGACCCCAATACCGGCAATACTCAGCAAATTACCATTGGTCAACCATATCCCATTTTCATAGTCATCCTGAAAAGTATAAGCGGAAATGGCATACCGCTGCATTTGCTCTTTTACAAAGCACGGTACTTCAATATTGCGATTGCCACCCTTTATATCTCCTGAACTATTTGCATATACTTTTTCTTCCCGGGAGTAAGTCAGTGGAACATAGTTGACAGTCTTGCCTATTTCTCCCTTTTCGTTTGACAGTTGCTGCCAGCCAACTGGTGGGTTTTCCACCCAGGAATCAGCGAATGTGCCAACAATCTTTCCGTCCTCCGCGCTAACACAACTAAGGGAATTCAAGAGAAACAGTGTGCCGAATAAAAAAAACTTGGAATTGAATATTGTCATTTTAGCTGCCATTTTCATTTGAACATTTCCTTTCATCTATCATATAGCCGAATTAAAAAAACATGTCATCTTGAAAGCTTGTCGAAGAACTGGATGGCTTTTCCGTTCGGGGTGGGGACGATTTTGAATTTTCCGAAAAAAGCACCGGTTTTACCTGTGTCTATTTGGCCCTTCTTATTCATTTTGCCGAATTCTTTTGCATCATATTTACCGTTTTTTGCTGCTGTATTTCCGTCAAGGAAAAACGTCGTCGCTTCATCTGGTTCTAAAGGGTTTTTAGAAGCTATTTCATCATTTGTGCGAACCCTATTCGAAATGCGGTAGGAAAGAATTGTGGCAGCAGAAAGGCTGAGGCCGCCAATCCCGATCAGGTCATCCTTGGAAAAGGGGCGAATAGTGCCTTCTTTTATCGGGAATATTCTGTTCGACTGCGATTTGCCATCAAGGAACATTTCGGTGTGAAGTCCATCGTTTTCAACCTTCCATGTGACTGCAATGGAATGCCATTCTTTTTCAAGCAGCCATATTCCTTTATCCTTATCGCCGCCAATGACTAAGATAAACCGTTTGTCGTCTGGGGGAGGCATATTTTTTTTCATATAGTAATATTGTGTTAAAAAGCCGATAGAGTTGGCCCCTCTGTTCTGCTGGACAGTAAACAGAAACGGCTCGTTTTCATCTTTTTCAGACAGCGAGGATCCGTCTTTATTGTATATTCGCAGAAATGAAAAAGGCGTGCATCTTGATGACTCCGGCCGTAAGTTTTCATCGAAAGAATAGTTCAGGCAGAACCTTACCTCTATGCTGCCTGCTTCGATGTTCAATGAATTGTTGAATGGCGCAAGAAATATTGCTGCATCGATTTCCTTCGGCTTATCCTTTGCTGCCGCCTCCGTGTCGGCCGTTGCAAGTGTGAATACCAGCATTGATGCGAATGCTATTTTGCGAAAACGATCCGATATCATAATGATCTCCTTTGGTTTGCCGGACTAATCCAAACCGATCTCAAAACTCTGGAAAATTCAGAGTTTTTAAATTGGCTATCTATTGTTTTCATTGAAATTTTCCATATTTTCCTCATAAAATATCTGTTCTTGCAGACTAGCCTCCCCTCGCTTTATCGTTTACTTAAGAATTAGATTTCCCATGCTTTTCAAGTCTTTGAAGTTTGTTCCACTCGGGGAAAGCATGTAACTTTCAGGAGTGTTCCCTGCTAGGCGCTTCCTGCAGATGTTTACACCCCAGGGGAATGTCGCTGTCGGGCGCTCGCCTGAAATCGGTTTGGTTTCGATTTTCAGTTCCACCGTCCAGCGATCCGGATACTTTTTCACCGCCACGTCATTGACAGTGTAGAACAGGGGCAGATCCTCCACTTTGCTGGTGAGGCATTCATCCAACACGGCACCTGCGGGATTGACTACTATCTTGGGACGTATCCCCTGCGGTGTTTCAAGCCATATTTCAACGTTGTCATCGTTGAATATCGCCATGGAATCTCGATCCTTGCATGAAGCCCGCAAGTTATCCATTTTGGGCTCAAAGCATTCAATTCCTATGACCAGAGCGGAATTATCTTTCAACCAGCGGAAAGACACGCTGGTGCTAACATGGGACGGGATCTTGCCGGTGACCATGTCACGCAGTGGATTAAAAGTATCAGCGCGGGTTCGCCAGAACGGTTTATTGAGATCACCGTTAATTTCCGGGTCTTCTGTCTCTGTGTGTCCCTGGAAATAAGGGCCGCTGCGCTTTAGATTTCCGAAAAGGATTTTCAGCGGTTCCATTTCAGCGGCAATTAAATCAATTCTTTTCCCGTAGACGGTGTCGCCGGCCTTGGCTTTAGCGCGTTTGAGAATATCAAAATACTTATCCACGTCAGCCGGTTTCAGGAAACCGCCGACTACAGTGATCTCACGGGGTTCAGGACGAACCCATACGGATTCCGCGAACTCGTGAAACTCTTTCATCTCCGCGTCTGCCGGGCCGAAGAAAAGTTTGTAATACTCGTCGAGTACCGACTGCATGTCAAGATTCCTGTCCCAGCAGAGGCGGTTGTGCAGATAAATCATCAGGTGGGAAAGCCCTGGGCGGCGCAGATTCAAGTCTGATTTATTATTTGTTCGTTCAACACTGGGAGTCCAAGGCACTTCCACGTTATAGCCGGCGCAATTATCGTATGCCCCTTTGAGATTTTCTTTCAGGAATTTAGTAAAGATGACCGGCACGGGCGGGGTATTGCGAATCGGGGCCTGTTCCAGGTAATGATCCCGTATCAACAATTGGGTTTTACCGTCCTCCATTTTTTTCAACCATTCATCGCGGAGTTCCAAATCCTTGTTGCTTGGCGGCAACATCCACAGCGTGCAGTGTTGGAGAAGCCCCACTGTGACATTTTTTGGAATTTTATTGACATTACTTGGGGGCATCGTGGTGCCGGAGTAAGCAAAGACCGTGAATTTCCTGTCCGGTTGTTTCTGCATGATGCGCTTGCGGATGTCCATATTGAAATCCCACATATAATCGCTGAAACGGCCATATGTTCCGCGTTCAGCCTTGTCCCAGCCCGAAGCAGCGTCGGCAGTGTCCATGAGAGACCAACCGTCTGGCTGGCCTAGGCAGTCGTATTCTATCCCCGGGTAAGCCTTGTTTGTGAATTCAAGAAATTCGATAAAATCCGAGCGGAGTTTTTCGCTGGTCAATTTGGGTGCCTGGTAATTGATTTTGCCGTTGACTACACCAAAATAATCCTGGATTGCGTCTTTGCCGAAGTAAGTCAGGCGTCCGACTGCGTGGTAAAAAGGCATGACGAAAGAAGTACCTGCTTTCATTGATTTATACCATAGTAATTCATCTTTCAACCCTGCGCGTCCCCCGTTACAAAAGATTCTCTGAGGGAATTCCGGCTCCTTTTTGAGGTTCTGCGCGTTTACGGAAATGTTTTGGAGCTTTGGGATGACGATGCCGATTTCAGTCGGCATGTACCAACGCATGCCCAACTGTTCAAGCATTTCGTAAACTGCGTACAAGGTGCCTGTTCCGTCGTTCATGTGAAAGCCGCATTCCTTACTGAAATCGCCATAGACGTAAAAAAGCGGTCCCCTCCATTTGTGTCCGCAGAATTTTTCCCACGCAGCCTGAAGAGCTCCCCTTGACAAGTCGGCGAACGTTGTAAAGGATTTAGCGGAGTGGTAAATGTCTTTGCCGGCAAGAACAACATAATTCTTGTCCGCGATAATCTTGAACCCGTCAAATTTGATGTCATCCATTTTAACGCCAAGTTTACGGGTGTATTCGCTCTCACCTACGTAAACCTGATTTTTTACATCCGGAGAAACTGTAGTGACGATTGCGAGTTTCGCACCTGACATTTCTGTCAGGCGGCGCTGCAATTCCTCGGCTGCGGTTTTGATGCCTTGTGCTGAATTTTCCAAGATTACAATCTCGGCAACCGCTTCCCCGTTCTTAACCAGATCCACCGCACTGACTGTAAACGCCATGGCAAAAACACTTAATCCTGTCAATATGCATTTTTTCATTACACTACTCCTTAGCATGAATTATTTGATTGATTGTTTCTCCAGATACACGTCTACGGGAACAGGGAAGTGAGAGTGCCCCAGAATAATTTATATTCATTCCTTGTTTCCCAAGTAGAGTCAGTATAGCGAAATTCAACACCTGCGACATGCCCGTCCATAAAAGCCGTATTTGCAGTCCCAACGTATGGGTTATTGACTGACATGTTATGCCGGAAATCTATACCCGAATAAGGTGTCTCTCCTTGTGCAATCCTGATGCGCGGACAGCCTGCAGTCCAGGATGAAGATCCCCACACATCTCCGAAATATCCAACTTCTGAAGGATTCTTGATTCGGATACCGTTCAACCAGTTCTTCCATTGCACCTTCTTGAGGGGGGTGTCGCATTCGGGGAGATTTTTGGCGCTAAATCCCACATTATTGATTCCTATGGAGAACTGGGGCGTAGTAGTCTGATTCGAAGCAGCTGTGTTCCATACATAAGACGGGCAGGCATATCCGCTGATGCCGCCATTTAATCCCTGCGGTCCCTGCCATGAGGGTTTAATAGCGCCAATTCCGGGAGGCCGTTTGTTTTTGTCAAGAATGTCCGGGGCATAGTCATCGAGACAGTAGCCGTCGCTATAACCGAAGCCAATACCACTGCCAGTCCAACGGGCGGCGTGAAAACCTGTATCGTTTAAATACATAAGGTCCGCAAGCCCGAGCTGCTTGAGGTTACCGGCGCATTTAGACTTATATGCCATATCCCTGGCACCCTTCAACGCAGGAAGCAACATTCCTGCAAGAATTGCGATGATAGAGATTACAACGAGAAGTTCAATGAGAGTAAAAACATTATGGATTCGAGGTTTACGATTTATTATATTGTCTAAAATGAAACTTTTTATACCATTGCATTTGTTCATGTCATTCCGCCTGTTGTTGGACGAATATGTTTTTCATATTATGTATTTATAATATCAGAAAATATGATTTGATACAATAGTTTTCAGTTGCATCATTGCGTAAATAAGTTGCACTTTTACAAAGTAATATTTTTGCTTTGACGGAATTATTCGGCGGAATTAAATCAGTTATTTAGCTTCATGGAAATGATTGCGGTAAACTGCCGGGGTGACCTTATAGTGTTCCTTGAAGCGGTTGAGAAGATGGCTTTTGGTGGCAAACCCCCATTTTTCGGATAATTCGTCAAGAGAACTGTTGCTGTTTTTCAGTTCGTGGGCCACTTGATTGAGCTTGTGTCTCAGAAAAAACTTTCTGAATGAAGCGTTAGTTACTTGGTTAAAAAGCTTTGAAAAGCGTGGAAGAGTCAACTTACAGAGCTTTGCCGCTTCGTTTGTGTTCACAGGATGCGAAGACTTGTATATCAATTCAAATGCCGGGCGTAACAGCCCAATATCGTTGATATCTGGGCAGATTACATTATTTCCGGGGCTAAATGTCCCGATACGATTCACATGCAACAGGATTTCGAGCAGGGTCAATTTAATCTGCGTCGATTGCATTGCTGGGTCGCTGTTGGCAGTCAGCAAGTGCTCTAGGCGCTCGGCCTGCACTGCAAATTCTTCACCTATCAACTTTGGGCGATGCTCTGCAGGAGTATTGAAAGGAGCCTGCCATAATCGGACATTCACATTCGGAATATCGGTGAGATAAAGAAAATCCATATTGATGATGAATACTGCAACCTTGGTATTTTTCTCCAATGCCTGTCTGCCATGCGGCTCAAGCATTCCGGCAAGCCACACACCGCCGCGAGGCAGTTCATTATAGGCGCCTCTGGAATAGCGGGCCGTTCGTCCACTCAGTACAACTCCCAGCTCCGCCTGCAGGTGCATATCAAAAATAGGTGATGAAGTCAAATTAAGGTAATGGATGTTAAAGTCAATCATCTGTTGATTGGTAAGCTTATACTTGTATAGCGGCGTGCTGCTCTTGTCTATGGATTTCATTTTCTTCATAAACACCTAATGTGATTTTAAGTATTACAGTTGTGCAAGATGTTTTTGAAATCACATGGACTTAACCGGCTACGCCGGGACTTCTTAATTCCATCTTTCTGCGAATCTCCTCAAGATAGATGAAAAAGATATTGTTTTCTGTGCCAATTTGCCTTTTCTTTATTGCGGGTCAAAAATGAGACATCACCTTTAAACATATCTCCAAATCAACATTCAAGCAAATTTTGATTGACCACTGGAAGACCTTCCATCAAGAGAATCCTCTCAAAAATATTGCGTATTACTATGAAGTGATCAGAAAAATACTTGCAGTCCTTATAAATCACAATATCGCCGATTTTTTCATTATCCGTCTTTTTCCCCTTTGGATATGATCCTAACAATCTCTAAGTATTTTTGGATTTTACAATACCCAGCAATGCCCTGGCGTTTCCGAGAAACAGATCCTGTATCTGTTTTTTTGTCAGAGCCAGATTCCCTGCGGCTCTCTTTAGGGCTCTTATTGATTCATAGCGTATGTAGGTCATACGCGGGTCACAATGATCCGGATGGAACGGTGAATTCTGTGCATTCATTTCCACCCATGCATATCCGAAGGTGATATATTTCCCGCGCCGTGCGGAGACTGACAGGTCATCGCTTCCGTACATCACACGGTCCGGACCAATGATTTTAATTAGAGCGGTAAGGGCATCGGAGTCGCAGACGGACGAAATATCGCTCCAGAGGTTTGGGATGGCGCGTATGCGGTCTGCGTTCTTCTCCAGGAAATATGGCAGATAACTGCGTGCCGCATGGCAGAGGTTCCATTGGACATTCGGATAAAGTCCGGTCAGCCGCTCGAGGTCGGAGAGATTGTCAGGATCGGCAATCCCTTCTTTCTTGGCGAGATGAAGCATCACAATGCCGCCTGTACGGTTCAGTATCTTGAGCAGGCGTTCCGGCAGATAATCCCCGATCCGGCAATTCACAGGATCCCCGGTGTTTGAATAGAAACGGTAGGGTTTTACTCCGACAAATCCTTCTTTGGTAATCAAGGATTCCAATCGTTCATCTGTTGTCCCATGGCTGACAAGCGCAAGAGCCCCTGAATTGGGATCGTCCCCCACCTGTTGACGGATAAAGGCGTTGGAGGCCTCGAAATTGCAATGGACGAAAGGGAACCCGGTGGTGAACCTGGACACGATTTTGCGCCCGGGCATCAATGTGGAGTCCACCTCTATCAAATCCTTTGTTTTCCCTTCAGATTCGGAATACATGATTCTCAATGATGCGGACTCTTTTTCCGGATGCAATGAATCGGACCAGCGGTAGACATGTGTATGCGCGTCGTGGATTTCCATCGGGACAAAGCTATCTAATTCATCCCGCCAAATTCTCTCGTCAATATCTTCTATTTTTAGAATCATTTTAAGTTTCCCCTTCCCTTTTTATGATAGGCGGCAAAGGGCCGCAACTTTACGTCAACTGCTGTAGCAGCGGCACTCTGCTGCCGCTCTGTAGGAAATACGCGCCAGCTGAGTGGCGCGGCCACAACAAATCCGGGCTTTTGCCACTTTAAAGGTTTTAAATAATATCTTTGAAATTCCTTAACGTTAAATCTAAATAATTTTTTCCCGCAGGGAAAAAATTTGATTCCCTCTACTTAACAAGCCTGGCAAAAGTTTTCTGCGCAGCCGGACCTGTCATACTTTTGGCAACGCTGTCTGTTTCAATTATTTTTGACAATTTCCCGAAAACCTTGTCCGCTGCCACCCCGTATTTTTCAACTATATCCATGCTGTGTGCCATACTGGGGTAGAACCCGACTCCCGCCAGAAAACCCTCCTGGAGCATGAACTGGGTGAATAAAGTTTTGATTTCCTGTGATTGCTTATGTTCAAAGGAAAATTGCGAGAAGCATGGAAATCCGTCATCAACATTAACACTCAATCCATGTTTTGCCGCCGTATCCCTCCAGACTTTTTTCACAGCCTGGCCTATACCTGCAATATATGTGGGAACATCGGTTTTTGACATTTGATCGAGAACTGCAAGTGCGGCGGCAGGCCCGACCCTTTCAGTCCAGTAGGTGCTGCTTATGAATGAATACTTGGCGGCGTCCATGAATGCCTGTATACCGATAATTGCGCCGATAGGATGTCCGTTGCCGAGCGCCTTTGCGAAAACCGCAATATCCGGATTCAACCCGATTTTCATGTGAGCACCGCCATAGTGCAGGCGCCAGCCGATGCTGATCTCGTCGAATATAAGTGCAGCACCTGTTTTACTGGCGCCTTCGCGGGCCATGCTTATGAAATCAGCGTTCGGAAAATGGTGTCTGCACGGCTCCATCACTATTGCTGCAAGCTTGCTGCCGTACTTCTCAATTATCCCTTTTAATGCTTCGGTATCGTTAAAAGCGAAAACCTTGACTGTGCCTGTCAATTCTTTCGGCACTCCCAGTGGCTCAAGTCCTGGCAGCAGATGGCCATTCAATGATGCATCATTCTCCAGGTTGGATGCCAAATACCAGTCATGCCATCCATGATACCCGCATACCGCTATCATTGAACGCCCGGTTGCCGCACGCGCTATCCTGACAGCCACCGCCATTGATTCTCCGCCACATCTTGTGAACCGCGCTTTTGATGCCCAGGGATGCAGTTCACAGAGCTTTTCCGCCAATTCGATTTCCTCGGGAGGGTTCAGGCTGCTCATACAGCCGTTGTCAATGGCCTTTTTTGCCGCTTCGGATATCTTAGGGTGATTGAATCCGAACAGGCAGGCGCCGATGCCGTTGGTTGACATGTCGTAGTAATGGTTATTGTCCAAATCCCAAACCTCACAGCCGGAGGCCTTGCTGTAATATGCAGGCCATGCGCCCGGGGCGAAGAGTTCTGGTTTCTTGCTGAAAAGCTGCACTTCACCTGGAATTATCTTTTTGGCTTTCTCGTACAATTTGCTAGTTATATGGGTATTCATCATTTTCTCCTTATTAGTATTACTAATTATTGGATTATATAACAATAATTCGAATATGTCAACATGATACGATGTTATATTTTAAATAAATAATACTTCTTTGTCTTTGAAAATTCCTTTCCGACATGGTATTATAACCTGCAATCAACTAGCACGTCAGCAGTGACGTGGCTACAGTCCGCCTAGGAGCCTGTCGGACTTGGGAAGCGAGTGCATTTTGATTTCGTTTGTAGTAGGCGAATTTATACGCCGTTATCTTAAAAGAACGTGCAATAAATTGCACTACTACTAACAAAAAGTGCAAAACGCAAGTTAATGCCAACAGTTTTTTCTAAGTCCGACAGGCTCCTAGGCGGATAGCCGCTTCACTCTGCTGACGCGATTTTTCCCCTAACGAATTCAGGAAGGTATTGAGCAGTAAAATGAAAACTAATGTTCCTGCTGCAACTCTGACATTTACGACTATAGAGCGCATCCTTGATTTTGTCCGTGAGAAAAAACTCCAGGCTGGTGAAAGCCTTCCTTCCGAAGTTGAAATGATCAAGATGTTCGGGGTTTCAAGGGTGATTTTGCGGGAGGCGTTCAGTTATCTCAAGGGGCTGGGAATTATTGAGTCCAGGCGCGGAAGCTCTTTCAAGATAGCCAAAACCGATTTTGTCAAAGTTCTCGAGCGTACGTTGAGCCACATCTCTTTTTTCGGACCGGACAATATTGAAGGTCTCTTTGACCTCAGGCGCCGCCTGGAAATAGGTTCGATTGGCGATGCGGTCACTAATGCAAGTGAAAAAGATATCGAGACTGTCCGTATTGCAATGGGGAAACTTGAGGCTTTTGCAGTCAAGAAAGTCAAAAACCTGGAAGAACACGAACTACTCGAGTTGGAATTCCATCAGGCCATTGTCAAACCCTCCGGAAACAAGGTTTTAGCGCTGGTCAATGTGGCACTCAAAAACTATTTCAACGTCGCGTTCGACAACGGCAATTCAATAAGTCACAGGTCTCTGGCAATCCTGTTGTCAACAATTGACCGTGAACTTCTTGAACACCGCATGATTACGCACGCATTCGAGCTGAGATGGCCGGAAATCGCAGAAGCCTGCCTCAGGAAGCATCTTTCCCATTAAACTCTATTGCTGGCGATTATTTCCCGTCTTCGGAAGCAGTTTGCCATATGGTCGTTTACCATTCCAGTGGCCTGCATGTGCGCATAACATATGGTGGAGCCTACGAATTTAAAACCTCTTTTTAGCAGGTCTTTGCTCAGCGCGTCCGACTCAGGGCTTGTTGCCCGGTAATCTTCCAATGTCCTTATTTTATTCACAATTGGCTTTCCTCCGACAAATTTCCAGATGTAGCTGTCGAAAGTTCTGAACTCCTTCTGAACTTCCAGGAATCTTTTTGCATTGTTAATCGCGGCCAGGATTTTTGCTCGGTTGCGGATAATTCCCTGGTTTGCGATGAGTGCCTGAAACTTTTCCTCGTCATACTTGGCTACTTTCACAGGGTCGAAATAATCAAAGGCGATGCGGTAATTCTCCCGCTTGCGAAGCACGGTGTACCAGCTCAGACCAGCTTGCGCTCCCTCAAGAATGAGGAATTCGAATATGCGTCGGTCGTCATGGAGGGGTACGCCCCACTCCTTGTCGTGATATTCAACATAGTCGGGTTTGCTCAAGTCAGCCCATGGGCAACGGCAGATTTCATTTTTAGTTTTCATTTTTATTGCGCTCCTTTTATTGATTGGATTATTGGATTGCTGGATGGTTGCAGCAATAGTTGATAGCTGAAAGGTCATAGTAGCTAAACAGAGAGCTGTGAACTATTAGCTATGAACTGTTTTTACAAACCCAATAATCCGCTAATCCAACAAGCCATCTTGTCGCGCCGTAGCTGTTCTTCTCTGCGTAGGCGGATAATCCGTCATCCTGTGGGATGACTATGAAAAATATTGTGGAAAGATTGCCTTTGCCGCTTCCATATTTGCCAAAAACACTCTCCCCGATCCTATGGGAATTGTTCTGACTTCGACTCTTAAATGTAATCATAAAAACCTCTATTGTGTATTAGGTACTGTATTACACATGTCATCTTATTCAAAGTAACTCGGGGTACCACCCAGAATGCCGCTTAGATAAGGTGTTTTTTTAGGTAGCTCGGGTCTGTCTGACCCGCGTCCCTCGGGTCAGATAGACCCGAGTTACCTCGCCGGTAAACCTTAACTAAGCGTCATTCGGGTACCACCCCGAGGCAGCTCAATCTCGGGATTATATCTCGGGATTATATCCCGAGTTGCCTTACGGGAAAAGACTTTGCCATTGTCTTCTGCAGTTTATCTGCATAAAACAGCAAGAACGGGCTGGAGTTAAATCTGTTTCATGATAAATTTAAACTCCTTGAGGGTAAATTTAAAAACGAACAGCTAGGATTAAAGGAGACAACATGAAAAAAATAATTATATTCGGATTATTTATATGCTTTACAATGCTTCTTTCTTCATGTGCAACCCCGCCTGTCAATAACAAAGTTGACATGTGGCAGGTCTACGAACAGTACTTCAAAAACGCCAAATATGTTGACATGACCCATACCATTAGTCCTTCCATTCCGGTTTGGGACGGATTCGGTCCATCGGTTTTTGCCCCGGCGATCAATCCGCTGTCAGGCAAACCGTACAACTACAGGGAAGAGGGATTTGAATCCACAAGATATATTTTGGCGTGCGATCAGCTTGGAACCCATATTGATGCTCCAGCGCACTGGGATCCCGAATATCCCGCAATCGATGAACTTCCCGCCACGTTCGCCGTCCGTCCGCTTGTTGTCATATCTGTTGCTGCCAAAGTAGCCAAGAACCCGGCCTACCACCTGACCCTTGCAGACGTGCTTGAATGGGAAAAGGTAAACGGGAAGATTCCGGAAGGCGCTGTTGTATTTGTCCGTTCCGACTGGTCGCAGTTATGGTCCTCAGCCGGTTTTTCAAGGAAAAGGAGTTTTCCGGGCGTAAAGCTTGAAGCATTGAGGTTCCTGCACATCGAGAGGAAGATATTGTTTCACGGACATGAACCGTTGGATACCGATATGACACCGACCCTTGAAGGTGAATCTTGGCTGATGCATAACGGTTACGCCCAGGCTGAAGCTATTGCAAACTTGGACAAGGTTCCTGAAAAAGGAGCGCTTGTCATAATCGGATTCACTAAATTCCAGGGTGGAACAGGAGGGCTTGCCAGATTTATCGCAATCTGTCCGTCAGACTGGAGATACGGAGTTGCGATAGGTGAAGTCAAGGATTCTCCTCTTCCAAAAATGAACAAGCCCCTCAAATGGGACTTCAACCTCGGGGTAAGAGTAAGGAATTAGGTTTTCCCCCCTAATTCCTTGTTTAAAAATTCCGCAGGATTCTTTATTTATAGATCTCGCCGTTGCGGTAGGCAGCCCAGGCGGTCTCAAACCATGCATCGTCCTTTGGGAGCTCACGCCTTGGAACCCACTTGTTCTCAACTTTTCCGTTTGGAAGGACGGCAGTTTCAAGAACTTGATTCCTGAACTCCGGATTTTCCGGGAGGAATTTCCAGCTGGTGTCAAGTTTCAGGTGAGCCTGTGTTCCTTTTTCATCGAGGACAAGAGCGGAACCTCTGCTTCCGACTCCGGCCTTAACTGCGGCCTGGACAGCTTCAAGATAAACCGCATGTGCAAAACAGAGCTGGAGATTGCGGAGCGCTTCCGCCAAGCCCTTCACATTCTTGAATGCACAGCCGTTGTCTTTTAAATCCTTCCACTGTTCCCAGGCTGCTTTAGCGGAATCCTTCAGTATGGCTGCCGAGCGGATGTGGGCTCCGGCTTTTGACATTCTCAACTGGAATTCGTTTCTGACGGTCTGCCAGTTCTTCTTGGATTTGCCGGATTTGTCAATCCATTCTAGGATTTCTTTAATCTTTTTCTCAGCGGATTTCTTGGCAAGATTCTGATTCAGTGACGTGTCGGCGTATTTTTTTGAGATGTACTCCGCAGCTCTGAATCCAGAGACCTGTCCGGAATTCAATGCCGAACCGCCGGGACGGTAAACCCCATGAGAACCGTTGACTTCCCCTAGCGGGAAAAGATGTTTCATGTTCAATGATTCCCACCAGATATTTCCGGCAAGCCCGCCGTTATTGTGCTGCGCGCATACCGCTATTTCAAGAGGTTCTTTCCTGATATCAATGCCATGGTCAAGATAAAGGGAAATGGCCGGTTCATTCATCTTTTTGAGCCGTCCTATCGGCGTCCCGAAAAGTGCGCCTGATTTTTCAAGATACTCATGCGCTTCCCCACTCAATTCCTTTAAGTCAAACCCCTTGCAGTTCTCTCTGAAATCCAGGTAGACCCTGCGCCCTTTCAATACCGTTTCGATATAGACCAGTATGTCGACAATTGAAGAGCCGCCCGATACTTTTCTCGGGTCGAACGGCCACTGATATCCCTTCAGGAAGATCATGCTGTTCATTTCTCCCGCTGAGGAGAAGTATTCCCTCATGAATTCCTTTTCATTGCTTTTCCCATCTGCATCGGTGCTGATGAATTTAGGGATGACTTGCATGTAGGTTCCCGAAACATTCCAACGGAATTTTATTGAGGCCATTCCATACTGTGATTCAGGAAGACTCTGGGCTTTAGCCCCCTCCATCAAGGCTAGTCCGATGGCGCCGGTATGGACTTCAGGATATACGCTTGTCTTGTAAAGTCCGCCAGGCCCGCCTGCTGCAAAGACGACATTTTCAGCGGAATAGGCTTCGAACGCGCTGTTCTGAGTTTTCGCCTTGCAGTTCATCACTACGGCGCCGGCGGCGCGCTTTTCCTTTTTGTCCTCCGTTGTCAATAGGGAAACAACAACGCGGTCTTCAACGACCTGGATGTTCCTGCGTTTAACTTCGTTTATGAGTACTTTGCACATCTCTCGCGAGGTGTAGGGGCCGAACGAAGTTGCACGACGGAATGGATCATGGTCGGTTTTATACCCGACAAACTGTCCGTATTTGTCGCGTGGGAACGCTACGCCGAGATTGACCAAATTGAAGAATGCGCGTCCGGAAAGGGCAGCCTCCACTAGGGAGAGATCCCCATGCATGCCCCCGCCGTTGTAAAATGACTCGGCGAGGAGATATGGAGAATCATTTTTGTCCCCGTACATCCCTATCTTGTAATAGGTCTGCTTGTCGCTGCCAGTATTTATCGAAGTCCCTTTCTGTAGGCCTTCGGTTACAATCAGAATGTCTTTGACACCGCTTGCATGAAGCTGAACGGCTGCATTGAGCCCGGCCGCGCCGCTTCCGATTATCAAAGTGTGAACACTGTTTAATGGCAGGTTTATTTTTCTGCCGCCAGACATCACTGTAAGTTTCTCTTTTTGCATGAAATATCCTTATGTGAAATATGAGGTTTAGGTTTTAGTCAAAAACTTTCGAACTTTCGAATTCTAGAACTTTCGAACTTCTTCCTACAGTCTCTCAACGGTGAACCCGCCGTCAATCGTTATCACCTGGCCTGTAGAGTAGGGGATGTCACCCCTTGCCATCATTGACACCGCCTTGCTTATGTCTTCAGGAAGCCCCCAGCGTTTCTGAAGAAGTATTCCTTCCGCTATGAGCTTGTCGTACTTTTCCTTGACGTCCGAGGTCATGTCGGTCATGATGATTCCCGGGCGTATTTCATAGACGGGAATGTTGAATTCCGCGAGTCGGACTGCAAAGAGTTTTGTCGCCATGCTGACACCTGCTTTCGATATGCAGTACTCGCCACGGCTGACGGATGCGACTGTCGAAGACATTGAGGAGATGTTGATTATGCAACCTTGGAAGTTACTGTCGGTTTTTTGCTGTTCAACCATCCAGTTCGCTGCGAGTTGGGTTAGGAAATAAGGGCCCTGAAGATTGATCTTCATTACGCGTTCATAGCTTTCCTCGGAAGCCTCAAGGATGTCAGCACGGACTGCCGGTGCAACACCGGCGTTATTGACAAGGACATTCAGTTGTCCGAAAGTGCTTTTAATTTCATCAATCATCTTCCTGCGTTCGTCGGCTTTGCTGATATCGCATTTGCAGTAAAGCACTTTCGCGCCGGTTTTCCGGAGGCTTTCGATATTCTCCGCGACTTTCTGCTCATCCTGGATGTCTGCGATGGCTATGTTGAAATTCTCCCTTGTGAGTCCCACGGCAATGCCGTACCCTATACCTCTTGCCCCTCCAGTAATCAAAGCAACCTTTTTCATGAGTTCCTCTCATTATATATAAAGTTTATGAACACTCAATATCCAAAGTAAATCAGATTATTCACCACGAAATACACTAAACATACGAAAAATAAGATTCTTTAACCACCAGTCTTCGCTAAAGCGCTACGCCCTGGCAGGCTAATATTTACTGACGACCAGCTACTGACGACTTTACTTCAGCAGCGCTGCCGCCTCTTTTATGTTTTTCTCCACTACATCCCATTTCCCGGCAGTGACATCCTCCTGTTTCACCATCCATGAGCCGCCTGCGGCCAGCACCTCTTTCATCTCAAAGTATTTCTTTACATTTGAAGCGTCTATTCCGCCTAGTGGAATGAATTTTATTCCAAGATGCTTGTAGGGGCCGATGAGGGCCTTCAGCATGTTTATTCCACCGGAGGCTTCTGCTGGGAAGAATTTCATGATCTTTGCGCCGTTCTCGTGCGCGCATTCAATATCGCTGGGAGTGCATACGCCCGGGAAAAAAGGTATTCCGAGTTTTTCAGCCGCATTCATTATATTAGGATTGCATCCGGGCGCAACTGCGAATTTCGCACCCGCGTAAAAAGCCTTTTTAAGGTCTTCGGTGTTCAATATGGTTCCGGCGCCGGCTGTCATGTCCGGAAATCTTTTCAGTACTTCCCTGATGGTACCTTCTGCTGCTGAAGTCCTGAATGTTATCTCGGCGGACGGAAGGCCGCATCTGTAAAGTATCTCGCAGATCCTTATCCCTTCTTCAACGGTATTGACAACAAGCACCGGTATGATTTTGCATTTGCTAAGCTTCTCGGATACTGCTTCCGCTCCGGAATTTTCTTTTTTCATTTTTTCATCCTTTTATCTTGACTTTACTGCAGATGAGCATAATAATTATCCCAAGTGATATAAATATGATAAAAATATATTATCAAAGAAATATATGTCAAGAGTTGAATTTAAAAATTGAAATATTTCAGGTGCAATGAAAACCAAGATTAACAGGATGTATGATTTTTCGGTTCTGAGGGAGCTCAGGAAGAATGAGGATTTCAATATTTCAGACGTTTCAGTGCGTTCCGGCGTTTCCGCTTCCGTCATTTCAAAACTTGAGAGGAACCAGTGCTCCGCGGAGCTTGAGACCATATATAAACTCGGACGTGTCTTCGGATTGAACCCATCGGATCTCCTGCGCCTTGCTGAATCAAGGTCGGCACACAAGAAGAAATCCACTTCACATACGTCCGACGGTTTTAAATTCAGGGATATCGCATACGGAAACGTCAGATGCCTTTTCGGAACCGCAAAGGCTGGAAGCAAAACATCACGTCCGGAGATACACAAGGACGACTATGAACTGTGCTGGGTCCTGTCCGGGAAGGTGATGACAATACTGCCACATGAGAAGCATCTGCTTTCCGAAGGCGATGCGATCCAGTTCGATGCCCTTCTCCAACACGAATACGATGTCATTGAAGATTGCACTGTTCTGATTATCCACGTAAGGAAGGACAAAAGATTTTAAAACGGACGTTTAAAAATCTTTATATAAATAAACAGGTTTGGAAAGGGTTGGGGTGCGGGGAAGGGAAGAACCTTTCCTTAAA
>CAZION010000079.1:0-28464 GCA_964540865.1 uncultured Victivallis sp.
TGGACATCACGAAATCGGTTTCATATCCAGTATCGCCGTGCATTATTTTACGAAGGGATGTCAGGCTGCTGCCTGGCTCGTCTGTCACATAAAGCCGCCGTCCCAGCAGTGGACGTTCGGAGTATGCGAGAGAACTTGCGAGTTCCGCAACAGCCGGTTCAAAGCGAAAGCTGAACAGGTCGGCGTTGTTCATCACAAAGCGCATACGGATGAGCTGTCCTTCCAGAGGCTTGACGTCCTCCCCATGTGCCCATCGCACCCTGTGATCCATGGAATCACCGCTGATTTTCAAACAGTCATCCAGAGTGTATCCCTTGATCGGGAGTCCAATCCAGTCCTGCAGCTCGACACGGATCGAACCTACTTTCGAAGAGGCATAATCCAGACTCAGAGCCGCCCCCTTGAACCATACTGGCTCGATTAGCAATTCCCCTGTGCCGTTGGCATTCATGGAAATAGAACTGTCACAGTTGCGGCGCGTACCACTATGTTTTTTCAGTGCGACGTTGGTTTTGCGGTCGATCAGGAAATCATTGGAGAAAAGTATCCTTTGTGAACCGATATCGGTGCGATGAACGTGACTGATCATGCGCAGTCGCCCGCTTTCGTATCCAGGTGCCCGATTCAACAGCACATCATCTTCCGTGAAAGTCTGCATGATGATTTCACCTTCTCCGACTCGCTTGCGATCGTAAATTACGAGGATCCGCCCTTCAGGCGTTTCAATAGCATCGGGATAACTGACACTGTCGCGCTCGTCGAGAAGCAAACGGTGTGGCCATGTCGCACCGTCATCATCGGACAATAGTGCGGTAAGATGACTGCGGCCATTGAAACCGTAATGGTTGATAAGAAGAAGACGTCCTGACTTCAGGCGCCTGATGTGAAAACGGGCATTCGGTCCCGGCAGTACAACTTGCGGGGAGGCTTTCCATGTTTGGCCACGGTCATAGGATATGGCCTCACCAATGCCGTCCTTGCGGCGCACCAGCATCCAGAGCGTACCATCCCGTCTTTCCACGATCATATGCTCATCGCAAGCCCTTTTGGGCACATCGGCGTATCCGAGACGTTCGAAGGTCTCACCCTGGTCTCGGGAGACTATGACATTGGAATACTGTTCTTCCGGCAGCGATATCTTCCATGGCCCCCTGTGCGACCAGACGGCGCAGGGCAGCAACCATTCACTGCTCGAGAGCACTGTGGGTTTGTTCATCATGATTCCGTTCGCAATCCGCCGCGGACTGGACCATGACGGTGACGGAGAGCCCGAATTGGTGCATGTGATCGCCCATACTCCTCCGCATCCGTCGAAGGTCATGCCACAATGGGCGGTCTGCATCCAAAACAGCCAGAGGCATCCACGGGGATCATGCCAGAGCACCGGATCGCTGGCACGGATGTCACCAGGCGGATCGATGACAAGCAGCGGCTCGGACCAGGTCAGGCTGTCGTCCGAACTGGTCGTCAGTACGAGATGGTTGTTCTCGTCCTCGGCTCGACCTCCGGTATACCAAGTGGCCCAGAGCCGGCCATTCGGTGCGCGTTCGATTCCTGGTATGCCCTGCCATTTGCGGGCCTTTTCCCTATATTCAGGTCCAGGCGCGAAATTGATTTTGACTGGTTTCATGGCCAAATTATCGTCTGTCATTTCATTCTCCAATCACATGTTGATACTGATTTTTAATTAGGCGGCCAGAGGCCGCAACTTTTTAAGATAGTTACAGAGATACAAAGGCACAGAGGAACAAAGTTTTTGAAAAATGCCAAATATCGAATATGTTGGTTCACAACTTCAGTTGTGTCTTTTTCTTTAAAACTTGGTCTCTCGGTAACTGGTTACTGATCACTTTGAAATTCCTATACGTGGGCCTAACCGGCTCCGCCGGTACTTAATATTTTCTTGACAGGATAACAGGATTTTTCATGATATTTAATTCTGTTATTTCCGTTATCACTACATTTTTCCAAGGTTTACGCCGTTGGGCTACATTATTAAACCTCCTGCGGAGGCTATAATACAAAGTAGCGAACTGTATTTATTATTCAGCCCTCGCAGAGGGCGACATGTTATAGCCCCATGCGCCTGCCGCGGCGTAGGCTTTGCGAAGCCGGGTAAGCGTGGGGATAATGAATAATAAAATATAATTTTTAGCCCCCGCAGGGCAGCGAAACTACAATAAGACATTCAAATACAATTTCCTATACAGTTGCCTCATAGTGCCGCAAGCCAGCCGCCGTCAACGTAGATGGTCTGACCCGTGATGAAGTCGGATGCGGCTGACGACAGGAAAATTGCTGCGCCTATGAGTTCCTTTGGGTCGCCCCAGCGGCCTGCAGGAGTCCTTGTGCAAACCCAGTTGTCAAAGTCCTTGTTCGCCTTGAGTGTGCTGTTGAGTTCTGTCGCGAAATATCCGGGTCCTATGCCGTTGACCTGGATGTTATGTTTCGCAAATTCAACCGCCATAGCCTTGGTGAGCATTTTCAGGCCGCCCTTGCTGGCGGTATACGGCGATATCGACGGACGGGCGCCTTCGCTCAACAGGGAGGTTATGTTGATTATCTTGCCTTTTTTACGGGAGATCATTTTTTTGCCGACCGCCTTGCTTACCAGGAATGGTGATTTGAGATTGAGCGTCACAACGTTCCACCAGGTGTCTGCGTCGAAATCCTCGAATGCGCCGCGGGCTATCATGCCGGCATTGTTGATCAGAATGTCGATCGGTCCGATTTCAGTCTCGATTTTATTTATGGCGGCAACCACCTGCGCTTCATCGGTAACGTCAAATGTTGAGATATGCGTCTTGATTTTTATGCCGATAAGTTTCTGCTGTGCCGCTTTGAGTTTCTCCTCGCTGCGGCCGTTCAGGATTATTTCGGCACCGGCCAGACCGAGCCCTTCCGCAAACCCGAAACCCAGACCCTGCGACGACCCCGTTATCAGAACTCTTTTATTTTCGATGTTGAACATGTTCATAACTTCTCACCTTTCATTATTCATTAAATCTTGAATAGCACTTTCATTACGTTGTTGCCTTTTTTAGCCGCATCGAAAGCGGAACTTGCTTCGTCCAGCGAATAGGGACGCGAGAGCATCTTTGAAAAATCCACATCTGTTGAGGATGCTATTTCAATGGCGCGGATGAAATCAAACATTTCATACACACGGACAGTAGTGATGTAAATTTCCTTGAAATTGCAGCGCAGCATGTTCATCATGAGGGGTTCCTTAGGATGGCTTACCGCACAAATATTGCCGCGCACCCTGCACAAATCCGGTGAGAGCATGGAAGTTGCTGAAATACCGACAACCTCGAACACGACATCGGCCCCCCATCCGTTTGTGGCTTTCTTGACTTCCTCAATCGGATCCTGTGTCTTGAGGTCTATCGTCTCCAGACCGTACTGCCTTGCAAGATCAAGACGGAATTCCTGCATGTCTGTTATCAATACTCTTGACGCTCCGGCCATGCGTGCCATTAGCGCAACCAGGATCCCGATAGGCCCAGCACCTTGGACGCAAACCCTGTCTCCAACTTTTATATTCGACATCCGCACTGAATGGACAGCAACTGAAATTGGTTCTATCAGGGCCGCTATGTCAAGCGGAATGGAGTCGGACAGCTTGAAGACGCGATCAGGATCAACTGCGACGTACTCAGCAAACAGACCCGGCTTGTCTATGCCGTAAAGGCCCAGCGTGTGGCAGATGTGCTGCAACCCGGTTTTGCAGGCATAGCATTTGCCGCAGGAAATAAGCGGTTCGACCACAACCCTGTCTCCGACTTTCAGATCAGTTTTGACAGATGCGCCGATGGCTGCGACTTCCGCAGAACCTTCATGTCCCATAATGAGGGGAGGCACAACGCGCGGATGCTTGCCTGCCAGTATGTGGATATCACTTCCGCATATGGACGCATAATGGTTCTTCAGCAATATCTGTCCGTCACCTGCAACCGGCGCCTTGACATTCTGAACTTCAAGAGTGTCTTTCCCGACATAAACAACTGCTTTCATCTTTTTCTCCATTTTATGTTTTCTTAACTGAGTCAATTTTAATTTTTCCGCCGCGGAAAAATTTTCTTGGATATTCAGAGTCGCGGCTCCTAGCCGCCTAATTAAATGTATAGGAATTTCAAAGTTTGAACACCCAATATCCAATACTCAATTTCCAATTTCCATCGGAACCTAGATTTAGAAAAAGACAAACTAAAGTTGTGCCACGTCATCCGACATGGTAAAAACTCCAACTATCTTCAACTCCGATTCTCCGTTTCGCCGATTCTCCGTTTCATTCTTAACCACTTCTCTTTCGACACTTGGACATTGGATATTCCGTGTTGGATATTGGATAAAACTGCTTACCGCATCCAAAGGTCTCCCCATCTGTTCAGGGTGGCGTAAGCTCCTTCGGTCGGGGCGAGAGCCCAACATTCCATTTTTCCACCGGTAAAGCGCGTGCGCCCCACCTGAATTCCCCAAGGGAACTCTTTGGTCGGGCCGATGTTGCCGAAATCCTTGGTCGGGATCATGATTTCCACTGTCCAGCGGTCGTCATATTTCTTGACCACCGCCTTGGTTCCAGGGTTCCAGAGAATCGGGAGTGTGTCGCGTTCAACTATGGACACGTCAGTGCTTTCATCCCAGATTGCACCATTTGGGTTGACAACTATTTTAAAGTAGGATTTTTCCGGACTGTTAATGTAAACCTCGACAACATCATCACTGAAGATTTCAAATTTATCATTGAGTTTGCAGTCGGCCTTCAGTTTTTCCATATTGCTGTCGTAACAGATTAAACCTATAATCAGCGCTGTTTTGTCCGGAGTCATCGCAATAATGGCAGTTGTGGAGTTTTTCTGTGGAACCTCTCCAGTTTCATTATCGCGCAAACCAGCCTTTCCATAAGCATATTTGCCAAGATCTCCGTCAAAAGTGAACGGCATCGGAGTCGGGTATGCCTGAAAAGACGGTCCTGTACGCTTCAAGTTCGGGAACAGCTTTTTTAGCGGCTGCATTTCACTCTCCATCAGAGCGATGCGTTTGTCATATACTGAATCTTTGCCGGCTTTTGACCTGGCATTGCTCAGTAATTCAAAGAAACGGTCCACGTCTTTTTCTTTCAGGAAGCCGGTGCTTTGCGTTATGCTGCGCGACTCCTGCCGGATCCAGACATTTTCGGCAAACTCATAAAACTCCTTCATCTCCGCCTTCGCCGGTCCGAAAAACAGTTCGTAATATTCGTCCAACATTTTTTTCCTGTCCATGTCAGGATCCCAGAACAGCTTGCTCTGCCAGTACACCATCGGATGTATTAACCCTGTGACACCTAGCCGGGAATCCTTTTTGCCGGAAGCATTGATGAAATTCTCGGGTTGAATTTCTATGAATTTCCCGTCGCAGTAAGGTTGAATTTCCTGCATTGACTTTTGTAGGTTTTCTGTAAATATGACAGGATAGCGCGGATTTGATGCAGTACGGTAGTAGAGGAAATAATCCCAAAGCGGGGCTTTGTTTATCTTCTTCATTTTGTCAAACCATGCCTGGCGTTGGGCAAGCACGGCTTTATGCGTGCTGTTGATTACCATGCCGACACTGCTGCCATCTAAGGTTCTTATTAAATTGTCAGGCCATTCTTCAATATTGGATGGCAGTTCTGCTGCGCCTGCACCGGACATGTACAGGAGGAACTTGTCCGGATGTGATTTCTTCAGTTCTTTGGCAAGGAAGACATGGAAGTCCCAGACGTAATTTGAAGCCTTCTGCGCCTCGGAGTCATCTGGTTTCCCGTACACGGCAAGGTCTCTCGCATCCATCTTCACCCCTCCGTCCGGAGGACCGATGGTAATCGCTGACAAGTCAGGAAAAGCCTCAAACACTTTGTTCATGTAGATCGCTGCCGCTTTCCGGAACTCGGGATTCGTATATCGGGGCATCCCGCGGCCGGAAGGATATCCTGAATATGGTTTGCCGTCCTTGTCGCAGGCCAGATATTCGGGATGCAGCTCCTGCTGTTCCTTTGAACTGTAAATGTCATAGGTGGTGTGATTGAATACGATGGTGCTGAAATTCCCTAGTTTCAGACGTTTAAACCAGGAAATACCCTCGGCGTCGGATCTCATGGTGCCGTAATAGCAGAATTCTCGCCTCCCGAATTTCGCCTCTTTTTTGAAATTCTGATCGGCAATTGCTATCGTTTTCTTTTCCGGAATGACTGTGCCGTTTTCATAAGGCATATACCAGCGCACACCCAGCTGCTCAAGAAGTTCGGAGACGGCGTACCAGGTGCCGGTGTCATCGTTGCTATGAATTTTCAGTGGCGCGTTAAAAGCCCCGGCGCCGCCGTCGGCATGAGAGGTCGTGAATTTTTCGCCGCAGAAATCCTGCCACTTTTTCAGTCCATCCGACGGAAAGTTGTTTGATTTGGGTTTCCCTCCAAAAAGGTACAAATTGTCTTCTACATTCATCTTGTAGGGTGATTCTTTCCGTATTTTATCGATGCCGGCGAGTATGACGTAATTGTCTTTTGCGACAATCGCAAATCCGCTGTTGTTGAAAGTGCCTAGCTTGAAACCGAGCTTGTCTGTGAACTCGCTTGTGCCAACGTAAACTTGATTCTTCACTTCCGGCGTAGGGGCATTGACAATATCCAGCTTTGCGCCGGAGATTAGTTCCAAGTGCTTCTGTAAATCATCGGCGGCAAGTTTGACACCTATGCCGGCATCTCCGGCAATGACAATTTCAGCCGTAGCCTTTCCGTCCTTCACCAGTTCCACGCTGGCGTAAGCATTGCCGAACAGGCAGATCGAGAAGAGTGACAATAATACCTTTTTCATTTCAAGCATTTCCTTTTCTATCTGAAGATAAAACGCGTTTTTCTTTAAGGGTTTTCACCCACCCGGCATGAACTCCGTCGAGAGCCAGAGCCGCATCATACTTCTCGTTGGCTTCTTTTTCCTTACCTTGGGCTTTCAATAGGTCGCCGTAAGCTTCTAAGTATAGGAATCCCCAAACGCCCGTGGTCACTTTATCATTAAGCGCAAAGATTTTTAAGGCTTCATCGTATTTCGCCTGCTTAGTCAATATCTTGGCCGCCTGTATGGCCGAATCTATTTGGGTCCAGTGACCTTTTCCGTAATTTGACGCTGCCGCCTGCTTGTAAGCGTCTAGGGCTTTTGGCTCATCCTTGAGCGATATGTATGTCGATCCAAGAAGATTCAAGACGTGAAGCTTGATCATGGTGTCAGACCCGGCATTTTCGGCGGCCAGAGTCAAATCCTTTGCCGCATCCTCATAGTTCTTGGTGTAAAATCCGACCTGACCCCGGTTCCAGAAACCCTTGTAATCTATGTTGTCCGGCCAGGCGGCGATGTCTTCGCCCTTGAACGCCTCAACTGCATCCTTCAATTTACCGCTATCCCTGTTGGCAAGATAAATCTCCATCTGGCAGTTTATGGAAATCGGTTTGTCGTCGATGGATTTTGCCAATTGCAGCGCCTCATCATACTTCTTGTCATTGCTGAGCGCAGTCGCGGCATAAGCGAGGCATTTGGCTTTGATTAAAGTATTTGGCGCAGCTTCCGATATCTTCATGAAGGCTTCTTTAGCTTCAATGTTTTTCTTTTGGGTTAGGAGTTTTTGTGCCTCCTGGAAATCAGAGGTGAAATCTGCCATCAGGCTGACACAGAACACCAGTGCGGTCCCTAAAAAAACTGCCTTTTTAAACATTTTTCACTTGCCCCGTTAATTTTGTATTGAGATAATTGAATCGTTTAGGATTTTGTACTTTGGGATCGCTGGCATCCTGCCGGCATCTACCGTCTTTTCACTGTTGTTTCGCCAAACATTATGCCACCAAGATGGTGGCGTTCCATAAAAGTTCCGTCAAAGGTGGTTTAGTTCACGTCAAGTAATTTCAATATCAATTTATCCCAAGACACACTAAAGTTGTGAACTCCAACAAAACCATCAGTCTTTCCCTGCTCGATTGCCATTTGCCTTTCCTTGCTCAGTCCGGACGGCTTTGAATATCTCGGCTCTCTCCGGGATATTTGACATCATAGTCAACTAATTTGGCTGTCCAGAAAGGCGTGGAGGGAACCTTTGTCGTCGGGTTACCTATATATGTGCAGGTAATGGATTCTTTTTTCCTTAGGTCCGCATGGCCGTCAAAATAGACTATGTTAAATCCGTTATGCCCCGGCCATCGGCGAAGTTCACTGCCGATTCCGGGCGCAGATATAGTCATCAGGGAGATGGCTATCCCATGACAGTCGCCAAAGTTGAACAGTCGGTCTGGAAATCTTACTCTGGGATTTTTCAAAATCCCACTGTTGAAACTGCCCCTGCTGAAGAATGCGGTGTTTATTCCTATTGTGCCACCATTGGTCCACGCCACACCGCTTGTCCATTGATTCCCGGCTATTGTGTCCTTATATTCCACCGAGGGACACGCATATTTGTCGGCCCTTATGCTGCCATATGAGGCTATAACGGTGTTTTCGCTGGGAAGATACTCCTTAATTAGTGTATACCAGATCCTGTCGCCGGTGGAAACCGGCACGGAATAGGCCATTGCATGTTGATAATCGTCCAGGTAGAAAGATGCGGCCGTTCCGAACTGTTTAAGATTGTTGAGGCAGGCGATTTGTTTCGCAACGCTTTTTGCCTTATTCAAGGCCGGGAGCAGCATTGCCGCAAGTATTGCGATGATCGCAATTACAACCAGGAGCTCAATTAATGTGAATTTAATTGAGCGCTTCCGACTTCGCATGGAGGCTACGCCGGACACAGTCGCCATACGGGCTACGCCTTGGCAAGCCAGGAGCTCTATGAGTGTAAATCCTTTGCTGACAGGGGATTTACAAGTAAAGTCTTCTTCTTTTTTCAGTTGGCGCCCGAGATCATTTATTTTCATTTGACCGTCTCCTTTCATCCATATATAGACTAATTTATAAACATGTCACCTTGAAAGCTTGTCGAAGAACTGGATGGCTTTTCCGTTCGGGGTGTTTACGATTTTAAATTTTCCGAAGAACGCCCCGGTTTTGCCTGTGTCTATTTGCCCCTTCTTATTCATTTTACCGAATTCTTTTGCATCATATTTGCCGCATTTAGCCGCAGTCTCCCCGTCCAGGAAAAATGTCGTCGCCTCGTCTGGTTTTAACGGGTTTTTAGAAGCTATTTCATCATTTGTGCGGGCTCTATTCGAAATGCGGTAGGAAAGAATTGTGGCAGGAGACAGGTTGAGCCCGCCAATCCCGATCAGGTCATCCTTTGAAAAGGGGCGGGTATTGCTTTCCTTTATCGGGAATATTCTGCTCGCCTGCGATTTGCCGTCAAGGAACATTTCAGCGTGAAGCCCGTCTTTTTCAACCTTCCATGTGACTGCCATGGAATGCCATTCGTTCTCCAGTAACCATATTCCATTCTCCTTGTCTCCGCCGATTCCTATGCCAAAGCGTTTGTCGTTCGGTGGAGGCACGTTTTTCTTCATATAATAATATTGTGTTCCAAAACCGATAGAGTTGGCGCCCCTATTCTGGCGGGAAGTAAATAAGAACGGATCACTTTCATCTTTTTCTGACAGCAAGGATCCGTCTTTATTGTATATTTTTAAAAATATAAAAGGAGTGCACCTTGATGACTCCGGCCGCAGATTCTCATCGAAAGAATAGTTCAGGCAGAACCTTACCTCTATGCTGCCGGCTTCGATGCTGAGCGAATCGTTGAATGGAGCGAGGAATATTGCTGCATCAATCTCCTTTGGCTTATTGTCTTTTGCTGCTGCCCACGTGTCAGCCGTTGCAAGTGTGAATGCCAGCATTGCAGCCAGTACTATGATGCGAAAATTATCCGATATCATAATGATCCCCCTTGGTTTGCTATGTTAATCAACATAAATACTTCCTAATTTCGGAAGAACGAGGAAAGAAAACTTGCCGGTAGGCGATATGGCAAATCCTTCCGGTTTCCCGCCCGCCAGCCGCGAACGACATACATTGATGTTCCACGGATTTGGTTTGCGCGGTCCCAGTGCTCCAAAATCCCTTGTCGGTATCATGATTTCAACGGACCAGGAATCCTTATCCTTTTTGACAGCCGCCTTTATGCCGGGATTCCACAATATCGGCAGCGTATCCCGTTCCACGATCGTCGAATCATGGCTTTCATCCCAAACCGCCCCGTTGGAATTCACAGCGATCTTAAAGAATGAGCGCTCCGGCGTCTCAAGGTATATTTCCACGACGTCATCGTTGAATATGCCGGGATCGTCATTGTCCTTTGCCTTGGCCAAAATTCCATCCATCTTGGGTTCGGAACACTTCACGCCGATGACCAGGACGGAATTGTCGGGTGTGATCCGGAATGAAACTTTAGTTGAAGTCGGCTCCGGAGCTTTTTCCCCGGTTACCAGATCCCTCATGTCAATCCAGCCGGAATTGTTCGAGCTCCAGAACGGCTTGTCGAGATTGCCGTCGATGTTGACCGGTTCCGTGGACGTGTAGCAACGGAATTCGGGGCCGGTCCGCATGAGGCCTGAAAAAAACATTTTAAGGGGTTCCATCTCTTCTTCGATCTGGGCTATGCGCTTGTCATACACAGTGCCCTTGCCAGCCTTTTCGCGTGCCTGTTTAAGTATGTCAAAGTATCTGTCCACATCCTTTTCCTTGAGGTATCCGAATTTAGGCGTGATGCTACGCGTCTCCGGGCGTGTCCATACCTCCTCCGCGAACTCGTAGAATTCCTTCATCTCGGCTTTTGCAGGGCCGAAATACAGCTCATAATATTCATCATACAGTTTTTTCAGGTCGAGATCCGGATCCCAGTAGAGTTTCCCCTGCAGGTAATGAACCATATGTGTCAAGCCCGGGTAGGCGACCTGATCCACTCCGTTTTTCTTCCAGGGCATTATTTCAATGTCCTTGCCTTCGCAGATGCCGTTAAGTTTCCGCATTTCCTCCTGCAATATCTTTGAGAAGAATACGGGACACATGGGCGCCCCTTTCCGATAGTAGAGGCAGAAGTCATAAATGAAAAATTTCTTTGATGTCAGCTTCGACAGCCATTTGTCGCGGAGATCCTTGTAGTATTTATAGGCCGGCAACATTGACTGGGAAACCCCGTAGGTCATGAAAAGCGCTACGTTTTCCGGCAGTTTATCAACCTGTGACGGTGGTTCCGCATATGTGGTGTACGAGAAGCAGGTGAAATATTTATCCGGATGTTTTTCCTTGAGTTCCTTGGCGGCCAAAAGCCAGAAATCCCAGACATAATCGGAATAGACGCCGTTGTATCCCCGTTCAGGCCGGCTCCATATCTTCGCGTCACGTTCGTCAATCTGAGTGAATCCATCGGGCATTCCCAACGTGAAGTTGAAAAGTTTTGGATAGGTCTCCAGCGCCTTGTTCATGTAGTTTATGGCGGCTTTCCTGAATCCGGGGTCCATCAGTCGCGGTACGCCGTCATTGCCACGCCCGGGGATTTTCTTGCCGTTGTCCATGGCGTAATATTCGGGATGTGCCTTTTCCTGCTCGGGAGTCAGAATCTCCCGCGTGGTGTGCGGGTGCCCGAAATACGCATTGGAATTTCCGAATTTCAACCGTTTGAACCACAGGATTCCGTCCACATCAACCCGCATGGCGTTATAGTAGTTCAAACTGCGATGGGGAAACTTGGGTTCCTTCTTGAGGTTTTGCTCTGTCGCAACGACATTTTTCATCTGCGGAATGACAGTGCCGTTCTCATACGGGCAATACCAGCGCACTCCGAGCTGTTCCAAAAATTCCGACGCTGCATAAAATGTCGCGGTGGCGTCCAGGACATGGAAATTAAGTTTTGAATTGAACGGTCCAGTACCGCCAGAAGGCGGTTCAGATTCATCACCGGAAAACTGACGCCATTCTTTCTTTAGCTCTTTGGCGTTCGGGGAGCGGCGATCATACTTGTCCGCAGTACGCTGTTCATCCCGTCCGACCAGGGCCAGGTAATTATCCTTCGCTATGATCTTGAAACCTTCAAGCTTGAGATCATCAACAGTAATGCCAAGCTTTTTTGTGTATTCGCCCTCTCCGACGTAGATCTTGTTCCTGACATCGTCGGTTGGTTTTGTGACAATCTGCAGTTTCGCCCCGGATATCAATTCCAGATGTTTCTGCAATTCCGCCGCCGCCAGTTTGACGCTTGACAGTGCGTTTTCCGGCATGACAATTTCCGCAACAGGCTTGCCGTCCTTCACCAGGTCAACACCTGCGTAAATTGAGCCACTTAACGCCATTACGGCAAAACTTGAAAACATCTTGACGAAAAACCTCATACAAAATCCCCCTGATTGAAATTATTTTTTGAACAGCAAATTTTACGTTTAAGTTTATGGATCCGGCCAGGAATGCGCGATTGGTTTAAACGCATATACGTTATTCCTGTCCAGTCCGGACGGTAAGGAAGCTGTGAGAAGTGAACATTCCGCATTTTGCCTCCATTGGACCGAGCCGTCCACAAACATCACATTGGCTCCGCTTTTGTGGCTGGATTTGTATAAATTAAGTGATACGGAACTTGCTGACGGCACAAGTATCCAGTCTTGGGCAAGGGTATGCGCGGGATTGAAACGCGACATTCTCCCGCCGTTCCACCAATCCAGAGGCCTGTTTGTCGTAGCTATGCCTAACGGGTTATTGTAATTGTTTACGAAAATATAGGTGGTCCTTCCGGACTGTAATTGAGAAACCGGCACTGCCAGGCTTCCTGAGGGGCAAAGGAACAGCTGCCCTTCCGTGCTCCATTTGTTATCGTTGACGTAAACATTTGATGCAGCATTGTAATAATCGACACCGGACGTAATGCCTGTGGAATTGATGCGCCATGACAGGTAGAGGGTATTGGGATTGTTTGTCGGAGCATTCCCAGAAAGCCAGTCATTGTAATCCAATGCATATGTGCTCATGAGCAGATGAACCTGTTTGAGGTTCGATGCGCAGACTATTTCCTTAGCCTTGTCTTTCGCATTTTTAAGCGCGGGAAGTAGCATGCCGGACAGGATTGCGATGATCGCAATTACAACCAGGAGCTCAATTAAAGTGAATTTAATTGTATTCTTTGTTTTCAAATCGGCAATAAAGCTATGGGGGAAAGGTCGGCATTCGGAAATCGGTTTGGCAGTTTCCTTCATATTGTGCTTGGAATCATTTTTCATCATTTCAATAACTCCGTGTTTCCTGTGACCGCTACTTTGCCAGCCTCTTGTGGATGAATCAAGAACACCATCATGCAACTATTATAACCAGTTCCTATTCAAATGTAAATATGACCAGAGTATTATATGTATACTTATTGTTAACTTTATGGTGTTTTTTTCATAAATCTGGCTTTGAATCAGGTTTTTTCCGAATCCTCTGCACTCTGTCGTTTGAAATGGCTCTGCCTATTTGCCGCTTTGCCGGATGTAGAGCTGCCCCATTTTTGACAGGTCGAGGGACTCGGTCTTGCCGGTAGGCGAAATGGCAAATGCTTCCGGCTCCCCTCCTGCGAACCGCGAACGGCACACATTTATGCCCCATGGAGAGGGTTTGTAAGGTCCTCCAGCTCCGAAATCCTTTGCCGGTATCAAGATTTCAACGGACCAGTAATCCTTGTCCTTTTTGACAGCCACCTTGGTTCCTGGGTTCCACAGTTCGGGCAGGGTATCGCGTGTCATTATTGTTGGATCGCGGCTTTCATCAAATATGGCTCCGTTGGAATTGACTGCAATTCTAAAGTAGGAGCGTTCCGGTGTTTCAATGTATACTTCCACGACGTCGTCGTTGAATATGGAAGGATCGTCATTGTCCTTTGTCTTCGCCAATATCCCGTCCATCTTGGGTTCGAAGCACTTTACCCCGATGATCAAATTGCTGCGCGTGAATCGGAACGAAACCTTTGTCGAAGTCTGCTCCGGAACCTTGGCACCGGTCACCAGATCGGTCATTTTGTACCATCCGAAATTGAACGAATTCCAGAGCGGCTTGTCGAGATTGCCGTCAATACTTTCCGGTTCACCGTTGTGAAAACAGCGGATTTCAGGGCCGCTACGCTGCATATTCGGGAAAAGCCTTCTCAAGGATTCCATCTCAGTTTCAATCTGTGCGATGCGCTTGTCATAGACCGTATCCTTGCCGGCCTTTTCACGGGCGCGCTTCAGGATGTCGAAGTATCTGTCCACATCCTTTTCCTTGAGAAATCCTGCTTTCGGCGTGATGCTCCGCGTCTCAGGCCGCGTCCATACCTCCTCGGCGAACTCGTAGAATTCCTTCATCTCCATCTTCGCGGGGCCGAAATACAGCTCGTAATATTCATCATACAGTTTTTTCAGGTCCAGATCCGGATCCCAGTAAAGCTTGCCCTGCAGGTAATGAAGCATATGGGTCAAGCCCGGATAGGCTACCTGAACCGTGCCGTTTTTATTCCAAGGCATTACTTCAACATCTTTCCCATCACAGATGCCGCTGAGTTTCCGCATGTCCTCCTGTAATATCTTTGAGTACGCCACGGGCAGCGTAGGATTTCCTTTCCGATAGAACAGATAGTATTCATAAATTAAAAATTTCTTCGAGGTTAGCTTGGACAACCATTTATCACGGAGATCCTTATAATATTTATATTCAGGCAGCATGGAGAAACAAGTCCCATAGCACATGCAGACAGCCACATTGTCCGGTAATTTGTCCACCTGCGATGGAGGTTCGGCATATGTGGTGTACGAGTAGCATGTGAGATACTTGTCCGGATGGGAAGCTTTGAGTTCCTTGGCGGCGAAAAGCCAGTAATCCCAGACGTAATCGGAAAAGACGCCGTTGTGCCCCCTGTCGGTCCGGTTCCATGACTTCGCATCGCGTTCATCAATCTGGGTGAATCCATCCGGCATGCCGAGGGTGAAATCAGAAAGTTTAGGGTAGGTCTCCAGCGCCTTGTTCATGTAGTTGATTGACGCTTTCCTGAAATCCGGATTTGTGAGATGCGGCACACCATCATTTTTCATTCCTGGAATCCGCTTGCCATCGGCCATTGCGTAATATTCGGGATGCAGTTTTTCCTGCTCGGGAGTCAGTATGTCGCGGACGGCGTGTCCATTGCTGAAATACGCATGGGAATTTCCGAATTTCAACCGTTTGAACCACAGGATTCCGTCTACATCGGTCCGCATGGCGTTATAGTAATTTAAGCTGCGATGGGGAAACTTGGGTTCCTTCTTGAGGTTTTGCCCTTTTGCAACAATATTTTTCATGTTCGGTATTACTGTCCCGTTTTCGTAGGGGTTATACCAGCGCACGCCGAGCTGTTCCAGGAATTCCGAAGTTGCATAAAGAGTAGCGGTGGCGTCCAGGACATGGAAGTTCAGTTTTGAATTGAATGGGCCGGTGCCGCCAGAAGGAGGGTCGGACTCGTCACCGGTAAATTTCCGCCATTCCTCCTTGAGTTTTGCAGCGTTCGGTGATCGTCGATCATATTTGTCCGGCTGGCGCTGCTCATCTCTTCCGACCAGTGCCACGTAATTGTCTTTCGCTATGATCTTGAAGCCTTCAATCTTCAGGTCATCAACAGAAATCCCAAGCTTTTTTGTGTACTCGCTCTCGCCTACGTAGATTTTGTTCCTGACATCGTCGGTCGGCTTGGTGACAATAGGCAGCTTCGCCCCGGATATCAGCTCGAGGTGTTTCTGTAAATCTTCCGCCGCCAGGTTGACGCTTGACAGTGCGTTTTCCGGCATGACGATTTCGGCAACAGGCTTGCCGTCCTTGACCAGTTCAACGTCCGCATAAATCGCACCGCTCAATGTCATTGCCGCGCAAATTAAAGATAATTTAGCGAAAATCATCATGCCAGTTTCCTTATTTTAACTTTTATAGGGTGCCATTATGATTCAACAGTACAACTCAACTATTATAAACACTTCTCCTTTAAATGTAAATATAACCAGAGTATTATATATATACTTATTGTTAACTTTCGGATGGTTTTTCACAATGAATGATAAAAGTTTCATTTTAGACAAGCTTGCGGAAGTGGAAAAGCTGAAACTGCGTAATTTCTATTTTGGAACCAAATTGCACCATGCGCCGCTTGGCGCAATGTTCCAGACAGTTGCCCGTTTCAATTTCGTTCTTTCTGGAGCCAAACACATTTCGCTGCCGGTAGACGGCGTTGAAACCAAGATTTCCTTGAGGGTGGGGGACGTGCAGGTGAGTGACCGCAATTCATGGGAATTAATCAGAAGCTATGTGAGCCCTTCTGAAATCCTGTGCGTAGTCCCAAGGAACGATTATCTCAGGGTATCGCATTATGAAGCCAAAGCCGGGGATGACGGAAAACAGGTGGTTGTAAACACTTTCTACCATACGCAGCACCATTATTCGGAAGCTTTACGCCAAACCTCTAATGCCCTTTGCGCCTGTGCCCATGGCATAAACCATGATGCGGCACGGCATTTGGTGAAGGCGATCGTGAGAATGTCCATGGATGAGTGTTTTTCGGTGCGCGAGGACGAATGCGGCAGATCTGAAGCGATGTTCCAGCGGATAAGGCGTTGGATGGAGAACCATTTCACTGAGGACATCAGCCGCGAGTCGGCAGCAAAAATCTTCAATATTACGCCCCCGTATGTTTCAAAACTTTTCAAAAAAATGACAGGTGGCACGTTCATAGACTGCCTGACGAGCCAGCGCATCGAGTTCGCCAAGACTCTGCTGGAGGAAAGCGACATGACGGTCTACCAGGTGGCGGCAGAATGCGGATACGGCAACTATGTCTATTTCGTACGGCGTTTCCGCGAGACCTGCGGCATGCCGCCCGGCATGTATAAAAGCTCACATTCGCGCAAGACGTGAGTTCTTTGGACACTCCCCGGCTTTCCAGGTGTCATAATAAATTTTTCCTATGGTGAAAAATTTGGAATAACAGCAAATAATGTGGAATATGCGGCCCACATGTGTTCATGTGTTACAATAAATTTATTTAATTTAGAAAGGACCAGTATAGTTATGAAAATTCATTCTTTGCGTTGCGAGTATCTGAAAAACCCACTTGGGATTGATATCGCCAGACCCCGTCTCAGCTGGGTGCTGGAATCGGAGGAACGCGGTCAAAAGCAGACATCATATCAGATAATTGTCGCCTCGTCACCGGAACTGCTTTCCAAGGATCAAGGAGACCTGTGGGACAGTGGCAATGTCGCATCGGATCTGGCCATTCAAATTCAGTATGCCGGAAAGACTTTAAGATCACGGACAGCCTGTTTCTGGAAAGTTAAAGTCGCGGATGCCAATGGAAATGAATCCGCTTGGAGTGAAAACGCAAGCTGGGAAATGGGTTTGCTCAAACCTTCCGACTGGACGGCAAAATGGATTGCCGGCGGCATTGAATCTCCCTCGGATAAAAGTTCTCCTTCCCCGCACCTGCGCAGGAATTTCAAGCTCCCGGCGCCTGTCAGAAAGGCACGCCTCTACGTCTCAGCTCTCGGGCTTTACGAAATGGAAATCAACGGACGCCGTGTCGGGGAGGATTTCTTCACTCCCGGCTGGACCGATTACAATATTCGGATCCAATACCAGAGCTATGATGTGACTTCGTTGCTTAATGAAGGGGAAAACGCCATCTGCGGAATTCTCGGAGACGGCTGGTATTGCGGCTATCTTGTCTGGGAAAAAAACCGCAATACTTACGGGCACCCCACGCGTCTGATCTCACAGCTCGAAATCGAATATGTGCACGGAGGAAAGGAAACAATAGTCTCCGACGGTTCATGGAAGTCCTCAACCGGCCCTATTTTGGAATCGGACATATACAACGGTGAAATTTACGACGCACGTCTGGAAATGAAAGGCTGTAGCTGTCCGGAGTTTGACGACAGTTTGTGGACGCAGGTGAAAATCCATCCTCCGGTATCGGCGGCGTTGAACGCCTCCGCTTCACAACGTGTAAGAAGAATTCAGGAGATAGATGCTGTTTCGCTAAGCGAACCTGAACCGGGAGTTTTCGTTTTTGACTTCGGCCAGAATCTTGTAGGATGGGCAAAACTTGAAATTCAAGGCGCCGCGGGTACGAGGATAAAGCTCCGCTTTGCGGAAATCCTAAATCCGGACGGCACTCTTTACACGGTAAATCTCAGGTCAGCCAGATGCACGGATGAATACATTTTAAAAGGCGGAACTGTTGAAACATATGAACCGCATTTCACTTTCCACGGTTTCCGATACGCCGAAATCACCGGATATCCGGGAAAACCGTCTGTACAAACTCTCACAGCAGTCGTATTGCATTCGGACACTCCGCCGACCGGTGAGTTCAGCTGTTCCATTCCCATGCTGAACCAGCTCCAGCATAATATCCAATGGGGACAGAAGGGCAATTTCCTGGAGGTGCCGACCGACTGCCCGCAGCGCAACGAACGGCTCGGTTGGACCGGCGATGCGCAGGCGTTCATACGCACCGCATGTTTCAACATGGAGGTGTCCGCATTCTTCACAAAGTGGCTCACGGATCTGGCGGATTCACAGTCTCCTGGCGGAGCTTTTCCGATGGTCTCTCCAGATGTGCTCGGGAAAAAACAGGGGGACGGCGGGGCCGGCTGGGCGGATGCCGCAATCATATGTCCTTGGACAATTTACCTCTGCTACGGAGATAAAAAGATTCTCGCCTCACATTATGGAGAGATGTCGCGCTATATCGCCTTTCTCGGCACTGTGGACTGGAAGAATCGGCACTGTTTCGGAGACTGGCTGAGCATAAACGACAATACTCCGCGTGATCTTATCGGAGTGGCTTTCTATGCGTATTGCGCGGAACTCATTGCGAAGATCGCAGATGTTCTCGGGAAAAAAGGGGATGCAAGGAGATATCGGTCCCTTCTTGGGAAGATAAAAAAAATGTTCAACCAGGAGTTCGTCACTCCAAACGGCAGGATTGTCGGCGATTCGCAGACCTCGTATGTGCTGGCGATTAAATTCGATCTGCTTCCGGAAAAACTCATCAAGGCGGCCGGAGACAATCTTGTCCGTCGCATAGGCGAATGCAACAATCATCTTTCCACTGGTTTCCTCGGCACCCCGTATCTGCTTTTCTCACTCTTGAAAACCGGACATCTGGACGTTGCGTACAGGCTTCTTCTGAATGAGGATTTCCCTTCCTGGGGTTATCCGATAAAGCATGGGGCGACCACGATGTGGGAACGTTGGGACGGTTGGCGTCATGACAAAGGTTTCCAGGATCCCGGAATGAACAGTTTCAACCATTACGCTTACGGAGCGGTCGGCGAATGGCTCTATCAGGTTGTCGCAGGGATTGATGCCGACAGTTCATCCCCCGCTTACAGGCATATTGTAATGCGTCCGTATCCGGGAGGCGGAATCACACATGCGGAAGCATCGTTTTATTCCATCCGTGGAAAAATCTCAAGCGCCTGGAAAATAGAGAACGATAAGTTTGTCTGGGATATCAATATACCCGTTGGTTCGACTGCAACAGCCTATGTTCCGGCGAAAGATGCAGCTTCCGTTTCCGACAGTGGAAAGCCGGTTTCAGAATCTTCAGGTGTCAAATTCCTGAGGATGGAGGATGACCGCGCCGTTTTCGAAATAGTATCTGGAAAATATCGCTTCGAAAGTTAGAGACTTTGCTTTTAAAAGGTAGCATGTGAAAAAACTTCACCTTGCGATTTTCTCTGCAATGAGTAAATCGGGTGCGGTGACCCGCAACTTGTAGCAGATTGCGAAATTCGCGGGGAAGGCGGAAACGATGCATGGGACTATGATATTTCTGTCCTCGGGCAAACGATCTGAAAGCACGCCACTACGGGGAGGGAGTTACTCCGATTACGCAATGCTGTGGCTATTTCTCCAGTCTTCTTCTATCGGTTTCGGAGCGCATGAGTGTGTGGCTTATGGTCAAATCTGGCTTATCTGGCTCCTGTCACCGATGGCCGGGGTGGCATACAGAGGAAGGAACTGGAGTTTTTGTTCGGGCAGTTCCTTGTAGGATCCGCTGTAGAGCACTAATCCTTTGGGACAGTTCGGATAGTTTTCCAGCATTAGATGAAGGCTGCGCAGCTTGCCTGACGGCCCGGACTTCACTTCCACCGGGTAGATCTCCCCTTTTTTCACCGTTAGGAAATCCACTTCTGCATTACTGTTTTTTGCGTCACGCGCCCAATAGTAAAGATTGTTGCCGTGCCAGGCAATTAATTCCTGAGCGACAAATTGTTCGGCAAGTTTTCCACGGTATATGGACAGGAGATCGTCATGTGCGATTTCAATGTCCGCCGGAACCTGGCAAATTCTCTGCAGAAGTCCGATATCCAACATGAAGGCCTTGAACCTTCTGGAATCCGCCGTGGCGCCAAGAGGCAGGGCGGACGGATTGCAGGATGGAATCTTATGCAGAAGCCGCACTTTTACCAGCAAGTCAAAAGCCTTGTGTGCAGTTTGATAAGAGAAACTTTGGCTGAGGCGGGTGTACTTCAACTGTTCCCCGACCGATTTTGCAGCATTGAGAAAGACTTCGTCCAGGCATCCGACATCAACCCTGGGTTTGTACTTTGAGAAATCATCCCGATATGAGTCGATTATTTCAGTCTGGACAGAGAATGCCTCCACCAGCGAGCCGGTATTGCAGTAAGCCTTTACCGCTTCCGGCATGCCGCCGACAAAAAAATAGTTTTTCAGTTCCGATAGTATGGCCTGCTGCAGGGGGGCACTCAGCTCTGTCTGCAATGTGAGTACACTTTCGGCCATGGGAACTTTTCCTAAAGCCAGCAAATATTCATAAAATGTCATGGGGTTGACATGCAGATACTGAACACGCCCCACTGGAACAGATATTTCGCCGAAGGCGAACTCCAGAAGTGAACCAGCCGCAACAACATGCAGCTCCGGCATTTTTTCATAAAAATAACGCAAAGACATTATCGCCCGTGGACAAGCTTGAATTTCATCGAAAAAAAGAAGCGTTTTTTTCGGCAAAATCCTCCCTCCGGTAAACTCAAGCCCCTTGAGAATCTCGCGAGGCTCAAGGCTACCCTCAAAATATCTGTGCAAATCCCGCCGAGCTTCCAAATCAATAGTGACAACATGATCAAATTCTTTGGCGAGTACATTTTCCACCAGCCAGGTTTTACCCCAACTTCCGCACACAAAGAAAAGGCATGCTGATTATCAACGAGTTAGCTCTAAAGCTGGCACGACGTCGCTTTCACATCTTTTTAAAAATCACGTTCCGGATAGGCAATCCAGAATAATTTAACGTTAAGGAATTTCAAAGTGATCAGTAACCAGTTACCGGTAATCAGTAAAGTTTCTTAACTGATAACTGAACACTGATGACTGATAACTAAAAGTTGCGGCCCTTGGCCGCCTAATTAATTCCTAGGTTGGCATATATGGCACGCTGCTGTTCATCAGGGCGACCCGGCTTGCGGAGATGGCGCACCTTGCCGTCAGTTGTCGGGATAATCACGGTACTGAGATTGAACAGCTCCTGCTCCTTCTCCCGCAGATAAACTTCCAGTTCATTACGGCAGTCCAGAAGCCAGTCGCTGACTCGGTAGAAGCGGTCATCGCCGCCATAGCATATGCCTGTTCAGAACTACTTCCTGTCCGGAAGAAGCGTTCCCACGGCAAACATGAAAGGAGCTTGGGTTTCCCGTACTGCGTATTAGCAGCATCTTTTGAATTCGAGCTGTGCGAAAAGATCGGTCATGCCTGCTATGTAATCGGCTACAGCGCGGTGCAGACCGTCTTTTTCGATCCTGGTTTTTGCGAATCTTCCCATCAGTGCGGGATTTTTGGTATAGGCGGAGAAGAGTTTTTTCATTTTTTCAACCGCGCCGTCATTCACGTCGGTCACGTCTGGGTGGAAATAAACGTTGTGGTACAGGAAATCCCTGAGTTTTAAAGTCATTTTCTCGAAGTCAGGGTCGAATGAAATGATTTTATCATTGTGTTTTTGTGCGTCTTCCGGAGCTGTGATTTTATTCTTTTCGAGTGATTGGTCTGTGTTGACAATCACATTGCCGACCATCATGTCGATCAGGCATCGCACCGTGAAAGCCATCCGTCTTTCCTTGCTGCCTTTTGAAGAGCGTGAATGCGCTTTTTCGAGCGCTATCCGCCAGATTTCTATTTCGTTCAGCATGTCTTCGCTTATGAGGCGGGAATCAAGGCCGTCGTCGACATCGTGTCCGTAATATGTGAGATCGTCTGCGACATCCGCAACCTGGGATTCAAGTGATGCGTGAAGTGGAAGCTTTTCATCGTCGAGCTTTGTCAGTTTGTTCCTGTGTTTTATCAGGCCGGTTCTGACTTCCCAGGTGAGGTTGAGGCCGTTGAATTCAGGGTATTTCTGTTCGAGCAGGTCGACAACCCTGAGAGCCTGCAGGTTGTGATCGAAACCGCCGTGGTTCTTCATCATTTCGTTGAGCGCTCGTTCGCCGGAATGGCCGAACGGCGTGTGTCCGAGATCGTGTGCGAGCGCAATTGTCTCGGCAAGATCTTCGTTGAGGTAAAGGGCGCGTGCGATGGTTTTTGAGATTGCGGCCACCTCGATCGTATGAGTCAGCCGTGTCCTGAGATGATCGCCGGTGCCGTTGAGGAAGACCTGGGTCTTGTATTCAAGCCTGCGGAATGCGCGACTGTGGAGGATGCGGTCGCGGTCGCGTTGGAAATCGGTCCTGAACTGATGTGGCTCTTCCGGGAAGACGCGTCCGCGTGCCGCCATATTATGTATTGCGTAAGGGGCGAGGTCGCTGTCTTCGTGGCGGTACTGGTCTGAGAGTTTTCGAATCATAGATTTTATCCAGAGGTGTTTGTAAAAATAAATTTAGCACGTATATCATCCTTAGTATATATGCATAATAGTGAAAAAGAAATTAATCTGATGAAGGTTTCCGCGGCCCTCACCGTGGTGTTCGCCATTGCAGGCGTTTCGATGGCTGCGATAACCGATTCCATCTCGCTCCTTCTCGACGCCCTCTACGGAGTTGCCGACATGATAATCTCCATTGCGGCGGTATTCATAGTGAGGAAAATCCATTCGCCTGCAGACAGGAACTATCATTATGGATACGCAAAGTTTGAGCCGTTCATGACCGGTATAAACGGTACTCTGATTCTCTGCCTATGCTGTTGTACGATTATAACAAGTATTCAGGATATCATGAATGCGGACCCGGTAAAACACCTTTGTCTTATAGTAGCTTACAGTTTTATAAGCATGGTGGTCTGCTATGGATTCGGCCTTTACATGCTGCATCGGGGGCGTGAATGGGGCTCAGAAGTTGTGATTGTCGACAGTCAGCTTTGGATGATTGAGGCGATTATAAGCCTGGCGATCTGTGTCGCTTTCGGCATCGGACTTATATTTGAGGAAATTCCAGGCTGGGAGCAGTATACAAGTTATGTTGACCCCATCACGTGTATTGCACTTGCGCTCTTTCTGATTTCACAGCCGGCAAAGATAATACGGGGCAGCTTCCGCGACCTTCTTGACGCATGTCCTCCAGACGACATCAGCAGGAAGATTTCCGCGCTTGTCGATGACTGCTGCAAGGAGCACGGACTGAAAACGGTTGAATGGCTGCGTCTCCGCAAAGCCGGACGCCGCATTTTTCTGACCGTATGTTTCAGCGCTTCCGGGGAGCATGATATAAGGAAGATGAACCATATCCGCGATGATATTTCCAGGAAGTTGAACCTGCTCTTTCCGGAACTTGACCTCTGCATTCTTTTCAGCAGCGGTGAGTGAACGGGGTAATATCCGATTAAGTTCATGGGTGATTTGGATTGGAAAAGGGAAGAACTGCCAGCAAGATGCTGGCGGTCCGGTAAGCCATGGAACGCCGGCATCCCTGCCGGCATCGGATTTGGATTGGAAAAGACGAAGAACTGCCAGCAAGATGCTGGCGGTCCGTGAAGACATGGAACGCCACCATCCCTGGTGGCATCGGGCTCTGGAGTCGTCCAGTTAATTTAAGTGCAGTGCTTTTTCCAGAAACGCATATGCCTTCTCTCGCATTTGCAGCGGGAAGCTATGTCCTTCGAGGTGGAGTATCAGTTTAAATCTTTCCGTGTCGGAAGTGAGTTTGAAGACTTTCTCCACGTTTTCCTCAAGGTTCTCCCATGGCGGACGGCTGACGGGCTCCTCCTTCGGTTGATACCCGTAGTCGTTCAGTGCGACGATGACCATGGTTTGGCGTGGAGCTGCAAGTGCAATTAACTCGTGGAGATCAATCGGCAGATCTTTGCCGGCAAGACAGAACGGCCGCAGCGCCGGACGGCCTATCCACCAGGCGGTGCGAGCTATGTCAAAGGGGTTTTTCTTTGCGCGTGACGGCCAGAGTCCGCAGTTGTTCACGCCGGCTTTAACCCGTTTGTCCACGGCCATGAGATATGTGGTCAGGCCGCCTCCCTGCGAGTGGCCTATTGAACCTATCATCTCGGGATCCGCCTCTGGTATCTGTTGTATTACGTCTAATGCGCGGCCCAGATCCCAAAGATCCTTGCCGGTTCCTGACCAGCGCGTGTGTTTCAGGTAAAACGGGCCGTTGTCGAAGGCGCGCAGCCCGGGATAACGGCGTGCTCCTGCACCGAGAAGGTCTGGAGCCAAGACTACGAATCCTTTCCTCGCAAGGTGGTATCCGTACGCCCGGTCAACCTCTTCCGGCGGCTGTTTTTCATCGGGGTCGCGTCCGACAGTCTGGAGCTTGCCAATCTCGCATGTCGGCTGAATGCAGAGTACGGCTGGGGCAGGGGACTTGAGCTTTTTCGGGATGAGCGCGATCGACGTCACACGTTCATCCGGCTCCAATGCGTAACTCAGATGGCGCTCAATTAAGTCTCCTCGGTCTTCTTCCGATTCCACACGCAAGTCAAGCGGACAGTCAATCTGCGGCTGTGACCCGCAGGTCTGCCAGAAGATTTCACGCAGCGCCTCCGCTTTTGCATCCCATTCCTGTGGTGTCGTTATCGGCTCTACGCATGTCTCTCCAGCGCCAACTGTCATCTCGGGCAATCCCTTGCGGATCATCATCAGGTCATTGAAGTCAACTGTTTGCATAAAAGTATACTCCGGATCTATCTAATTCTTTTTTGCCTTTTCGCGATATTCCGCATGCTGTTCGGCCGGGACGAAAAGTCCGCCGGTGGTCCAGAAAATGTGTGTGGCTGAACCGGTGCTGACAGGAAGGCCTCTGTTTTTAAGGAATTCCCTGCCGGTATCCGTACGGTAGAGCATTTTTGGTCCTCCGCACGCCGATGACGAGGAAGGTTCTACATCCATCCCCTCAGTCTCATGCATTGCCAAAAGGTAGCGGTACATTTCTTTGTCGGTCAAAGTTATGCAGGCGCTGAGCAGCGGCTCCATGAGTTTTCCCACGAAGCGTGAAGGGCAGGAAACCGCAAGGCCGTCGGCGTCCGTCTTCAGAGTAAGTCCGAAATCGTAGATGCTGGTGTCTGAATGCTTGCCCGTTAGGAGCCCGACCGTCATGCATGGCGCCTGAACAGGTTCGATGAAGAAGCAATGTGCGAAATCGCCGAAAATCTGGCGTGCGGCAAAAGTTATCCCGCCGGGTGCGCCTCCCACGCCGCAGGGCAGATAGAAGAATACCGGATGCTTGGCATCCACCTTTATTCCGGCTTCTGCGAACTGTTTCTTCAGGCGGAGGAGTGCGACGCTGTAGCCCAGGAAAAGCTCCACCGAGTTCTCGTCGTCTATGAAATGTATTTTGGGATTTTCATCGGCGATCTTGCGCGCCTTTACACATGCCGCTGTGTAGTCCGACGCATGCTCGACCACATTTACGCCGCGTTTGCGGAGGCGCTCCTTCTTCCATTGTTTCGCCTCCCGCGACATGTGGACGGTGACACGGAACCCGAGGGCGGAACCCATTATGCCAATGCTCAGCCCGAGATTTCCGGTGCTGCCTACGGAGAGTTCGTATTCACTGAACAGCTTATGGAATTTCGGTTCTAAAAGCTGACAGTAGTCAAGGCTCTCATCCATGAGTCCTGATTCCCTGGCCACCTTTTCGGCAAAGTGGAGTACGGCATATATTCCGCCGCGCGCCTTTATAGAGCCGGCGACCGGAAGTGCGTGATCCGCCTTGACATACACATTTGAAAGTCCGTCAATACCGTCCTCACGGGCGAGCCATGAGGCGAGTTTGGGGCAGGGGGTCAGTTTTGATTCGATTATTCCCTTGCTCTCTTTCAATTCCGGGAAGCATTTCGCCAGAAGTGGCGCGAAGCGCTGGAGGCGTTTCTCGGCATCAAGCATGTCTTCTAATTTCAACGGGAGTGATTCAAGGCATTCTGCGGCGGGCTTCCATCCGGGATTTGCCCAGAAAAGAGGTTGCGCCGCCTTGAGTTGTTCAATTGCAGAGAATTGCATTATTTTGTTCCTTAATCTATTAAGAGTAATTATGGCAAATATTCTTGCCGATTATTTTGAGGATTCACACGATAAATCATGAACTCCAAATGTGCAAGGCTACGAACATATTTCCTGAGTCCGACACGTGGAACTATATTCACCACGAAGAAACGAAGGAAAAAATAAACTTGATGACTTCCTTCGTGCCCTTCGCTTCTTCGCGGTGAAAATACTCTTTGTGGCTCCGTGCCTCTGTGAGAGAATAAAGGATTTAGAATTTTAACCATGCTTGAGCTGGCAACCTTGCTCCACGCGTTGCCTGGAAATGGGGATTAAAATCAAAAGGGATATTATCTCACAAAGGCACAGAGGCGCAAAGGGAAACGCACCTTATGCATTCCATGGATTGAGGATGTCTACATCAACATGCTTGAAATAGGAGATGTTTCTATCAGTTCTGAAATGACACAGGTGTCCATTAATACTTTCATAGGAGAGAGATAAATATTCCTCTTTGTCCTCTGTGGTTAGTCCTAGCAAGAGACTGGCCTATTACGGAAATATGTCGGATTATTATGAAAATAGCAAAGTGTACTTGACATATATGGTATGATATAGCAAAGTACAGTTGGCTATTGTTGATGCAGGGAAAGAAAATACTGAAGGAGGGTTTTATGCTTGAGGAGTTGTTTTACATACACAGGAAGACAGTTGAAGATGTTCCTTTGAAGTTCAAGAGGTATCTCCATGGCGCAATAGACTGGGATTCCCCCCATTTATGCATTACCGGATATCGGGGTGCAGGCAAGACCACGATGCTGCTTCAGCATTATATCGAGAAATACAATGATGTGGAGAAATGCCTCTATGTGTCGGCGGACAATGTGGAGGTGTCGGCTGTTGGGCTGTTCAGGATCGCCAGTGAATATTTCAAATTCGGCGGTGATGCGATCATCATTGACGAGATCCATAAATATCCTGGATGGGAGCTGGAGCTTAAAAATATAATCGACACTTTCAAAGGCAAGCGGGTTCTGATTTCTGGCAGTTCTTCCCTTGAACTCAAACAAGGGAAGGCGGATCTTTCAAGAAGGGTTGTGTATTACAACCTCAAGGAACTTTCATTCAGGGAATATCTTGAGCTAAAGGAGGGCCTGGTGTTTCCGGTGTTGTCACTTGATGAGCTCCTTAAACATCATGTGAAAATTTCAGGGGGGCTTTCAAAAGGAAGGCCGATATTGAAATATTTCAGGAACTATCTGTCAACAGGCGCCTATCCTTTCATTGTAGAAGGCGAAAACACCTATCTTTCAAAGTTGCTGAATGTAATTGAAAAGGTCATATATGAGGACATAGCGGTAGCGGGCGATATGAAACAATCGAGTATCCCGGCGCTCAAAAAGATCCTGTGGCTCATAGCAAGCACAGTCCCATTCCAAGTGAACATAGACAAGATGAGCAGGGAGCTTGGTATTTCAAAGGAATATGTGTACAACTTCCTCGAATATCTCGACAGGGCTGGAATGATAAATTCAATTGCCTCCGAAGGCAAGGGATACAGGCTGGTGCGCAAGCCTGCGAAAATCCTTATCGCGAACAGCAACCTCCTCTTTGCAGTAAACAGCTCCATGATGTCGGAATCCGAAACAGGGACCGTACGGGAAACATTCTTCATCAGCCAGCTCGGAAGCAGCTTTAAGACCACTCTGTCAGAGAGGGGTGATTTCAAAGTCAACGACAGATATGTCTTTGAAATCGGAGGTCCAGGGAAAGACGATATTCAGATAAAGGGGATTAAAGATTCATATGTCGCAGCAGACGGAATAGAGGTGGGATTTGCCAATAAAATTCCCCTCTACCTCTTCGGCTTCCTATATTGAACCTGATCACCGCAGTTGGAAGTCTGAAAAAGACATATGTCGCTAAAAAACAGAGATTTATTTTATCACTGTTTTGTTCAAAGTTTCTTTTGCCATCATTTCCGGGTCTGGCTCTGTTCCGATGCCTGGAGCGTCATGGGCTCTGAACATCGAAGGCGCTGAATGAATAGTTTCCGGAACAGACAGATCT
>CAZION010000080.1:0-26066 GCA_964540865.1 uncultured Victivallis sp.
TTTTCTCACCCCCTTCCTATTTTGTTGATTGACTCTTAGCAACATTGATGCCAAGCGTCTCGCATCCACTTCAATGCAATACGCATGTACCTTGATATAAAGACGTTGCATGAGTGATAAAAATATCCGCCCGCTCGGCATCCGCTTTAAGGAGATATTTCCCGCTGCATTTTTGCGACAAATCCGGGCATTGCTGGACGGAAATAGACCCCCGTTGTATTTCTGGGTTAGCGTAGGATGGGAATTGCAAAAGCAGGTTGGAGGCAGAATGAATCAGGATTTCATTCTGCTCCATGTTTTCTGGAAGATTTCCTTAATGAAATTTCTCTTGTAGTTGTTCTCGTATTTGGTTTTTTCATACCTATCAAGTTCTTCAAGGACTTCGGAAATGTTGCGGTATCTGTTGTCAGGTATTTTTTCAAGCATTTTACCGATTATATCACGTAGCAGAATCGGCAATTTAATGTTTAATCTCATCGGGTCTACAGGTCTCGCCTTCATAATGCTCTCCTTTATACCGGAGAGCCCCATGCCTGTAAATGGTCTTTTCCCTGTGAGTATTTCATAGCTCACGACGCCAAGTGAAAAAATATCAGCCCTCTCGTCAATTTTGTTTATGTTGACGAAACTTTCCGGGGCCATATAAGCCGGAGAGCCTAGAATGGCATTGGTCATTGTCAGTTCAGAGTCAAAAACGCGTGCGACTCCGAAGTCGATGAGTTTACATTCATTCTCCATTGTGACAATGACATTCTGCGGTTTTATATCCCTGTGCAGGACACCATAGCTATGAACAACCTGAAGAGCTGATGCTATCTTTCTTATGATTGAAACAGCTTGTCCGGTCTGCATATGAGTTGCTTTTATGTACTCATCAAGAGTTTTCCCTGGAAGATACTCCATGATTATAAACGGAATTTCCCCCTGATCGGACAGGCCGTATTCAATTATCTTTATGATATTTGGGTGGGTTATACTTGAAATAATCTTTGCTTCCCTGAAAAATCTTTTTATTTTTTCAATAGAGAATGTTTTTTCCCCAAACACCTTCATTGCGTAATACACTTTCCCTTTTTCAACCAGGAAAACCTTGCAGATATTCCCTGAACCTATTTCCTTGATAACCCGGTACCCGGCAGGAGGGTATAAGGTTATACCGGCCAGAGTATTCTTATTGTAAAAAAGGGCCTTGTTTAGGATGTCTTTTATTTTTTTGAGGTTAATCGGCTTTACAAGAACATCGAGCACACCTTCCATGAGCGCAGCAAGGGCGAGGGCAGGATCAGCTTCAAAATCCCTTTCGTTGCCGACCATGACTATCTTGGTGCTCGGCGAGTTTTGCCTGCACAGGTGCATGAGCTCCAATGCAGTCAACTTTCCCTTGACCTTATAATCGCAGAATATAATCGCGTAATAGAAGTTCTTAAAAAGGGACAATGCATTTTCGCTTCTGGCGCAGGTCTGGATTTCATAACCTAGGTGCCCGACTTCATTCTCAAGAAGCTGCAGGATGATATCCTCAGACCCGATTACAAGGATTCTCGGGACAAAAGGGTCAACTTTGTTTTCCTGTATTCTTGTCTTGACATTAGGATCTTTTTCTTCGCTAGCCATATACAATCAACTCCATTTATTGTCAAAAAACATCATCCCCCGCAGAAGTCTTGACGTTCTTGTATCCTGGGGAGACGCCTGGGCGTCATCATTTTTCTGATGGAATTCTATTGATTCAAGAATTTCTCCGGCCGTAGAATAACGGCCATCAGGATTTTTCGACATCATTTTCTCTAGGATATCCTGAATCCACGATGGAATGTCAGGATTGAGTTTCCTGGGCTCGACAGGTTTTTTTGATTTTATCGCCTCCATTACCTGGAAAATATTATCGCCGGGAAAAGCGCGGTGACATGTCAGGAGTTCATAGCAGATCGAGCCAAGGGAGAATATATCAGCCTTATTGTCAATAGTCATCGCTGAATCATAGCTTTCCGGAGCCATATAGTGGGGAGACCCCATAATATCGTTCGTCCTCGTAAGCGATGATTCTTGCGTTTTTGAAATTCCGAAGTCAGTTATCTTTACCTGTATATCGCGTGTCATCATTATGTTGTCAGGTTTGATATCCCTGTGAACGACACCGAGTTTATGAATATAGTCAAGGGCCGATGCAAGTTGTTTGAATATGTCGATGCGGAGTTCGATGTCCATCACGCTGTTTGCAATGTACTCTGAAAGACTGAAGCCGTCTACGTATTCCATGATTATGAAAGGAACCCCGATATCCGGAAGGATATCATACCTATAAACCCTGACGATGTTCCGATGCCTCATTCCCTTTAAAATATCGGATTCCCGGAGAAATCGTTTCACAGATAATTCATGCTGCTCCGGCGAACCTTTCCTCCTCACTATCTTCATCGCGTACCTGCTGCCGTCTTTTTCGACCAACAGGACAATACCGCTGTTCCCTGCACCGAGTGTTTTCAGCACCCTGTATTCCTCTATCGGGAAAAAGCTGGAATTGAGGATCTGCTCGTCAGGACTTTTGATCTGGTTCTCCTGTTTCGCTAAAGCCAAATCTATTATTACATTCAGATTATGCAGATCAATAGGTTTGCCGATATAATCCAAGGCTCCCTCTTTGATTGAATTGATCGCATCTTTGACATCAGGATGTCCAGTCATCAATATTATATTCATAGAAGGGGAGTGTTTTCTGCAGTAATCCAGGAACTCGAAACCGTTCATGCCAACCATCCCGACATCAACTAACGCAAGGTTAAAAGCTGTATCTGCTGTAAGTCCAATCGCCTTACTGCCCGCTGCCGCGGTTGCAACTGAATAAGATTCTGAAAGCGCTGTTCTCAGGAATTCACAGACAGTCTCATCGTCATCTACTATGAGTATTTTCTTCTTGACTTCTGTTATCTCTGGATAAAACATTTGATTTCCATTCTTGCTAAACGTCTGGCCAACTTCAAAATCTGCTTTTTGCAGGAATTCAGAACTCATGATTCACGTGTTGATTAAGGCCTAGCAATATTGATGCCAAGCATTTCGCCAGAGCTCCAATGCAAAACGTATATATATGCATACAAACATCTTGCAGGCAAGATAAAAATATCAGGCGGCACAGCAGTCGCATTCAGGACATATTTACCGTTGCGTTCCTGCGACAAATTCGGACATTAGTGGACGAAATCAGCACGCATGATGGAATGAGCTAGGAAAGGAAACTGTGGTCGATTCATAATATTGAAGTCTCATCTCTTAAAAAAAAAAGGGATCAGGGATTAATTGTCAAGTTTACAAAATTGAAAGGCGGCACATCGCATACATATTTGAGCTTCATCCTCCCTTTGTGTTTCGCGTCGATGTCGTTGACCCTGCAGTAAAATGTATCCTCCTTGTCTTTATCCACGAGGAACGCGGCATTAACAATCATCCTCTCGCCGAAAGTCTTGTTGATTTTCACATCCACGGCCAAGGGGGAGAGAATGCTCAAGATATCCTTCTTCAGGATCTCCACTTCATCCCGCAGGGCGGCCTCGACCATTTCCCCAATCTTCATCCGTTGTGAACGGGTTTTGTCTGCCGGCAGGGAAACAATGGACATTTTTAATCTATTGATGTCCTTATGCTTTTCCAGAATATGCTTGTATATGGCCGCCTCGTCGAAAATAGCCTTCACACCAAGCTCTCTTTTATTATTGAGCTTGATCAGTAAGTTTTTGAATTTATCATATTCTTTCTTCAGTATTCCCCTAATCTCGGCATCTGCTGCAATTATCCCAAATCTAACAGGAAGCACACATGCAAATTCTTTCATCACTGCTTCAATCACTTTTGCGTGAGAAAGCAGATTTTCCCGGTTGGCAATAATTTTAGTTGTAGGATGACTGCTTGAGACCATCATCAGGCCTTCATATCCTATGGTTGAGACCTCATCCCTCCTGCCCCCAACCCCTATTGGCCCGAAACTCATATCCTGCGTCGACGTTATGATGCAATAGACATATCTTCCTTCAGATTCCATAAAAAACCCTCACTTTATATGCCAGCCATCGAACATTTGGCATGGCCGGCTTCAAGAAGAGCATCCCAAATCTTCATCATCTCCGGAGGGAGACGTTCACTCATAATCCTTTCGGGATCCACAGGATCAATGAAGTGCGCAAGTTCATGTGCAATGACAGGAACCAATCCCATCCGATACCTCGGTTCAAGAATGCTGCCATTGCTGTAATGCAGAATCACCTTGCTGTTTTTCCCAAACAGCGCACGCCCCATCACACCCTCGAAAGAGGCATCATATACTACCTCGAAGATGATTTCGTGCAGCTCCGGGAAATATTTTCTCCGAATAGACCCCATGAAAGCCACAACTTCCATTTCATTATGATCCATTTATTTGCCACTCCAGATAGTCTTAAAGCGGATCCTCGAACAGAAAACCACCGATAGGCACAGGCCACACACACAGTGATTTCCTGTCAAGATACCCGCGGTTTTGTTTTTAATCCGCTTTGGCCGCCATTCCGACAGATTCAGCATACTGCAGATAGATTTCGAGCGAGGGTACAATAATTCTAGCTTCAATCACAATACCTTCATCCATCATGCGATCCAAAGCTTTGATTACGTTAGGCACATCTGTTTTTTCCGTTGTCATAGTTATTCTCCTTACTTTTGGGATTCTGTTTGTTTTTTCAGGATAAATGCAACACCCTCTCGGCTCCTTGACACTTACTTCCTTGAACTTCTTTATTAATAATAGCAAGATCGATGCCAGACGCTGGTGCCAGTACTTTTATTAATACGTATCATTCTGAAGATAAGGACATTACGCATGAAAAAAAATAACAATATGGAGAAGTGACCAATTTATGCAAGCTACCCTGGAGGGATCATTTGCGACAAAAGCGGGCAAAATTAGACGGAATTGCCACGACGCATCCGCTCCGACATAACTTCAAAATCCTAATGCTTCTTTTCTTCAAGCCTCCTTGGAATATCGGGGAAGTGTTTCTTTATGCATTCAGGACAGATCCCATGGCTGAATTCTGCATCGGTATGTGCAGCTACATATACTTCCACCTGTTTCCAGTAGCCGTTGTCATCACGGATATTCTTACAATACATGCAGATCGGCACGATGCCGCTCAGTATCCTGACCTGCTCGAGGGCGTGACTTAGTTCTTTTATTTTGACGGACAGCGCGTCCTGCATCTCAACCATGCGCCGGCCGACCTCGACTCTGGCTAACAGTTCGCCGGCATCAAACGGCTTGGACAGATAGTCGTTGGACCCGGCCTCAAGTGCGGTGACAATGTCGGCCTTTTCTCCCTTGGTGGTCAGCATGATGATGTAGGGAGACCGGTCGGTTTGCAGGGCGCGAATTCGGCGTATTACCTCCGGACCGTCCATCTCCGGCATCATCCAGTCGAGAATCACCAGTGACGGGGCGTCGGGCCGTCGCAGCACCTCCCAGGCTTCGGCGCCATCCACGGTCACCACCACTTCATGCCCTCTCTTTTTCAATATGCCGGCCAGTACGGCGCTGGACGTCACATCGTCTTCAGCAATCAGTATCTTCATAGTGTTTTCCTCTTATTGTTGTTTACAATTCTTTTCTCATAGTCAGCTTTAACGTATCGAACTGCGCTTCCAACTCGGCCATACGCCCCATAACATCGGATAAATCTCCGGCCCTGGCCGCTTTCTCCATCTCAAAGGCAACATCCTGCATGCGTTTTCCGCCCACGCAGGAGGATGCGCTCTTGATGGTGTGGGCCTGGCGTTCCACGCCAATGGCTTCCCGGTTTTCCAGACACCCCTTCAACGCGGCAATCTGCTTCGGGATGTCTTCCAGAAAGCATTCGGCCACTGTCTGAATCAGATCCGCATCATCCATCAGCAATGCCTTCATACCCGCCCCGTCAAATATCGATGATTGGCGATTGGCAATGGGAGATGAAGAGTCTCCGCCGGGAACATTCTTTTTTCCGCCTTCACTCTTCCCTTTCGGCAACCATTTGCCGAGAGCTTCCGCCAGCACCTGCGGTGACACAGGTTTTGAAATGTAGTCATTCATGCCGGCATTCATGCAACAATCTCGGTCGCCCTGCATGAAACCGGCAGTCATGGCGATGACTGGAATCTGGTGATTCAGCACCGCGGAATGTGGATCGCGGATTTGGCGCGTGGCCTCCAGTCCGTCCATTACGGGCATCTGAACGTCCATCAGCACCAGATCGTAGGGGATGGTTTCAAGGGTCTTGACGGCTTCCGCGCCGTTGGATACCGCTTCGGCGCGAAGTCCCAGCTTCTTCAGGATGCCCACAGCCACATGCTGGTTTACGATGTTGTCTTCGGCCAGAAGGATGCGGACCTTCCCCGGATTCATATCTAGAATCGTCTTGTGCATGAAGCCGGATCGAGTTGCATGTTGCACGTTCCGCCCTGCCAGGACAGGCGCCAGGCTGTCGAAGAGATCCGACTGCCGCAGAGGCTTGGTCAGGCATGCGGAAACTCCGACCTCCTCTATTTTCCGGGCATCGCCACGTTGGCCAATAGAGGTCAGAAGCACTAGATGGATATCCTTCAATTTTGTGTCTGTCTTGATGGCACATGCCAAGGTGATGCCGTCCATGTCCGGCATCTGCATGTCGAGGATGGCCGCCCGGAACGGATCGCCCTCATCATGCGCCTTACGTAGCACCTGCAGGGCCGCAGGGCCGTCCGGGCGCTCTTCCGAGCGTACGCCCCAGGACTGGAGCTGAGTATTGAGCACCTTGCGGTTGGTGGCGTTGTCATCAACCACCAAAATGCGTGTCCCTCGAATATCCGCTCTGGGCGCGACATCCCGTTTCCCCACGGCTTGCTTTGTGAAACACGCGGTAAACCAGAAGTCTGAACCTGGTCCGCCAACCCCTGCCCTGAGCGAGGGTGAAGGGTTCTCAACGCCAATCTCGCCCCCCATCAACTCGGCTATTTGCTTGGAAATGGACAACCCCAGCCCTGTACCGCCGTACTTGCGGGTAGTTGAGGAGTCACACTGTGTAAACTTCTGGAACAGACGGCCCCTCTTGTCAATCGGGATGCCGATGCCAGTATCACGGATAGAGAAACGTATCACTACTTGGACATCGGTTTCGGATAGCAGGCCTGCCAGCACGGCAATCTCACCTTTCTGGGTGAACTTGATAGCGTTTCCCACCATATTGACAAGCACCTGGCGCAGGCGACCGGGATCACCGCGAAGGAAGGCCGGCACGTCCGGTGCCATGGCGCAAATAAATTCGAGCCCCTTCTCCTGGACTTGCAGGGCAATGGAAGTGGCGAAATCGTCCAACATGGCACTCAGATCAAAGTCCAACATTTCCAGTTCGAGCTTGCCGGCATCGAGCTTGGAAAAGTCCAAGATGTCGTTGATGATCGTCAGCAGTGCCTCGCCGCTGACGCGCACGGTCTCTGCGTACTTACGCTGATCGTCGCTGAGTTCCGTATCCAGCAGCAGTCCAGTCATGCCAATCACCCCGTTCATCGGGGTGCGGATCTCATGGCTCATGTTGGCGAGGAAATCGCTCTTGGCGGTATTGGCCATCTCAGCCTGGGCCGTAGCGGCCGCGAGTTGCCGATTGGTCTCCTTAAGTTCCGCCTCTGCCCGTTTCTGGTCGGTAACGTCGATCATCACAGTTAGGAAATACTGATGTCCCTGGCTACTGATCACCTCTCCCGAGAACAGGCCTTCGAGGATCGCCCCATCCTTGCGCTGGACCTTCAGACCGAAGTCGGAGATACGCCCATCCTTTAGCAGCTTGTCCGCCACCGCCGCCTGCTGCTCCCGGTGTGGGAAGAGATTGAGTTCGACTGTGGTTTTACCGATGATGTCGCACTTGGGATAACCTAGTTTCTTCAGGAAGGCATCGTTGACATCACAGAACTGTCGATCGGGCAAGGTGGAGAGGGCCATCAGGGCTGGGTTGTTACGGAAAAGCCGTTCGAAACGCTGTTGCGCTTCCTGCTCAGAGCTGAGGTTCTTGGATATGCCGAAGATGCAATTCATCCCGTTCCACCGTCCGAACCAGACACGGGTCTCAACCGGTATGATGCTGCCATCCTTATGCGCTAGTGGCAACGGACAGGTTTTCCGATCACCTTTAAACATGGAGTTGAAGATTTCCTCGGCCTCCCCCCTCTTGTCGGTCGGATGCACGTCAAGCAGATACATTCCCTTGAGCTCGTCTTGAAAATAACCCAACGTTCGCGTGACGGCGGTGTTAGCGAAGAGAAGCCGTCCGTCCGTTGAGGCTACCATAATCATGTCGGTCATGGACTCGAAGAAAGTGCGGAAATTAGCCTCGCTCTCCCGCAGGTCTACGGTCGCTCTTTCCGCTATCAGCTGCGCTCTGCCATGTGTGTGCAATAAAACCCGTATCAGACTGAACAGCAGTAATGTGATGAGCACGCCACCGACCAGGATGAACCACGCCTTGGTGTATTCCGCCGTAAATAATCCGCCACCGCTTCCTGTAAAGCGCAGTGTCCAGCAATGGCCATTGAAGGAAATCGGGATCTGCTGAGTGAAACACACGCCAAGGCGGAGGCTCTCGTTACCTGAGGAGCGGGATTCATAGAGGAGACTTGGCTGTGAATCTTGCTCGCCATCAAAAATCATGAGCTGAAGTTGTTCCGCTTTCTTCAGATTGCCGCCCGCAAGCATTATCCCCTTCATCAAGTCATTCATCCGGTAGGGACTGTAGACCCAGCCATAGATTGCGGCACGGCGCTGTTCAATTGAATCTGTCGGCATGCCTTTGCGATAAACCGGGACATACATCAAGACACCTGCCTGGACTTCCTTCTCGGTTTCCTGAACCAGGACGACTTTGCCGGAGAGAGCTGCAGAATCCGTATCCCTGGCCCGCTCCATGGCTTTCCGGCGCACCGGTTCCGAAAACATATCATAGCCAAAGGCGCGCAGGTTTCTCTCGGAAAACGGTTCCAGATAGATGATGGATGAGTATACTTCCCGTTCGCCATCCGGCTTTACTGTGTATTCAGGGAATCCCTGACTGCGGATTTCCTGGATGTGCCTGGCCAATTCCGTGCGCGGGATCAGAAGCGAAAAACCAATGCCCTGAATGCCGGGAAGCTGTCTTTCTATATTCTGCTGTTTGCTGAAAACCCCCCATTCCCTGCGCGAGATCTCCTCGAACGCGTCAAACAATGCCCTGCCGCCCAGAAGGATGCTGGCATGGTCATCGAGCCTGTTTGCAATTACATTGTGGATTTCGCCACATTGAAATATGAAATCCCGTTCTGCATTTTTTTCCACGTTTGATTTCATATACAGGGTTGCAGCAGCAGTAATCATCAGACCGACCACCAGCACGATCCAGTCGGCATGCCAGTTCAGGTGGGCGGGTTGTGCAGTATTCGACAAGGTCGGCTTAGCTCCGGATTCGACCAGAACGGTGGCCATGCCGATGAGTAGCGCAAGCATCAGTCCCACTGGCAGGGCCGCCTTTGCAGACACGTCCCAATTCCAGGCGCGGGCGTCAACGTCCATCCCCATCACGGCAACCACGGCTCTCGTCTTCGGATCGGTCAGCGGAACCAGTGCAGAGATCCACACGCCCCAGCGGTCGGTTACCGGCCCTTCAACAACCGCTGTCCCAGCATTGAAAACCTGGGATAAATCTGCCGAGGGTTCGTCAAAAGACTGCCCGGGCGGGGAATAATCCTTCGAGCTAACAGCCTCGCTGTCCACGAAATAGAACATCGTGCCGCCTGCCTTTCTTCCCATGAGATAGATAAAACGGCACTGCGGATTGGCCGAACGGACAGATGAGAGTTGCGCCTTGAGCCACAGATAGTCCGGTAAGCTGATGTCCGCATCGGCACCCGACAGCGCCTTGACATGGTCAATGTTCACCGTCTGCGCAATCTGCTTCACCTGCTGAAGTAGATTGCCACGGAGTTCCCAGTCAGCCCAACGGATGGACAACCACGTGACGCCTATGATCACCACCGCTGCCATGGACAGGAGGCAAAAAACTGCGCTCCGTCTGATTTTTCCATTATCGCTCATCAGGCACTTCTTGGCGATTGCCGTTATAGCCAACCTACTTTTTATCCTCATCCACGCTTGCCGCCACCAATGCACCTTTCGCCACACTTCTTAAAGGTTGGCCCGCCATTCTAACATCACCAACCAGCATAGGCAGTTTTAAATGATCCAGGATTTCCTTAAATCTATGGCAAAAGCCTTTAGGCAAGGAAGTGCCTCCCGACAAAACAATAGTTATCGGCCTCGTAATTTGCGGCATTTTTTTGGCCTTTGTGAATTCCTGTTTTATATTTTCAATGACATATTCAATCAGGTGATTATAATAAATGGACAAAGCACCTTCTATCTTACTGACGGCTCCCGCCTTGCTCAAGTCAAGGGAAGCCTCCTTGACAGCTGATACGCGGCTGGCTGTTTCATTGACAGCCATTGCAACCTGCTGGTCAATCCAGTCACCTGACTTGGCAACAGAGAATTTAAAAATCGGCACTGACATGAAACTCAGGCAGACATTAACCATACCCCCGCCAAATGAAAGCCCCATTCCAGTAAAATCCTCCTCACCTAATTCCGACAGTACAACCGCGTGCGCTTCATTGATCGGGTTCGGAGAATATCCCAGTGCCTTAAGGAATCCTTCAATCATCTTTATATGGTAAATCACATTGAAATCAGCGTCCAAGGGGTCGCCGGGAACAGAAAAATAGACTGTCTCACCCTCGCAAACCGGCTCTCCTACGACACTTTTTATTAACAGTTCCATTATGGGCAGCGCTTCTTTCTCCGTCGGGCTTATCACCCCACGCGATAGAGGCCTCCTTGTTTCCTTGTTGAACATATTGGCAAATTGCAAGGATTCATCGCCGATTACGTAGAGCTTGCCTTCTTTAACGATATATTTCACATTTGAATTATTAAGTATCTTTTTGGTGAAATCTGTATGATCGACTTCAAAAAAAGCATTCCGCTGCGAACGGAAAACTATCGCATCCCCCTCTTTAACTGCGCATTTTACAAACATTGTCCCAATATCAACGCCCTTGCCTTTATGAAGCCGTTGCTCAACTTTCTCATTCTTGGCCGGTTTTATCCTCTTCATCATTTTTCTCCTTTTGGCATTCTTTTCAGCAACTCCACTGATTTATCAATATTTGACGTCTCCCTCTCGATCCTAGCTCCAATCTTACTGAGATTGCTCTCCAATCCCAGGCTTTCATCTTCAACGTGCAGACCAAAATCGGTCTTTATTCTTATTTGCCCCCCTGTATGTTTTCCTCCCCCCATTTCCGCTCCAGCATAGAAAGGAGGCCTGATATCATCCACCGTCCTCTTCAATTCTTCGCTTATACTCTTAGACAACTCGCGGATAATATCTTTCAACGAATCCCTGTCAACCCTTGGGTTTTCTTCTTTTATCAATGTATTTAATCCGTCTTTTGTCAGGGAATAACGCCTCTCGGTGTATATCAGATAACCCTTTCGAACCAAGTACCTGCATAAAAAATCCATATACCCGACGGAGAAATCCAACTCCCTTCTTATCTGCTCTCTTGTTGCTGTCTTTAGTCGGGCAACACAGTTTATGATATCCACTTCTGTCCCTGATAACATTTGCCCCCGCACCTTTCGCCACACTATAAGAAATTAAGTTGACCGACAGGAATTGTAATTATCATGACTTATGGGAAGTAAACTGGAGATGGCGAAGCATCAAGGACTTCTTACCGCAAACCGTCCCACCTCGCGAACAATTATACCAGGATTGCGCCTTGTCGTTGAAAGGACTCCGCCCTATCCAACAATTCATAAGCTTGCTGCAATACTCCCGAAAGGAGGGCATGTATCTCCGGAACTGCCTCTTCAAAACGGACGGCAGGAGAGTCGCTCCCACTTTAAATTCGCCGATTTCACAATTGCCCTTCATGTTCATAATGGAATCTCATCTAGCAGTAATTAACGTTTATATGAGTCAATGAAAAACCCCTTAACCACTCCTTTGAGAAACACCTTCCACTTTTCGGTTTCATCCTCAAACTGCCTCATGCTTCCGACTTTAACCTGCCTGCAATACTCCCTGCGGAGCATTTTTACGGTCTTTGTGGAGACATAATCACAGGTGCCAACAGACATATAGTCCAATAAGTTCCTGGCTGTGGCTGCGGTTTCCTCCGTGACATTAAACATCTTGCAGGTATGCATTTTCTTTCCCTCTTTTATTACTTATATTTCTCTCTGATGCTCTTCAGCAATATGGATGCCAAAGGGCGCAGCATCTTTCCCTGCCATCCCTATCAATCTAATTATCAACGCGATGCACGACATGAATATTTGACGGACTGTTGCGGGATGTGGTTTTCGGCATAGGACGAATACGACAAATACGGGCATCTCCGGACGGAAATGCCACGACGAAGGAGTGAAAGAAGGGCGCATATAGACTAGATAATCTGCGATGAAACGGCGAGGAGGGACTGCTGGGTTTTTAAGAACAACATGCTCTCTGCGCCCCTGTGAAGGAAAATATTTCTAGGAAATTCCCAGCTTAATCATTTTCCGGTAGAGGGATTTCCTGTCCAGATGAAGGAAAGCCGCAGCATTTCCCTTGTTGCCACCTGTATGCCTGAGCGCATTCATGATAAGATTCCTCTCGAAGTTATCTACGACATCCTCAAGTACTATTTCCTGATTCAATTCATCAACGCTTTTAATCTCTGCATTATGTTCAGCAACCTTCATCGGCAAGTCGCTCTCGGTAATACAATCAGATGCGGCGGACAGCACCATCGTTTTAACTGCATTCTTCAATTCCCTGATATTGCCCGGCCAGCGATAAGCTGTCATAAGTCTCAACGCTTCGGAAGAAATCCCTTTTACGTCTTTGTTCAGCTCTTTGTTCGCTTTTTTTATGAAGTTACTCACGATGACGGCAATATCCTCTTTCCTCTCTCTCAAAGGAGGAATATAAATGTAGAATTCATTTAACCTGTGAAAGAGATCCTCCCTGAATTTATGCTGCTTCACCGCAGTCTCAAGATCAATATTGCTTGCCGCAATTATCCGCACGTCAACCTCTACCGCCTTCGCCCCTCCTCCGAGGCACCAGATTTTCCTGTCTTCCAGAACACGCAGCAGCTTGGATTGGGCCATTTCAGGGAGGTTGGTGACTTCGTCCAGGAAAAGCGTACCACCGTTGGCCTGCTCAAACTTCCCGCTACGGTCTGTAGACGCTCCAGTGAACGCCCCTTTCTTGTGCCCGAAGAGTTCACTTTCCACCAGGTTTTCCGGAATGGCACCGCAATCGACGGGAATATACGGTTTATCTCTCCTGTCACTTTCACGGTGAATCATATCGGCGACAAGTTCCTTGCCGACTCCGCTCTCGCCATGCAGCAGCACCGTCATATTGGTCTGTGCGATGGTTTTAACTTTCTTTAACATCTGCTGGAATACTTGACTCTCCCCAATCATCTTGTTTACGGTGGTCTTTTTCGCCAGCTCCGATTTTAAATAATTCATTTCATTATGCAGGTTGCGGTTATCTAAAGCTCTTTTGACCACCAAGAGCAGTTCTTCCTGGATAAAAGGCTTGACGATATAATCAAAAGCCCCTTCCTTTATGGCATTCACAATTTCCTTTGCGCCTCCGGAACCCGTAAGCATTATTACTGTCATATCCTTGTCAAGCTTCTTCAACTCTATCAACAGCTGCCTCCCGTCGGCATCAGGCAGAGTGACGTCAAGCAAAATAATGTCCGGAGGATTCTTAATCACTTCCTTAAGCACAGCCGCGCCGCACTGCAGGGATTTGACCAGATATCCCTCCGCAGTCAAAACCGCTGAAAGGAGTTCGCACAGATCCAAGGCATCGTCAACGACAAGTATTTTTTTATTTTTGTTCATTGTCATCATCTTCTTGGGTTATTTATATGATATTTTCCAAAACGGGTTCAATGCTGAAAAGTTTAAGGACTGTTACATTAAATTGCCCAATGGCCCTAAATTCAGATTGAGGTTTTCATCTTTGAGATCTAGAATTTCCTTCAGTTCCTTCATTTTATTTTCCAGCTTCATGAAAGTTTCCCCGAGTTTTTCTATTTCCTCTTCGGTGAGAGACCCCGATTCCATTCTCCTCATGCCCTGTTTCTCCATGAGCTGTCTGATTAACTCTATTAGCGTAAGCACCAGTTTCGCCAACCCTTTCTCCACATTCTTGGGGTTGGCATCAATCCTTTTGGGCAGGGCGTTCTGTATTTTCTCTATTTCCTCGATAAATTCATCCGGAGAATCCGAGTCAACCGTCTTAAGCGTATTCATATCCTCTCCTGACTTAATATTTTAGAAATTTATTTAAAACATCAGACATGCCGGAACCGGCATCAGATGAATTTTTCTTTTCCATAACGATGAAATTATACGCCGGCCACGGCCCACTGAACTGATATACCAGGCCGGGCTGTGCATTCCTCAATTTTTCAAAAACAGGATTAACCTCCGCCCATCTGCTTTTTTCCACCAGATAGGAGGCGTTCAGCAACATTTTCTCCGTCGGCAACTTCCTGAGTTTCTTTTCAACGGCAATACCTGAAAAGAATTCATCTATTGCAGCAATATACTTTTCGGCCTCCGCATGGAATGCCTTTTCTACTTTATAGATGTCAAATTTATTTTTCATGAACATTTTAGCCGGAGAAAAGCCGGACGTGACTTCATCAATCTCTTTTGTTTTGCAAGCACCGCGGAGCCGTTCCCTGATCTGTGCCGCAGGCCAAAGGACCTTAAGGCCGAACTCCATCTTTTGAGCCAGCCTCAGAAAATTCCCCTTGAAATCATCGTAATTCTCTTTTAACAGGGCAAGTACTCTTTCCCTGTCTGCGGCAATGGTCAGCAAGCGCATCGGAAGCACTGTAAAACGGTTCATCATCAGCTCGGCAACTTTCTCGTGAGTCAGCGCGCATTCTTTTATATGCTCTTTCATATCAGCCGGTTTTTCAAAATCAGATACAATCGCCGAGCACTCCATCCAGGGAATGCTGTAAATCCGATATCCCCCCACAAGGTCATTGATTTCAGCGGCGGAATCTATTATGCAGTAGACATATATCTGCGGCTGTGACATCATCAATCAGCCTCCTTAATTGATTCCGCAGGCAATTCCCCTCTTTTCATCTTCTCCATTGTCCCAACCGAACTCAGCAGCACCCGCAATCCTAAATATATAAGATCCACATCAGCGACAGATATGACAATATCGCCTGATATGACCACGCCTTTATCGAGCACCCTGTCCAGAATTTCCAAAAGGGTTACTTCCTCTGATTTAAATGGCATCCCGTCCATATTTTCATCTTTCCGTTAAGTGACAGAAATTATAAGGTGGCCATGGGCCGGTACTGTTGAAATAAAACCCTTTGGCGGCGAATTCCGGTTCGGACTCAAGTGCTTTTGCCTGGCTGATAAATTGCGGCACCATATCATTGTCAACCAGGAACGCCGCATTCAGGATCATATCGTCATTCCGGCCAGTTGATTTGCGGGGCTTCAATTCAAGGAGCCTGGCCTTGAAACAATTATTTTCAAAAAGCTCCAGGAATGTTTTCCGATATCTGATTATAGCATCCTCTATTTCCAGAGATACCAATTCGGCTTTCTTTTTACCCAGTAAATATGCTTTACCCGGTGAAGCCGAACTGATTTGACTGTTTATTTCACGCAGTTTCCCACTTTCCAATAAGAGGTTTTGTTTCAGCCTTTCCGGATCGCAGTAAATTTTAACGCCCCATTCCTCTTTGTTTTTCACGTAGTTTAATTTCTCCTCTATCTCGCCTGCATATTTCTCCAGAAAGGCCCGTAAATTCTGTTCATTGAAAAACACGGTCGCCAGCTTGAAAGGGATTACAGATGTGCCTTTCATTATTCCTTCTATTGTTTTTTCATGCCTTCCAACGTTTTTTTTCAGCCATTCAAGATCATTGAAATTATTTTCCAGATTTTCTTCGCAGAATTCATCCTGGGGTACATTGCAGACAGACGCATGGAGGCCACCTGCAGATACGAGATAAAGGTCTCCGGCCAAAACACCTAGGCCTTGCAGATTCGGCTGCTCTTTTGTGACGCAGTACAGATATATGTAATCACCTGATTTCATTTATTTATCTTCACTTCCGTTTTCTTCCATGGCCTTACTTAAGCGATCAAGGAGCTCCCCCTCCTGCTTAGTATACTCTTCTTCGCTTATTTCGTCCAATTCAAAGCGCAGCTGCAGCTCCATAAGCTTATCCTTTAAATTATCCTTGCCGTACAATTCTTTCGCTGCCGCCTGATCAACCTTGTCCGCCACCCAGATCAAGCCTTTCAACGGCGATAGCAGTATGTCATCAAGTATAAACATAAAACCCCCTATACTTTAATTGTCAGGTTTACGAAATTGAACGGCGGCACCTCGCATACATATTTAAGTTTTATCCTCTGCCCGTATTTTGCATCAATATCGTTGACGCCCCTGTAAAACAGCTCTTCTTTGTCTTTTTCCACAAGAAACGCCGCATTTACAATCATCCTTTCCCCGAAAGCATTGTTGATTTTCACTTCCGTGGCCAGCGGGGAGAGAATACCCAGGATAACCTTTTTCAGGCTTTCCACTTCATTTTTCAGAGCCGCCTCGACCATTTCCCCTATCTTCATCCGCTGGGGATACGTCTTCTCTGGAGGCAGGGAAACCAATGATGCCTTCAGATCACTGATCGCCTTATATTTACTCTGGATTTCATCATAAATCACCTCTTCCTTGAAAATGGTCTTTACTCCAAGCTCTTTCTTGCTGTTGAACTTGTCCAGGAGATCCTTGAATTTCACATATTCCCTTTTCAGGATTTCCCTGACCTTGTCGTCGCTCTCGGCTATTGTTACGAATCGTACCGGAAGAACTGTATGTTTCTTCATCACCTCCTCTACTGCCGTCTCATGCGCCATCAGATTATCCCTTGTCGCCCTGTATGTTTTCACAGGGGAGTTGCTCAGGACAGCGGCAAGCCCATTGTAGCAGACGCTGTACAGTTCATCGCCTCGCGCCCCGATTCCGGGACTTGTGAATTTTTCCGGGACATCGGATGCGATTATGCAATATATATACTTTCCTTCTTTTTCCATCATGTTATTTCTCCCATTCTTCAGGATGTATGGTTATATTTGCGAAATTGAACACAGGGAACGGGCCGGCATACGAGAATTTTATCCTAGCCTTATATTTATCACTCAGCTCATTCATTATATTGTCGAATTCGTTTTCCCTGCCCCTTCCAACTAGAAATGAAGCGTTCATGAAATTATCATCTCCGGCCGTCTTGTTGAGCTTGTATTCATAAGAGGTCCTACGGAGGGCGTCCACCACATTCTCGGCCTCCTCTATTTTCTTCAGCTCCAGCAGGTCTTTAACCATCTTGCCTATTTTCTCCCTGTCCCCAACATCATTTTTACCCTTGTGGATCCGGATTTTTTTCTTTTCCTGCCTGATTTTTACGTTTTTACTTTCAATTTCCTTGAAGACCACTTCCATATTGGTCCACGACCCCTTGACACCCAGCTCCACAAGATGCTCCATGTCCCTTAAAAGTTTTTTGAACTCCTGATATCTTCTCTCCAGGAGATTTCTTATTTCATCGACATTGGCCGCGATTGCGCCAAACCTGATCGGAAGCACACTGTTAAATTCCTTCATCACCTCTTCAATCACCTTTACGTGTGCGAGCATATTTTTCCGATTGGCAACGATTTTGGAGATGGGATGATTGCTTACCACCATTGCCAGGTCATTGTCCCCAATGGTAAAAACCCCGTCCCCCCTGCCGCCCACCCCTATTGGCCCGAAACTCCTATCCTGCATCGATGGTATGATGCAATAGACATATTTACCTTCCAGTGTCATAATCACCTCACTTTGACTAATAATGAATTTTTATTGACGTCTTTTTCAAGAAAACAATATTGTGTGTTTTTAAACGACAGATCAGATGCGGCGCAATAGTCCATTAACATTTTATATGCCTTGTTTGTCTCGTCAAATTCCATCTCGATGCCGGATATCCCGGGATTTTTATCAGGATGGACGGCAGACGCCTTCACCTTGTAAGCGCTCTTGATTTCATCTTTGGTCGCTGAACTGCCCAGACCGAGCTTCACCCGCGCCCGGTCAACCGATTCAAACCTGATCTTATCCACTTCTATGGTGTAAAAACTGTAACATGGAAGCGGCCCTACATATTTGAAATTCAACTCGCCGTCTAATTCAGCATTTATCTTTTCAACTTCCGCATCAAATACTTCCTGCCCGCATTTATTTATCAGGAATGCTGAATTTAAAACCATCTGCTCATCCGTGACGTCATTAATTTTAATCTCAGCACTTGCTGGAGTCAGAACATCCTGTATCCTCCGGGAATATTCCTCCCGTTTCCTGACCAACCCCTGCATAACCATCAGTCCCGCCTTCTGCTGGTCCTCAGCGGTTATCTTTGCGGAGCTGGCAAGGAGTTTCTCCTTGAACTCCTGGATTTCCTTTTCCATGCTGATCGACTTCAGGATAGCGGAAAAATCATTCCATGTTGCAACAATGTCAACTTCTATTTTACCGTTGACTTTCCCCATAATATCACTCAGGAGGGAAGCGCTCTTTTCCAGAACAAAGCCGACCTCCTCCTCATCCACGACAAACGTCCCCAGCTTCATCGGAATAACGACACACCCGTTGCCCATGAGCGATTCGATGACCTCCTGATGCTTCCGCAACAGCTCTGTCAGGCACTTGCGCTCCATATTCTTGTAATCGACAATATCCGAGTCCACCACTACCGCCGAGAAATTTCCATGGGTGACTGTATGAATACCCGGATAGTCAGCCCCGGCTAAAGCGCTGTCGGCCCCAACCGAACCAATAATTCCAAAAATATATTTCCCTCTTAATTTTATCATGTCCGTCCTCCGTTTATGCAAATGTTCTCATTTTATGTCATTTTGCTTTTCCACGACTGCAATCGAACTTTCAAAATGCTTCTTAGAAATCTTAAAATATTTCTGCCAGTCTTCAGTTTCGGACCGCTTGCTTTCAATAAATTCCCGGATCGCCAACATAGCCGCTTTCCGGCAGATGAACTCGATATCGGCTCCGACCATGTTTTCCGTCCTGGCGGCCAGATCCTTTAAATCAACATCCCTGCCGAGAGCTTTGTCTGCGGTATGTATTCCAAATATTTTCCGCCTGTTCTCCAGATCCGGAGGCGGAACTTCAAAAGACAGGTCAAAGCGTCCGCTCCTCAACAAGGCCGGATCAATTAAATCCTTCCGGTTTGTCGCTGCCAGAACCAGAACTCCCTTTAGCTCTTCGATCCCGTCCATCTCGGTCAGAAACTGGCTGATAACCCGTTCCGTGACATGCGAATCGGCCCCGGAGCCCCGTCTCGGGACAAGGCTATCTATTTCATCCAGGAAAAGTATCGTAGGCGCCGCCTGTTTAGCCTTTTTGAATATTTCCCTCACCCCGCGTTCGGATTCACCGACGTAACGATTGATCAGTTCCGGCCCTTTTACGGAAATGAAATTGACCCCGCTCTGACTGGCTACAGCTTTTGCCAGGAGGGTTTTCCCGGTTCCGGGTTTCCCGTAAAGGAGGATGCCCTTGGGCGGTTTGGCGTTCGCCTTCTTGAATATCTCCGAATATTTGAGCGGCCATTCCACAGCCTCCTTCAATTCATCCTTTATATGATCCAGCCCCCCTACCTGATCCCAGCGCACATCCGGCACTTCCACGAAGACCTCACGGATGGCCGAGGGTTCAATCTCCTTCATCGCTTCAAGGAAATTCTCCATCCCGATCTGCAGCGACATCAAAGTTTCATAAGGGATGTCGGCCATTTCAAAATCTATTATCGGCAATATTTTCCGGAGGGCGGACATGGCCGACTCCCTGGCAAGGGCCTCCAAGTCGGCACCGACATATCCGTGTGTGATTGCAGCCAGTTTCTCCAGGCTCACATCCTCTGCAAGAGGCAGCCCCCTGGTATGCACCTGAAGGATCTCCAGCCTGCCGTTCTTGTCCGGGATGGGGATTGAGATTTCCCGGTCGAAGCGCCCCGGCCGCCTCAATGCCGGATCTATGGTGTTGGGAATGTTCGTAGCGCCGATGACAATTACCTTGCCCCGTGATTCCAAACCGTCCAGCAACGACAGGAGCTGCGCCACAACACGGCGCTCCACCTGCTTTTCCCCGCCCATATCTTCCCTCTTGGGGGCGATGGAATCTATTTCATCAATGAAGATTATGGAAGGTGCATGTTTTTTCGCGTCGGCAAACACTTCGCGCAGCCGCCCTTCGCTCTCCCCGTAAAACTTACCCATGATCTCTGGTCCGGAAATATGGGTGAAATATGCTTCTGTTTCATGTGCGACAGCCCTGGCAATCAACGTTTTCCCTGTTCCGGGAGGGCCATACAGGAAAACCCCTTTGGGCGCCTCTATGCCAAGCCTCTCAAACACCTGTGGATATTTCAGGGGAAGTTCTATCATCTCACGTATCCGTTGAAGCTGGGTTCCGAGCCCGCCGATATCTTCATAAGAAATCTTGGCAGGCCCACCGTCCTCACCGGATTTCTTCACATCCATCCGTATCACTGTACTTTTGTTGATCAGCACTACTCCTTTGGGCGAAGTATCTATTACCTTGAAATCACATGTCTTGGTGCCGAAAAGAGTGGTCCTGACCCTGTTTCCGGCAGTGACTGGAAGCCCTTCCACCAGTGAACCGATATACTTTGCATCACTATCCTTTAACGTACCGGAAACTGTCAACGATTGAAGTGTTATTTTAGCGGCAGGCGCGTATTCAGTATTGCGCACCGTGACTTTCTCATCCAGTGAAACCTGGGAATTCTCCCTGGTGATGCCATCTATCTGGATAATTTTCTGCCCCCGGTCTTCCGGATAACACGGCATTGCCCTGACAGGCGTTTTTGCTTTCCCCTCAATTTCAACAATGCTTCCGATTTCCAACCCGAGCGCCGACATGTCCTCCGGATCCATTCTGGCTATGGTTCTGCCGACATCCTTAGTCAGAGATTCCCTGACCTTCAAAGTTAGCTTCTCCTTTTTCTCGCTCATTTTGCACCCGATCCTTGATTGTTATTCAAAAATATAATTTTTAACCCTGTCAAGTTCATTGATCCCCATAACCGGTTTTTCCTGGAGAGGAACAGTGTTGATTTTCAGATGCCCGAACTTCTCCATTATCTCCTGCATATATTTCTGCTGCCCTTTCTTCCTTTCCCTGCAGAACTCACAGCCTTCCGATTCCATGACGTTGTTCACCACAATACGCCTTACGCTTATGCTGAAATCAGCCAGGCTCTTCATCAGCCGTTCGGTTTCCAGAATCGCCATCGGCTCAGGTATCGTCACCGGTATGAATTCGCACTGGTCGCCATCCTTCAGCAGCGTCTCAATCCTTTTGACGGTCCTTTTCAACGACATGAGGAAGTCATCGCTTTTATCCGGGGTGTATTTGCCGGCGAAAGTCTGTACAATGAAGCGGTATTTCCATCTCATCTTCGCCATGACTTTAATCCAATCGTCAATGAGGTAAGGCGAATTCAGGAGACGCAGGGCATGCCCGGTGGGGGCTGTATCAACGATGTATTTGTCGAACTGCGCTTTTTCGATGAGGTCGATAATTGTTTTAAACCCCATCAGCTCATCCATCCCTGGCACCGGGAGTTTAAACATGGATTCGATGTCTTCCTTGTCCAGGTGGGTGGATGTGTCCATTATGTTCTTTATCTCGTCTTCATATTCCAGCTTGAACGCGTCGAGGGCCTTATCGGCGTTCACTTCAAGCGCGCTCAAGTTGGCTACCCCCCTCACCTGCCTTACTTCCTCTCCCACAGACTGGTCAAGGCTGTCGGCCAGCGAATGCGCCGGATCGGTGCAGATGATTAAAGTCTTAAAGTCCTTTTTGGCGAAATGCAACCCCGCACTGGATGCACATGTCGTCTTACCGACACCGCCTTTTCCTCCAAATAGAATTAATTTCAAAACAAACCTCCATTCTTCACCCACTAAAGCATGGTGATTTTCTACGTCAGTGGAATACCAGGGCAGGATGTTATTTCTGTTTTTTTATCCTTATCTCCAGTATCCCATTATTGAAGATTGACGTCATGTTTTCAGATTTGACTTTCTCCGGAAGCAGAATTTCCTTGCGGTAGTTCCTGCCGCCGTCTTTAGTCGATATTTCAAGGATATCCCCTTTCAGATCAATTTTTATGTCATCCTTGCTGACGCCCGGCATTTCCGCCATTATGACAATCTCTTTCTTTTCATCAAACACATCGGTCAGCGGTTCCCTTTCCTCCTCGACCACAGGTCCCGCAGGAGTTTTCTTGATGTTTCCGAAAGGTTCCACAACCTGCTTTCCGCCCGTTGCGGTCTTTATGGAAAAGCCGAAAACGCCTTTAAGCGGTTTCCCGTCTTTTTTCAAACCTCCGAAATTTATTTCGCCTTCCTTCTTGATTTCCCCTTTGGCAGCCTCGAGTTTTTCGGCCAGTTCCACCAATTTACCGATCCCGTCGAACAGTCCTCCAAGACTGATTTTGCCTATTCCAAAATCAATATCCTGCCCGTCGCCTTCTTTTTTATTTTCTTTTGCCATTTCGAGTTCTCCTTTAAATTCCATTAGATATCAGGTTAAAAAACTCCTTCCATCTGGCCTTCCACCACTTACCGCCCCTGCCTCGTTATGCACGCGACGTCGGCGCACGCGACATTTTAGCCTCCAGCAAATCCAGCCTTTTCTTCAAGTCCCCGTTCTCTTTCTCCATCTCGGTTTCCTTCGCCTTGGAGGACAAATATGAATCCTGCTGCCACCAGTTTATCCCCATTTCCATCGCCTTGTCCACCGATGCCACAACCAAGCGTATCTTGATATTCAGCAGGTCAACATCGGCAAGCTGGATTTTAATATCTCCGGCAATCACAATCCCCTTGTCTAAAACGCGCTCAAGAATATCGGCAAGATTGGTGCTATTGTTGGGATGTGTCATTTGTTGGTCAGACATTTTTATCCCCCGATGCTGCGTCTTCGGCGTTTTCCTTTTTCAGCCTATACCCCACCACTTCCAGCTCATTGCTTAACAAGACCTCATATATATTCCTGTCCTGAACCTTGGTAGCCAGCCCCAGCGATTTTATAAACGCGCTATCCTCGAAAATCTCCGCCTCCCCAATCCAGCCCTTGTCGGTCTTCTCCAGTCTTATTATCTTGGCCTCCCGGCCAAGTTTCTTATTCAGAAAATCATTGATTGTTTTCCCGGCTTTTTCTATGCTCATTTCCTGCTCCTTGGTGGCTTTACGGCATATCCGCTTCAAGCGCGGAAAATCGCAAAGCGAGTTAATATTTCATTGACACTTTCTTCCAGACCTTGGGCGGAGCTTCTTCCTCGACTTTGACAGGCGCTTTCTTGACCGTGCTCCGTTGCACATTATCCCGGTATTCATCAATTTCCTTCAACCTGCCCTTAACCTGGTTGTGTCTTATTTCCAGCCTTTTAGATTCCTTCACAAGCCGCTCTCTCTCCTTCTCCATCATATACAATTCCAGATAAGCGGAACTCTGAACCCTCGAAATGGAGCGCTTCTTGGAGCTGCTCAGGGTCTTTACTCCATGAAGCCCCTTGAACGTGTCGACATCTTTCATTTCAGTCCCCGTATGTTATCAGGTTTTCTTTTTCATTATACTTCATTCCCAACGCATCAAGCAACTTTAAGACTCTTCACCTTGTCAGACGAATTCCTCTTCTTGTCAGGGAAACTGGCAGACTTCAGGTTCTTTTTCATATCCATTTCCTTATTCAATACGCCTTCCACAAGTTCCTTAACAATATCCTTGACCCGTATCTGATTGGTCTTGGAGCCAACACGGCTGGTTTCAGAAGCCAGGATATCCTGGCACAACTGTATGAATCTTGGGGACTTGGACGGAACCATCTCCAGCACCTTGAGTGTTTTTGCAATCATGATGCAGCCGCGGACTGTCGGCGAAAATTCACACTTCCCGGATTCACGCAATCCTCTTACTATATTGACCACCGTTTCAGAGTGGGCTATCGACATCTGGGATTTTGCCTGGGTGATGGCGACTTCCGTCTCATAGTCGAAATGATCCAGGTCAATGGTTATCATTCGATCCCTCAAGGCGTCCTGACTTCTGTGGACACCTGCATATTCTTCAGGATTACTGGTGAAAATGGCGGTGAAATTCGGATCAACCTTCAAATAGGGGTCCCCGTTGCCCCTGTTAATAGGCATATCCATCATCTTTTCCTGAAGGATGGAAAGAAGGATGTTGTTGGCCTCAGGCCTGGAACGTGTGAATTCGTCATAGATCATGGTGAAACCATTTTTACAGGCCACCGTCAGCCGGTTGTCCACCCAGTGTTTCTGCATGTCCTCTTCCGTCTTCAAGACACGGGAGATAAAACGGTCAACCACTTTCCTTATCCTGTATCCGTGTTCCCCGCCGACAAGGTCGGAAGTTGTGCATGATTCATCCCCGCGAATCATGACCAGAGGTCTGCCTATTTTGTTTGCGATATGTATGGCAAGTGTCGTCTTGCCAGTTCCGGAAACACCCCTGAAATGTACCGGGAATCCAGCCTGGAAATAGCTCAACGCCCGTCCAGTAATGTCCTTGATGTAATCTGTTTCCACAAAATCAGACATGGCGCTCGGTTCCAGAATAGTTGTCATCTCATCTGTCATTTGTTTTTCTCCTTCTGATTGGATTTATTTTTGCCTTTCATCTTCCCCCCGCATTTCGGGCAGAAGTTCAAATCAGCAGCCACGATGTAACGCAGTGTATAGCCGCATCCATCACAAGTTATATCAAGCGATTCTCCGCACTGAGGACAGAACTTGAGATTACCCCAAGTAGTGGCACTGCAACCCGGACATTTAAATGCTTTCATATTTTCCCTCTATATTATAAATACTTACGGCAAGGCCCCCCAGTTGAACTTCTCTGCCAGTCTCGCCATCTCCATAGCTCCGATATGATCTCCTTGGCCCTTTCCGCATATTTCTTCCTGCGTACAAGGAATTTGGCGAAAGCGTCCGTCCTTTTTTTCAACTGAACCTTCCTTTTGAGAGATACTGGCCGAGTCATTTTGAAAAACCCCCGCTTCCTTTGCATTCCCGACATGGCATTCCGCCACTTGCCTTTCCGACTCTTCTATTGCAATAAAGATATACGGATTGAATGTCTCCACCGCAACAGATGGTGTCTTCCCCAGTTCTGCAGCAGATGCTGTATACCCGCATTGCACCCATGTTTACCCTTTTTTGACCTTGGAGCGTATTTTTACTTTCTTTCCCGCCTTCGGAGCAATAGTTTTCTTGTCAGCCGCAGGAGCTTTAGCCTTAGGGGCGACAACCTTGGCAGGTTCCGCTTTCTTCACGGCAGGAGCAACCGGCTTAGGGGCGACAACCTTGGCAGGTTCCGTTTTCTTAACGGCAGGAGCTGCAACGCCTCTGCCTTTTCCAGATATGACGCTTTCCATGGCAGCCCAGTCAGACGCCATCTGCTTGCGTTCATCACCGTAGCCTTTCATCATCGCCTGAGTTGTGTCCGACAGATCCGACACTTCTTTCTGAACATCCGCAATACTCTTGTTTATGTTGGACATCAGTTCCCCGAATCCCTTCATGCGGTCCTTCTCGCCTTCCGCAAAATCATTCTTCAGCTTCTTCGCCATTGCCTGATGCGCCTTCTGGAAATCCTTGACCATGGAATTAGCCTGGGATTTCAACGCCGCCACTTCGCCGCAAATATCCGCGATGCTCTTGTTTATCCCGGACATCAGTCCCTCGAATCCCTTCATACGGGCCTTCTCGCCTTCAGCAAAATCATTCTTCAGCTTCTTCGCCATCGCCTGATGCGCCTTCTGGAAATCCT
>CAZION010000080.1:26166-28456 GCA_964540865.1 uncultured Victivallis sp.
CCTTCTCGCCTTCAGCACGCGCTTCCTTGCTTTCCGCAAAATCATTCTTCAGCTTCTTCGCCATCGCCTGATGCGCCTTCTGGAAATCCTTGACCATGGAATTAGCCTGGGATTTCAACGCCGACACTTCACCGCAAATATCCGCGATGCTCTTGTTTATCCCGGACATCAGTTCCCCGAATCCCTCCATACGGGCTTTATCACCCTCCTTAAGAGATCCTTTTATATCGGCATCCGCACGCTCCTGGCGAAACCGCCCAAGCATTTCAGTGGTTCCTTTCACCAGGTCGTTTATTGATTTCATCCTGACATCATGTGCCGCCATGATGTTACCCACGATTCCACTCATTCCGCTACTAGTTTTCACAATCGCCTCCTTCTTTTCTTGTTTTTACTATTATGCTATTATATTAACGGTAAACCCGGGAGCAGTCTCCGCTGTTGCCATGTAGGAATTTCTACGTTCCGCCCTCTTTACGGACATCGAACTGGCGAATTCACTCCAATTGTTGGCCGTCTGTTTGATTTCCTCTCGCCACTGCATTCGTTTTGAACGAATATTCTCCAACATTATCTTCACGTCGCGGATACGGATTGCCGTTCCTTTTTCCAGAAGAGCCCGCAGTGATTCGGCAAGCATTTTATGGTCATTGCGGAAACTCGTCAGCATCTCCCGTACTTCCTTCTCCCGGCTTTTCTGGCTGGCTTGAATATCAGTGATCACCTTCCGGAAGTCTTCAATGCCGTCCGCTTCCCCTTTGACGCCACCCACTTTATGCTTTTCGAGGTTTTCCCTGATGATCCTTGCGGCTTCTTTCTGTTCGTCGAGGTATGTCTTCAGCAGATTCCTTGTTTCGTTTTCCATTGTCTCCTGCGGACCCAGTATATCCTTCATCATACTGTCAAAATCTTTTTTACGCAGGGACTTGCCATGGGCGAGTGTTTCCTTGAGCTGCATGCTCATACCACTGCGTTTTTCACTGAAATCATCGAGCAGCTGATGCGTGTTGTCGACTATCGTACAGACTGCCGAAATTCTTGATTCGTAGGCGGATACTATCTCCTCGGTCAGTTTCCTCATCTCTTCAATGCTGTTCATAATGCCGACTCCTGTATATGGTTAAAATATTCTAACATTACCGGGTTGGATACTGTGAGCAATCTCCGCTGCGCCATGTACATGTTCCGTCCTTCCATCATGTTTGATTCACGCCAGTGGGATACCATCTGTTCAAATACTTCCCACCATCCCTCAGAACGCGTGTGCTTATTCTTCAACTTTAAGTTCAGGTAAGGGTTCCTGGCATCAGCTTCTTTCAATAGGAGGTTATGGAGGAATTCAATGGTCATTCTATGTTTACAGCTGATAGTTTTCAGCATATCGCGCAATTCCACGTCGTGCAGTTCTTCAATGTCTCTCTGTCTGGCCTGGATATCAGTGATGCTATTGCGGAAATCACTTATCCTGCCCTGATCCCCTTTGATGTGTTCCTTCATGTGCTTTTCAAGGGTCTGCCTTATGGTTTCATCTGCTTCTTTCTGTTCATCGATATAGTTGTTCAATAAAATCCTTGTTTCTTTTTCCATCGCCTCCTGGGGGCCTAGGATATCTTCCATCATACTGTCGAAATCTTTTTCCCTAAATGACTTTTCCCGAGAGAACCTTTTCTTGAGCTGCATCCGCATCGCACTGCGCTTTTTACTGAAACCATCCAGTATCTGATGGGTATTGTCAACTATCGCGCAGACCGCAGAAATCCGGGACTCGTAGGACGAGAATATTTCCTCAGTCAGTTTTTCCATTTCATCTGCATTGCTCATACCCCCCCCAGTTCATAATATATGGATTTCTGGCGGACCTTGCTGGCAACCGCTGGTTGCAAGGATGGTTCGGCAGACACCCATGATTTGATCCTTACGCTGCTGTAGCTGTCAATCCGATGGCTTCAGCATACTTCAGATAAGTTTCGACTGATGCGACAACAACTCTGGCCTCGACTGCAAGTAGTTCGATACCGACGAGCGATACCCTGACCCACGCGTCAACAACGATTCCTTTGTCAAGGATGCGGTCGACAACTTCCACGAGACTAGAACTTCCAATTGTTTTTTCCACTGCCATTGTAGTAACTCCTGTTTTTTGATCCTCAACCCTGTTTTATTCAGTGGTCAAGAACCGGTTTTAATTTCAATCTCCAAATCTTCAAATCCCTCAATCTCCAAATCCATTACGCTGCTGTAGCTGTCAATCCGATGGCTTCAGCATACTTCAGATAAGTTTCGACTGATG
>CAZION010000081.1:0-28411 GCA_964540865.1 uncultured Victivallis sp.
TCCTTTACAATGGCTCATATTCCGTTGTCAAGATCATTGATTCAAGGTTCTATTCCGGAACTGTCATTGCTGTCAATTCCCAGGTCATCTGCCGTGACAAGTGGCATTACAGATTCCTTATGCGAGTCAAAATCTGGATTTATCTCCACATCCCAGATTATTAATAGAACCGACGACCAACGACTGTCGACTGATGACCGTTCCCCTGTAGGAGAGGGAGCCCCCCTCCTAACCTCCCCCGCTGTGGACTTTTTTGATTTACGTGAAGACTAAGACATGGAAAAGGTCTATTGGCATCCTGACGCCCTTCCCGACAGTCCCCGCGCGCCGATTGCTAACGCAATTGAGGATTCCGCATGAAGAAGCTAACGCTTCCGAGTATTTCGCTCCGCGATAGCCGCGCCTATCACATCGCTCATACTCTTCTGCGCTTGGCGACATCCGCAGGATGTCACGCGCGCAGCATGCTCCATCTCTGGCTGCTGACGCAGCCCGGCGCGCTCTGTTTTGTGCATGGATAACACCTTATCATGGAGAAGTACAGTAATGAAAATTGAAGGACAACAGATTCTTATGGATATCGGCATTAGTGCTCGCTCTGATGAGCTTCACACTTCGCCTGGTAGACGAGTAACAGGTCATCAGACAAGTTGTCGCAGAGCCAGCCACAGCCCATTGTGGGGCCGTGACTGGCATCTGCTCCTCTTGTCTCGTCGTTCTTGTCCGCCTATGGCTTCCAAGCGACGGCGTAAGCGCCTATCCGTCCCCGCTGGCTGACGGTGGCGCGCCATGGTCAATTTTAAAGGTTCCCTACATTTGCGAAGTTTGCAAATGTGGGGGGATGTTTGAACCCAGATTGCTCTTTATTTTCATCTCAGGAAGATGGTGTTCATACTATCGGCCTGTTCACGAAACGTGAACAGGCGCTTATAATGAACAACGTACGGGCATGGCGTGATGCGTTTTTGCGAACTTCGCAAAAACTGCATTTGGGGAAAAACAGCCTCAAATCGGTAGATTATCGGTGGATTTTTAGCTCTCTAAGGAATTCATTAATTCTTTCATAGGAATCTCGAATAACAGTGCTTCGCTCCTCCAGCTCTGTTATTTCAAGAAAATCTGCGATACTTATAGGCCCGACATGCTCAACAGATGCAAACTTTTCAGATATCTTGTCCAATCCTTCACAAATAAGCTTGTTCTTCATGTGAGGCGTAAACTTTTCAACCAGTGACCGGATTCCTCCGGGGTAGTTCTTAACGCAAAAATATACGTCATAGCAGTCTTTTTCCTTATTCCTATCGTATATCGCCATTCCCTTCATGGCAATGAACGGGACAATTCCTGCAATTTTTATCTCCGTTGAATCCTTTTTTCCGTCAGGCCTCTTTCCGCTGATTTTCAATTTGTCATAGATGCTGAAGACAAGATCGCACCCTCTGGCCTTTCTTGCATTGATATCCTGAATTTTCTGCGTCCTGTGCTTCTTGCCTGTTCCTTTATATTCTCCGGCAAGCAAATCAACCTGTATTGTCACTTCTTCGCCGTGGAGGGAGAACGTCCTGTAGAATATGAATGGCTGCTTTTCATCCCTCACATAGCCGCTTTTTTCAAGATGACGGCATATTGTCTCATATCCGATCTCCGAGAGGATATTGTGGTCAAGGGCAAGGTCAACGTCAATGCTTCCAATATGCTTTTCCTTCGCATGAAAGAGCAATTCCGGCACCCATCCTCCAATAACCGCTATACCTTCCCTGTATTCACCTAATACAGTCATGATTTCAAGGAGCACCGATCGTGCTGCTTCCACAAGTTTATCGCTGTAATCGCTTTTGCTTACCATGATTTCCTTATCATATGGTTCAGTAAGAATTCCGCAGCTTCTTCTCCTCTGCCTCTGTTGCTTTTCAAATCAAGATAAAGCTGGACTGGGGAGACTATTTTAGCACCGTCTCTTGCAATGTTTCCATAGAAGACCCCTTCATCGTATGGGATAAGCAGAAAAACATTGCCTCCGGAATCAACTTTCTTTAAGTTCACTTCAGCCAATATTCTTTCGTCGATCTTCGAAATGTACGCCATTGTCTTGTTTTGTCCAATGACTGCAGGAACTAGGCGTAGGGATCCTGAAAATCCTGTAAATGCATAATCAACCTTTTTCTTCTCAAGGATCTTTACAAGTTTATTCTCAACTTCTTTAACTCCATCAAGAGAATAATATTCATATATCTCATTGTCCCGGAAAGAGTAGTTTTCTGCCCATTCGGACAGGAGCTTATCCGGATTTGCCAATGAAAATCCTCCATCTTCATATTCCTGAATCAATTCTTTGTTCCGAAGGAGTCTCCTGATATTTGTCACTAAGCCGACACTCACCCCTGCTTCAGTTGCAAGACTTGCTGTTATCCATTTTTTACTAGGGGCATTCAGAAGAACTCTTAGTATTCTGCTCGCCCTGGCTGAAAAAATCGTCCTCATTTCCCTTTTTTCCGAAAAGGGATTCGCACTCCCGCTACTCTCAATGAATATATTGTCAAAACTCAAATAACAGTTTCCGGCAAAATCGAGGCATCCGACGTTATTGCGTCTGCATATTTCCGAAGATTCCGGAGATATATATGGTGCGCAGAATATCCCATAGGAATTGACCTTCTGTCCGCACACACGCATAAGAACATTAAGAGCCTCCCTCGCAAATTTGGGTTGGCCATTGCCTTTAACCTCAACATAGAGGGTTCGTTGCCTGCCATCTATTGAGATGTTGACAGCAAAATCAACGGACTCATCCCTTTTCCTGTCTACAGACTTGATCTCAAGAATGGAAACAAAAGGAATCTTCTTGAGGAACGACACAACAGATGCTTCTGCTTGTTTCAGAATATCCATTTGAGAGAGCATTGTTTCACCTTTAATAACCCATTCAGCATTTGTTGAATAGTGCTAAATATAATCATATTCCAATATTTATCAAGGTTACATTCATTATTATACACTGTTTCAACATCTGTTGAATATATCTCATTTACTGAATCTTGATGATTTACAAGAATTGCCTTCAAATCGGACGATTAAACTCAAGCCTGATTCCATGTATTTTCGATATAACTGGGACTGAGGCGCTACTCCGTAGGATTATGGAATTTTGCGAATTTCGCAAAGTTTGAAATTCGCCAGCTCCAAACGAGAAATAAATTACCTCGACCAAGCATCGCGGTAGTTTAGTTCTATGATTGAAATAATATTAGCTTAGGATATTATATAAGGAACAGCTAAAAGGATGCGCAATGAAATGTTAATTTGAGCTTTTTTATTGTGTTTGACAACACATTCTCTCAAATACCTGAGTCCTCTCCCCATCATAAGCTAATATAAAAGATGAAAATATCACATGAAAAACTATCTGCTAGTTGAACCAATAAATAAATCTCCTTATCCTCCCATTGGATTAATGCGTATATCTAAAATGCTGAAGTCTAAGAAAGACTGTAAGGTGATGGAACATTTTGGCATGGAGGATCCGCCGCTGTCTATTGGGAAGCCTTATGCTATTTACGTCACAACTCTTTTTACATGGGAGGCAAGCAAGGTAATACAAAAAATCAACAGATTAAAATATTTATATCCAAGCAGCAATATTTTCATAGGAGGAATTGCTGCATCATTGTTGCCAGATCTATTTTATAAAATGACTGGCATTATGCCTTTAGTAGGACTTCATCAGGAAGCAGAGCAATTTTCTCCCGATTACTCGATCACTTTCGGAAGGAAACTTGACACTTCCATAACATCAACAACTCGGGGCTGTAATAATGGTTGTTCTTTTTGCTGTGTCCATGCACTTGAAGGGAAGTTGCGTAAAAGAACCCAATGGGAGCAAGACATTAACACAGAATTTAATAGAATCACCTTGTGGGATAATAATATTCTAGATATACCAGGGTTGGATGTGATTGTTAAGAAATTGAAGAGCTTTGGAAAAACAATTGATTTTAATCAAGGGCTGGATGCGCGACTTTACAACGCTAAAACGGCAAAAATTCTTCATTTGCTGAACATTGACCCAATTAGATTTGCCTATGACGGCCCAAGCCAAGAAAAGGATATACTTGACGCAATTCGATTATCTCGTAATTATTCCAACAAGGAGGTTAGAATATACACTCTTTATAATTATAAGGAATCCCCGCAAGAATATTACGAGAGAATAAATACGCTTAACAAAGAACACGCATTGATATATCCGATGAAATATCGAAATATGGCTCAGGATTTAATTACTCCTCCAAATAAAAAATGGGATGACAAATTACTTAGAGCATTTGGCTTAAGCTTACGTTTTTATTATAAAAGAGGCATAATAACTGATAATCGCGAGGTTTTCTTAAAAATATATGGCCGTTCCCCAAATGATTTCATTCGTAAATTGTACGATATATATGAATATGACAAGACAATAAAGAAAAAGAATATTAACAAAAGGCCATCACATGCTTGATCCTAAATCAATTATGCCTAGTATGAAGATGTCAATTCTTAACACTATAGCAAAACAAATTTATTCTTCATTGTATGTTAAAATCAGGGAGGCGGTTTCCAATTCCTATGATAATAATGCAACAGATTTCATTTACTTTTACGATAAAGATAATCGCAAGTTGTCTTTATTTGATAATGGAACTGGAATTACCCAAAACAGGATTAAGGAAATTTTAGAAGGAATTGGATATGGTGATGGAAGGAATGATCGGTCGAAAAATTCTTATTTTGGATTAGGATTGTTTTCTGTACTCGAAATCGGAGGCCATGTTGACATATACACAAAAACTCCATGCGGCGAATACAACCATTTTATATTTTTTTCAAAAGATATTTTCAATGAAGCCAATGCCCAGAAACCTATAACAACGTTAAATGATTGTTTTCAAATTAAAGAAGTTACTTCCACCCGTGCTAAATCTATTATTAGTGATGATATGATTGTAAAATGTCTCGGTCAAACACAAAATCAATTTACCGAAATCGCAATTTCTGATATTCCTGAAAAGTACATGAAAGAGCTTTCAAGCGATAATTTTCGAAGAAATTTAGAAAAAATACTTCCATTAAAGTATAACAAGAAAAATCCATTTTTTGATAAAATTGAAGATCTAGAGCAAAAGCAGAAAATTTATGAAATACTTGACGATACCAATTATTGCAAGAAAATATCATTTTATTCAGGCTCATATGACAGTCCATTATATAGTCATGAAAGATATTTCCCTCAGTTAAAAAATGGTTTGACATTTAGTTCTGCTAACATTCAGGTTGGCAAGCACCCTTCTGGCGATTTTGCTTATTTTTTTGTATACAATTACGAGGACATAGAATCTAATAATGCTAATATGAATCAAATTGAAGATGACGGTATATCGGGAAATATTAATTCTGAAACAGGCTTTTGGGTTAGAAATAAAAACTTCTTAGTAAAACCTGCTGATTATTTCCAGAAGCCTGGCACAAGAAAGAAAATTCTAGATATTCCATTATCAACTTGGCTATATGGAGAAATCCTTCACAAAGACATGACAGATTTTCTAGTAGTTACAAGAGATGAATATGTATGGTCTAGCGACAAATTTAATACATTTTATTCGAATGTTAAAACTCTTGTACTTGGGCTCAATGAAAAATTACGAAATGCTTGGCGATTCTCCAATGACGTCAATAAAGATTTTTTTGATCCATTTGTAAATATCGGATCTCCAAAATCGCCATTCAAGCGAATTGAATCAAAGTATATCGATGATGGAGATGAGTCCATTTCTTCTATTTTAAAGAAGTTTCAGCCTCATGAAAATGAAGCAGCAAAACCTTCTCTCATCAAATTAATTCAGAAACACAATAATATTTTTACTATCGTTGATGAAGAGAATATGCTTATACACATAGATCCAACTGTTGAAAGTTGCGATGATGTTATAAAAAAATGGGATGACAAAACTCAAAGATTGGTAATCGTATATCCAGGAGGCGTGTTTAGCGATAGACAAGAGACACTTTTTGGCAAACGATATGACGTCTCTTTTGTTTTTGGCAAAAAGGAAGATGATGTTATTCAAATAGATTCAATAAATAATCGTATTTTCCTTAATCCTTTTAATAAATTTGCAATGGATTATTCTCTATCGAAGTTAGATATCATCCTTGCTATAGAATTTGCATATGCAAGCTCTAAAAGCATCAATGAAATGAAAGAACATCTGTATCTTCTTTTGGGTGATAAAAAGCCAATTTCTAAGACTTCTATTCAGGGTCTGTTCAAGGTTTTTTCAACGCAGATGGGAAGATAGAGCATGAGTCTAATAAAAACACCTCCTACGCATGCGATTGCATCAACCGTCTATCCAATTCGACAAGCATTACTTGTTTTTATTGATATTAAAAACTCATCAACATATTGTGAATATTATAAACTTGGAGAATACGCTCGGCTTGTGGAAACATTCAGAGAAAAATTTAACACATTAGCGGAAATATTCCTCAATCAAAAAGAACATATAGATAATTATCATATTGAATGCAGAGGTGACGAAGGCTTTATCTGTATATTTTTCCCGGAAGATCCCTCTCCTGCTATTCTTGAAAAGAAGCGTGAAGTACTCAGAATATTTTCTTTCTTAATTATATTAAAGGCTATTCTCCATATCTATTCTAAGGATATTACTAATAGTCCTATTGACATTGCAGTTGGAATAAATTATGGAAAAGTAGCAATCATGGAAAAGGACACAGTCTGCGGATACGATATAAATTTTACAAAAAGGATCGAATCTGAATCAAGAAACAATTTATATTGCGGCATTTTTGTTTCAGAGAGTATCAAAGAAATACTTAAATATGAAAATATAATATTATCTCCACACAGATGCGAAATTAAAGGAATTTCACATAATCCTATTTTATACGAAGTTCAATATGCTTTTATTAATATAAGAGAAAATATTACAGATAAGGAAGCCGATAACATATCAGCTATTTTTAAAAATAAATCTCTTGCAGAAATTAATTTTAATCATAGCATTTTACTTTCATTATACTATTTATTTCATGAACTTAATATTGATGGAAAGAAAGAATATTTCGAGCAGAAACTAAATGGAATTATTTTCCATACAGTACATGAAAGGGATCCGACAATTCTGCTTTTACGAGCGCAAAGCCACATTAACAAGAAATCATTCCTTAGCGCGGTGCATTACTTTAAAAAAGCATTAGAGTATAATCCAGAATACACTAAAGCAGCAATAGAGCTTGCTTCTTTGTTAAAGGAAATGCCTGATTTTTGCAGAGGAAACGTTGCTGAGGCTAAGGCCATTGCAAAAGATCTTATTGATAATTTCTCGGATGTGATTGGTAAAGATAATTTGGATAGAATTAATAACGCATTAAAATCTATGTGAGGCAAACATGAACAAAACTGACTTTCTGAAAAATGTTTTTGATGATTCAAGAAATATTATTAGGGCTTATGATATTAAAGCATCTTTTGTCCTGGCAGCCACACTTCTTCTATCTTCCAAGATGATAGATGTATATCTGGCAAATGCAAAAATGTTCTCATGTGCTGGACTATTTATCGGAGTAATAACAATGCTATTATTAACAGCTTGTATATTTTTATGTTTATCAGTTCTATGGCCACGGTCTTCTTTACATATTCAAGATGAGGATTTAAATCTTAATGAATTATTTTATCCAGTAAAATATAAACTTAGGCAGTATACAGAAAACTTGAAAGCCATGACCGATGAAGATGAGATAAATTTATATTCTCAACAGATTTATAAATTAAAATTGATACGAGAATTAAAGCACCAACAATTTATGTTGGCGCTTCTTGCGCTTGGGTTCGCTATTATAGGAATTATTACATTTGTAATTATTTAAATTACTGGTAAGCATTGGTAGGGCAAGTAATCTTTCGCACATGTATTTGACCGTGCCCCATTTCCTGCCGGTTATGTACCGCAGGCGGGCGGCGACCAGAATCTAGTCGATGCTGAAAAAGCCACTTGCCCTGAGAACAGGACGTTCTAATAATCAGGCACAGGTAGTGCAAGTAATCTTTCGCACATTTTTCTTCCAGGTCTTTGATTTGTCGTTTTCATTTCTTCGAGCATGCGGGGATTCTATCTCCGAAGGAGACCCCGAATGCTCCTCCTTTGGTTCATCCTGCCTTTATGTTTTCTAGGTCGTACATCTTCTCCATGTCCATGTATTTGACCGTGCCCCATTTCCTGCCGGTTATGTACCGCAGGCGGGCTGAAACCAGCATCAGGGCCGATTCGCCGTCGGGAAAGCAGCCTACGACCCTTGTCCGGCGTCTTATCTCCCTCATGATCCTCTCCAGAGGATTGTTCGTCCTGATCGAACGGTGATGCTCCGATGGGAACTGGTAGTATGTCATCGTCTCCTTATATCCGTCCTCCAGTATCTTCGCCGCCGCCGCCAGCTTCATTTCCCTGAGTTTCTCTATCACATACCGGGCCTTCTTCTCGGCTTCCGTCCTGTCCTCCTGGGCATAGATGGCCTTGAGCATTGAAGCAACCTCCTTCATCCTTGCCCTCGGAACCTTGCTCAGGATGTTCCGGTAAAAATGAACCACGCACCTCTGCCACGGCACATCCGGGTAATACTCCGAAAGCGACTCGACCAGGCCAAGGCATCTGTCTGTGATGAACAGCTTAACCCCGCTGAGACCACGTGCCTTCAGGTACCTCAGGAAGTTGCCCCACGACTCCTTGTCTTCCTTGCATCCTTCAGCCACTCCAAGAACATCACGGTAGCCGGACCGGCTCACGCCTACTGCAACAAGTACCGAAACGTTCCTGACCTCTCCGCTCCAGCTGCGCTTCAGCGATATGCCGTCGAGATAGACATACGGGAACTCCTCGGTTATCGGCAGGTTCCGCCACTTCTCTATGTTCTCATACGACTTCTTGTTCAGGTCGCTGATCGTCGAGGAGCTGACACGGCTGCCCCACAGGGCCTCGGTTATGTCCTCGACACGCCGGACAGACACACCGGCCAGATACATCTCGATCAATGACTCCTCTATCGAGACTTCCCGCCTGCGGTAGCGTTCTATTATCGCAGTCTCGAAAGGCAGCTTCCTCAGTTTCGGAACTTCCAAGTTCACCTCTCCAACCCTTGTCTCAAGTTTCCTCGTATACTTGCCGGCACGGGTGTCTTTCCGGCGCTCGCTGTGCTCATATCTGCCCGCACAGCATATCTGGTCGGCCTCCTCCTGTAGAAGCTGGTTCAACGTCTCCTCAACCGTCCCCCTGACTATCTTGTCGATGTGCTCCTTCACGGCCGTCTCGTCAACCTTCATCATTTTAAGCTCTTTGACTTGCCCAACGGCGCTTCCAGTGGTACTCATAATCCATGGTCCTTCTTTTTGTTGTTTTGTTTTTACTTAAGCAATATTAACTTAACAACAAATCGGGGACCTGTCTTTCAAAATGTGCGAAAAATACTGTACGTTATCCAGGCACAGAAAGAGAGCAAAAGCTTTTAAATAAATCGCAATAACTATTATTTTTTCTTCCTAGCAGCATCTGCCACTAGCATTTTAGGGGACTGTTTCATGCCAAGCAATGCACATACACGCTGGCGAACCTGTTGAGGTCGAGGGAAGAGATAAAAATGATCAGCAACCATTAGACGTAATAATGTTTCTGCAAAAATGTTTTTTACTGACTTTTCTTTAAGTTCTTTAACTTTCTTCTCCGGAAATGTTTTACAATGGTCTAATCTTATCAGCATTTGAATAAATTCAGTGGCGCGGTTGTCGTAAACTCGCCTAACATCATCATATGTTGGAATAAGTTTTTCTGAACCAACAGCAATCGAAACACGTTTCATCATTACGAAGCACAGCATCTCGGTGATAAAGAAAAGAAATTCCTTGGCAACACGTTCACGATCTTCTTCCGGAACCTTCTCCAACTTCTTGCAGAGGCGTTCCGCCAGAAAGGATAGATTGCCTTCAAGATTGAGCTCCAAAGCCTTATACATCATGTTAAGAGTCCGAAGGCCAATTGAAAAGCATTCTTTTGCAAGTTCAGCTTTCATGTCCCCCTGAAGAGAACCACTAAAGTTACGCAAAATTTGACCCATTATTTGAAGAGACTTTAACGCTCTATTGACTTTGAGTAAATCTGCTACTTGTTTCTTTTCTTCTTCAGATTGAGCTTCATGTTCAGTCGCATCTGGCTTTTCCGCTTCTGATAATTTATCCATGTGGCGTAGAATCTCTTTTCGATTATCAACAGCATCTCCTTCAGATAAAAGTATCTCTGGAGCCATCTCCTGAAGTCGGTTGAGAAACTCAACATGAGAATCAAGATCGCAAGGGGTAATATCTGGGAAAATTGCTTTAGAAGCTTCAAGGACTTTCGTGATTATCCCCTTGTCCTTCGACAGATAGGTTAGAAATATGATAACATTTGCACAATCCTCCCTGTGTAGGTTTTGGACAATCTCACCAACTCCCTTCTGAACATCCGGGATCGAAAGATTATCCCTCATAAATCGAGCTACAAAATAATAATAAAGATATCTGTAGTTAAACCTTACACTTCCTTCGAATGACAATAGCATTTGCGCTGAATGAAGTTCTGCCAGAAATGTTTCAACATTACTAGAAAGGCGATATTTAGACCAATGATTATTGTTAAAGGATGCGAATTCATCGGCATCCAGTTCACGTGTTTTATTCTGGAATAATTGCCAGGCCAATTCTGCCAAATAGGTATATTTCGTATCTATGTCATCATGCGATGAAGAAGTTCGATTCAATGCTGAGGTTATCATAGCATCGTAAAAATACCCATATGCTCCTGAACGTGTATCTATTGAAGTATGCGCTTCGAGTTGTTGCAGCAATACTAGGATAAAAATGGGATATGCTGGAACAAGATTTTTTCCCAAAACCGTGTTAATAAGACGTTCAGCTTGCGAAACCTCGTATGTAAATTGTTCACACTCCATAGTATGCTCACAACCGATTAAAAGCCACTTTTCTATAAGCCGCTCCCGAAGAAGATATCCAAACTCCATAATTTCATAGAATGTAAAGCTTGCAAGCCATTGGGAAGCATTTTTATCAAGTATGAGCTCCTCTATCTGTGTGAGATCTCCCCCAAGAAGAAAGATATATTCAAATTTCTCCTCAAGCATAGAGCAAACTTCAGATCTGGCCTGTCTGTTGAGGGGTGAATCTGTAAAATCATCAACAATAGCAACTTTGCAATCCTTAGGGAGTTGTAAGAAAGCGTCAATCGAAGGCAATTTGTACTGACTGGCAATTTCTGATTTAATCAACTTGTCTATATGATTTGGATCATGCTTTTTCAGCTTGCTCCCGTGTATTAGAAGTGGCATCATTTTTCGTTCCAACGCATGCTTGTATAGAATTTTGGCCAGCGCTGTCTTGCCACACTGAGACGGACCAGAAAAATAAACATGCCGTTCTTCGAAAACGCGATTAATCACAAAATCGGATTCAATGATATCGCGTTGCATGCCTTCTTCTTTTTTGATACGGACATATCGCCTAAGATTGGGCGTAATAAAAATATCATCCAGACAAAGAGTCTTTGCACGATGAGTAAGTTGCGCCCCAGGATCTTTCAGGATTCTTTCCATTTCATCTGTTAAGGCATTTGACGTGCTAGCACGTCGGGCGTTCTTTATAAAAGGTTTCCATTCCCTAGTCGTTGATCGCTCTGCAAACATTTCGCCGTTCCAGGAATATACTAGAACCTGAAATTGGTTCTTAATAATATCAACATTGACGACATTGAAGCCACTCTGCTTCTTATTAGCATCTGAAAGCACTTGTCCTTCGACGTAATGGATGTCGGCACCTTCATGTGTCTGCTTTCTGAAAAAGGCGCCTTCATGTTCGTGCCCAGTAAGAACGACGTCTGCATTTTCTTCTATAGCCTGTCTGAGGTTACGAGCATTTGAGGCCTCAAGCCAGTTGTACGGATGGTGGAATGCTGCTATGACGAGATCTGAAGGCTGAGGCGTCGGCAGTGCGGTCAATGGAAAATAAAGATGCCCTTGCTGTTCATGAAGAGATGACATCCAAGCAGTGTTACAGGATATGACAGTTATGTTCTTTCCTTTAATTGCAGGCACATCAGTTTTCCAGGAGAGTCTTTCTCCATGCGTCTTAAGGGATAACAGTTTGTTTTTTCAGCCCAGTGAAAAAACTCATCTTGAACATCAATGCATGTGCGAAAATATGCTTCGGTATCGCATTTGCCACAAGAAGAACGAACCTTATCAAGCACGAGATCTCTAACTGATGAATCTTCAGGGAAAGAACAATCATGGTTCCCAGGGAGCAAAACAATTGATGATTTTGTGGATGTGATACCATCCACTTCTTTTGATAATGATTCAAGAAATATTGTTACCTTCTCATATTGTTTGCCTTTACCGGAAAACGCGATATCTCCGGTAAGGAATATTAAGACATAGTCAGGATTCTCAGAAGCCTCACGGAGAACAGCAGCTATTCGTTCCGGAGATGGCAAATCACATGTTTCGGAGACATGCAAATCGCATAGATGAAGGATTGTCAGTTTCACTTAAAGAATCCTTTCAATTTAACTACATAACTGTTTAATTTAATAAAATATTGTTCCAATATATCACGCAACTTTATTATTTACATAATCGCAAATTACTCTATCACATTATTCCCCATTCACGGACACTCCGGCAGGCTTAGAAGATTGTCAGGATGCTCGCCGGAATTCTTTGGCGAAGCTGGGTGGTTAAAAACTCACTCTTCTTCCATCTCCCTTTTCGAAGTAGTCAGACAATGTCTCTCGTAATAGCATTTTACACAATAGACCTGGTCAGGTGTCCGGAATCTGCCAACACCTTTAGTCATAAGTCTCCCGCAAATGGAGCATTTTTCCTCGAAATCATCTTCTTCGCTCATCTGATTAGTCATCCCTCAATCACCTTTCAAGTTTCATCCTGGAGTGGAATCTTTCTTATCAGCGCTCGCTGCGTCTCTGCGCGAAATAATCTTAATCTTCTTTCTCCACCGGCGACTGACGACCATCGACCGGCGACTCCAGCAACGCTGCCGCATCCTCATCCAGGAACATCCAGCAGTTCCTATGTTTCTTCAGGATCGAGGCCGGTACGCTCTCAGTGACTTCTCCTTCCACAACATTCTTCACCGCCTGTGCCTTCCGGACATCTGGAACCGTACAGACGATTGCCTTGCTATGTATAATCTGACGTATGCTCATCGTAATTGCCTCTCTCGGGACATCATCGATATTCTTGAACCATTCCTCCCCGAGCTGCTGTTTCCGGAACTCCTCATCGACATTAACCATGATATAGGGCTTGTCCGTCTTAAAGTCTGCAGGAGGTTCGTTGAAACCAATATGACCGTTTTCCCCGATCCCGAGACAGGCGACATCTATTTCAACTCTGGAAATGATCTTATTCAACCTACAGCATTCATGCTTTGGATTGAATGCATCCCCATTGATATAATGGATCTTCCTCAGACTGACCTTGCTCTCGAAATATGACTTAAGGAACCTTCTGAAACTCGATGGATGATCGGCGGGTATCCCGACATACTCATCTATATGGAATACGGTAACTTTAGACCAGTCGACATCGGATTCCGCCAATTCGGAAAGCATCTCATACTGACTTGCTCCGGCGGACAGGATAATATTTGCAGCTCCCTGCCTGGGAATTGCATCCTTAATGAAACCGGCAACTTTCCAAGCAGCATATCTGCCGAGATTATTCTTGTTTTTGTAAATCTTGACTTCCATACAAGACACATCCCTATCATTTTTCGCTTGGCACCACGATTCCGCGCATGATCACATTCTGGCAGAGAGCGAATATGATGAACGTCGGAATGGCGGCTATCACCAGGGCAGAAAACACGACACCCTGGCAGCTGTTGAGCTGCATCTGGTACAGCCACGGCATGATCGTCCACATGTCCTGGTCCTGGCAGATGAGCAGTGCGAACATGAAGTTCCCATATGCGGATGTAAACGCGCCTAGGGCGATGACCGCCAGTATCGGCGTTGAAAGCCTCATTGTTACCTGCCAGAAAATCTGGAATTCGCTCGCTCCATCGATGGAGGCGCTCTCATAGAGCTCCTTCGGAAGCGAATCAAAAAATCCTTTCAGGAGGAATATTGCATATCCATTCGCAAGAACCGGAAGAATGAGCGCGGCAAACGTATTGAGCAGATCGAAGCTTCTCATCATTAGGAAGACAGGTATCTGCGTGACCATCGGCGGAAATGCCATGGTCAGCATCAGGAAGAGAAGAATTTTGTAGGTTGATGGCGGCCTATACCTGCTGAGGGCGTATGCCGCAAGGGGGTTGACAATAAGGGCTACAGCTATCGCCAGCAGACAGTAGACAACCGTGTTGAACAGTGCTTTGCCATGGAAGAAGAGGAAGTCAAGTACGGTGTAGAAGTTCCTGGCGGTGTACTCCCATTTCAGGGGCAGGGATTTCTTCTGAAAATCAAGATAATGAAAAACCTGCTGCGGCGGGAATAAGTCAATCCAGTCTGCGGCCGAAGTCCCAAGCGCAACATTGGCCCTGGAAACATCGCCGAACTTCGATTTCAAATAATCCCTGAACATGAATTCAACGCTGTAGACGCGTATGTCCCCGACAGGTAATTTGTGCATTTTTCCATCAACAGGATTCTTCCATCCCTGAAGGAATGAATCCCAGTCGGCCATCTGTATACCGCCATACGGAGCCGCTTCCGGCATGAGAATGTTTCCGAAGGATGCGTATGCAGCTCCATAAATTTTATTTAGCGACCCGATGTCGGCATACTTTGCATTGAGGAATTCACGGTAATATGGAACTGCCCCTGGATCCGCCCTAATCCAGAAAAGGTTGAGCACTGTGCGGACAAATGTCTCCCAGTCAGCCTTCTCCTTTTCCGTCCTTCCAGGAGCGTCGGGATATTGGCGGTCAAGATGGATTTCATCCCAGGACTTGTACCGAGTCGCGTGTTCGGTGTTGTATGCCGATATGTCCTTCGTGTACTGGACTTTCAGGTATGATGACTTGTAGAAGCCTTCCGGGCAGAAATAGTACCGCTGTTCAACGGGGACGGTCTCCTTATACTTGTATATCTCCATGTTGAAAGGCGCGTCGCCCAGTTTGAACCTCCGCATCAGGAAGCTGTCCTGTGATAATCTAAATGAGTTCCAGTTCGCCATGTCGACCTGCATCTCGCTGTTGAACTTCGAGATGTCGTTATCGAATCTTTTCATCATCATCCCCTTGAAAGTCCTGAGATTCGATGGGATGACTCCTTTCGAGGTGGTAACGCTCCAGCTTCCTGTCATGAAATAGCAATGCGGGAGTTCCGCCTGCCTCAGGAACTTCTCCCATTCTCCGGCATATGCAGAATTAATAATTCCAGGAGGCTCAATTTTCCGGAACGATGGCGCATCCGAATCATATGAGCTCCTGAACATCTCGAATGTCTCGTTGAAGAACGCCTCCATGTGCTTCCTGTACAGCCCGGTCTCCGAACTTAGAAATTCAGGTATGACCTGCGCGTCCGGCGTATCTACGCCGCTCTTGGTCGAGCCGGCCAGCATGAGCAGGAACGGGTAGACCATCGTGACAGCCCCGGTCAGCAGGACGGCATATATCGACAGCACAAGCATTCTTGTGGAAAACGACTTCCGGCCTATTGTTGAAATTATTGCCATGGTTAAACCTTCTTGTCCGTTGTCTTGAACTCCAGCCTGGAAAGCATTTTCAGCTGGTAGATCGTGAACCCCATCAGCATCGCCCCGAGCATCCAGGCCATCGCAGTGGCCGGACCGTATTTGAGATAGGTGAAAGCGCTGTACCAGATATGCAGACCGGCCACCTCGGTGTTAGCCCCGCCTCCGGTCATCACAAGGATGTTACCCTCGGAATACACCGACCCGATGAACACGCCGATGAAGTTGATTGTGATGAGCGGCTTGAGGATCGGGAACACCACGAAGATTATCTTGTCAATGAACGTTGCTCCGTCTATGTCCGCCGCCTCGTAGAAGTCGTCGGCTATCCCCTTGAGGGCAGCGAGATATATGAGGCATCCCGGCCCTACCCCCGCCCATACCATCGGCATGATGCATGATAGCATTGCAGTCTTTGGATTTATCAGCCATCCGTACGGTTCGGGTATCCTGTTGAACAGCCTTCCGGAGACATGAAATAATCCGTCTGCGGTACTTTCCCCCTTGAGGAATATCGCCGGCCCGGCAAGTCCGAATGCCGCCAGCATCATCAGGACGCCTGCAAAGATGCAGAGACCCGCCTGCCATCTCATGTCATGGTACCAGAGCCGTTTTGCGAACATGAACGCTATCCCGAAAAGCACTATGCCTGCCGCGAAAAATCCCGCCACAGGTATCTTCATCACGATCATGTTCAATGCGCCGAATTCCGAGGGCTCGTAGAACTGCCTCCACAGCAGGATTGTAACGATCCCGCTTACCACTGCAGGAAGATAGAAGATGATCCTGAACAGCAGCTTGCCGCTAGGAACCTCCTGCAGCAGTATGGCGAGAATTATCGGAGGAAGAAAGGTCAGTCCGATTATCAGCAGCGAATAGCGCAGAGAATTGTATATGGCCACCCACCAGTCAGGGCTGAACAGCACGTTCGCTATGTTCTCAACGCCGGTGAACTTCGACTCGCCTATTATCCTGTAGTCCTGGAACGCCATCAGCGAACCGCGGATCAGCGGCGCATAGTTCCATACGAGAATGCTCAATACTGCGGGCAGCAGCAGCAGATACGCGTACTTGTATCTGGCAAATCCCCATCCGGTTTTCTTCACACCCGATATCTCCGGAGGGGAGAATGATGACACCACTTTCCTGAAGACAAAATAAAAGGCGATGGCGATAAGGGCGATTACAATGTACGCCACCACCGAACGCTTCTTCTTTTCAGGCTCCGGTATTATCCCTATCATCTTCTCGTTCGCCTCCGCGCAGCCCTTTTTCAGCAGCTCCCTCAGTACAACTAATCGCTGCTCCCTGTTTTCAGGAAGCTTACCATCCCTCTCCAGCAGTTCCGCATCAACGATCGGATATGTCATCATGTCATAGGCAATATTGCTGTTTTTCCCGTAGGGTTCGGGATTCCCGAATTCCATGGCCATGTCGAATGCATCAGCCCATCCCTTCGGACAGAGCCTGATTATGTCCTCATAACCATACATTTTTAGATATTTCGGATTCACGAACTGCCCCATGCCGCTTTCAACAAGAACATCAGTGCTTATCTTCCCCGATGCCGGAGAGTTCAGGAACCTTAGATACTCCCATGCCGCATCCCTGACCGCCGGTTCCTTGATATCAGAAAAAAGTCCGGCCATCTGGCAGTTAATCTCGCCGCCCCGCTTCCCCAAAGACCCCATCGGTACCGGTGCAAGACCGGTAAGCTCCGGATCAATCTGCGCAAACATCTTCTCGTCTATGTAAGAATACACCATCCCGATTTCGCCACGTTCCCACTTGACCCATGAGTCGCCGGACTCCTTGTATGAATATCCCCGGCGCACTTTTCCGTCTCTGTCAGTCCATTTTTCCGCGCTTAACCTTACGTAGAAATCAAGAGCTTGCGCAGCCTCTTCCGTATCAAAGCAGCATCTCCACTGATCTTTCACTTCATCGTATTTCATAACTTCGCCACCGGCGGACCACAGGAAATTCGTCCAGTAATATGATTCGTGCCTGCCTCTTCCCAGGAGTATCCCGTATACACCTTTTTCAGGATCTGTGATTTTCCTGGCGGCTTCCATTAGATCGTCCCATGTCCACTTATCGTTTGGATACGGGATGTTCTTCTCATCGAAAAGATCCTTGCGGTAGAGGAGTATCTTTCCAAGCGTCCCCGCTATTGGAAGAGCCCATACGTGTGTCTTGCCTTCCGGCCCCTTTCTTTTTATCACAGGCCATACCTTGGGATTGATCTTGTAGTCGATCTCCTCCTGTGAAAGGGTGGTGAAATATCCGTCCTCGGGCTTGTCGAGGGGATAGAGAAACGAATTCTGGATGTAGGTGTCCGATTTCCTGAAATTCACATAGAGCACGTCAGGCGCCATCCCTCCAGCTATTGCAAGGAGATCAACTTCCACGCCCTCCACCTGTATCCCTGTGAACGGATGCAGCTCTATTTCAACCTTGTTCCAGTCGTACATCCCATACTTCTTCGGATCGGCCATATATTTCGCCCTATATCTCTCGGCGATAATCTTCGGGAAGTTTTTCTTGAACTCCATGATCGTCAGTTCGGCAGCCTTCGAGGCGGGATCCGTGGCCCCGGGCGACGGCATCGAATATACCTTCACATGGATTATCGTCCTGCCGTCCTTCTCCTCTATCCAGCCGGCAAAGGAGTCATGCAGGGTAAAGAACGTTATCCATATGGTTGCACTCAGAAATATCAGACTCTTATTTATTTTCATGGTTGCTTTACACTTTTTTATTTTACTGATAATGCATTGTTTCACACTAAAATATTCGACGGACACGGCTCGTAACGAAGTCATCAAGCCACTTATATATTTCCCTACATCTTGTTCAGTTCTTTATTCAGGTTGATCAGGAAGTCTCGGTTGTCGGCGGAGAGGTATCTCATAGTCCCGCCCATTCGGCTGAACGTCTTGCAGTAGCGCAGGTAATACGCGGGATTATCTATCGGCGGTTCGCCGGCCTTGCTCCAGTCCCAGGTGCTTCTCGCAAGATCAACCACAAGCATAAAGTGCTTGTCGATATGCTTGCCTTTCTGGATGAACAAGTTCTGAGACATCGAAAGCGATTTCTCGAAGATCATCGGCGACATTACGGCCGAACCGACCGACATATAAACTCCGCCATCGAGGTTGCTGACCTGTTTTGCGAAGACCAGGAAATCACGGAGCGCTGTCCGGCCAATCGCGGCGCCGTGGTTCATCGGATGATTGTAGATGATGTCGTGCCCGAACATCGGATGCCCTGTGAACGGAACTTTCAGCCTGTAGGCTGCGGCTTGCACACTATATTTTTTGTGCGGGTGCAAAATTTTCATTTCGCCGGGCTTCAATGAAAATTTATTTATAATGAAAAGCAAATCTGCGGCAGCCGCTGATTTTTCAAGATTCTTGACATCCCTTATGGACGAAAGAAGTTCTTTTTCGCTGGGAATATCAAGGCATTCGTTCTGGATCATCGAGCCGACCGACTCGCCATATCCAAGTCCTTCATAGGAGCCTACGACAATCGCGAGGTTGATGAAGAATCCAGTCTCCTGCCAGATCCCGAATTCGCCTTTCTTTACATTTCCCCCAACGTCCTCGCTGGTATTTCCGTGGTATGAAAACTCCCAGTCGTGGATAATTCCAGCGCCGTTTGTCGCGAGATGCGTGACCCAGCCGTCCTCAATGAATTTTATAAGCACAGGCGACAGGCCGTTCTTGATCGAATGCGCCCCAAAGGTAAGCATCACCGACTTCTTGTTCTTCCTGGCCTTCCTTATCCTGCCAGCAGTATCCTTCAGGAGCTTCTCGTCGGCCCCTTTGAATTTTCCGACCTTTGAATCGACCGTTAGGTGGTCCCGCTCGATGTTGACTTTGCTATACCTGTCCTTCAATGATTTGATCTTGAGACTGTCCCTGTCTAATTTAGGATAAGGCATAAAGATAACTCGCTTTCTTTTTATTTGTCCTGCGAAATTCGCAATTTGAGTACAGCTGGCCTGTTAAGGAAATTATTTTATCTTTAATAATTCGTACAATAGTCCGGCCTGCGAATAATCCGGAATGATCATGTCGGCACCAGCTCTTATCAGGCGGCGGCGTTTCTGCTGGTTGAGCCCAAACCTGCGTACTTCGTCGCTCGCTATTCCGATTGCCAGTCCGCCTCTCTTGTTTATCTCGCGGATCTCGACCGGTCCGTCACCAAACGCCACGATCTGCTTGGCGTTTCTCGGTCCGATATCCTTGACTATCCTGTCCATCACGATCTTCTTCGCTTCCTTTGTCACGTCGCCGACCGCTCCGTAGATCCTATTCTCAAAGAGATTGGCGTATCCGAGGGCCTTGGCTTCCTCTATGACGTCATCTTCGTCTGAACCGCTAGCCATGTAGAGCCTGATTCCTGACTCGTGGAGCTTGTTAAGGAACGGAACAACACCCTTTATCGCGAAGTCGTCTATGTTGAGCTCTCCGCGCTTGAGCTTATCGACTCTTTTTGTCACAAGCTCAAGAAGATCCTCATTATAGATCTTCTTGTAGCCGAACTCGTCAAGAACTTCATTCTCCTGAACAAAACCGAACTCCTTCACAAGTTTCACAAGCCCCTGCATCTGTACGAGCGTCTGGATGCCAGTGGTGCTGTCGATGAATTTCCTGACACGGTTCAGTACCTTGTGATAGGTGGATTCGTCGGCCTTGGCATAGACAGCCCCCAGTACGGCCTTCATCATCATCGGTTCCATTATCTTCTCCCAGCCTTCACGGAGGACGGAGATTGTTCCGTCATGATCAAAGATCGCATGGGATATTTTTCCAATGCATATCGGTTTGCGGACAATCTCGATCTCTGAATTCCTGAAATATTTCGCCGAACGTATGTCGTCTGCTTTTTCGGGAGTAAAGATATAATCGGTGTCGGTTCCAATCTTTCTGATCTCACCAGGAGACGAGGTGCCTGTCTGATAGAGTTTCTGGACTGTGATGCCGGCGACGAAATTACCGAATGTGGCGGCGGTAACAGTATCTGACCCGCTGGCCATTGCAGCAGTGATTCCAGATAGCATGCTGTCGCCTGCACCTACCGGATCGGTCTTTTCAATGATATGGAGGCCGGGGACCACGGTTGTATTCTTGTCTTCAATGACCAGGCATCCTCTGTCGCCTCTGGTGACGAATACTGTATTCTTCCATTTCAGGGACAGTTTCGTACCTGCGGATTTCGCATCTTCCTCGGTTATCACGTCGTCAGGTTCGCAGCTGCGTCCACAGAGCTTGGAAGCTTCATACGAGTTGAGTTTCCTGATTGTACCCTGGTAGAGATTGCTGTAGCTCCGGCTGTCGAGCATGAAAAGTTTTTTCCTATTGTCGGATATGAGTTTCTGGAGACCTTTCTGGAAGGTCTTTGAAAGATGGATGCCGTCGGAAACCTGTTGGTTGATTATGACTGCGTCAAGATTCCTGATTTCCCTGCCCAGGCATGAAAGGAGCCTGGTGGCGGCATCATCGGAAAGCTTGTTGTAGTTGCCGAAATCAATCCGGTTTCCTTCGACACCATTTTCGATAGGCTTTATGTAGACATGAGTGTTCCATTTGTCGCCCTGTTCAAGAAGGCCGGAATAGTTGATGCCAAGTGTCTTCATGAGGGATCTCATCTGATAGCCGAAAGGATCATGTCCGGTCACGCCGAACACTGAAACCTTCTTTACGCCCATCGCCCTGAGGTTGTTTGCGACATTTCCAGCGCCGCCGAGGCTGTAGATCTGGGTTTTGACGGGTTTTGTCGGCAGTTTCGTCTCCACTGAAACCTCGGATTTATCCTTGTCGATGTTCCAGTACACGTCGAGGCAGAAGTCGCCGACTATCCCGATGCGTGCGCGGACAATGTTTTTCAATATTTTATCTAAGGCGATATTATGCATTTATGTATCCTATGTTCTTATTTTATTGGCAGCAAATATATTATATACGGTCTATCGGAAAATAATCACTAAAGCGTTGTGGCGGCATCGGGGCGTGCATCTTGTGCTTTTCCGGCACTATGATACATGGCAATGACTTTTTCAGGTGCAATTTCTGCAAGGATATTGTGGATGTTGCAGAAGACATATCCGTTGTCCTTCTTCAGGCATGATACCGCTTCCCTTACCTCCTTCTCAACATCGCTGACTGTTCCAAGAGGGAGTGTCGCCTGTGAATTGATGCCACCGCCCCATAGGCAGAGACGTTTGCGGGCTTTGTCCTTCCAGTCCTTGAAGGTCGGCGTCCCAGCGCTCCACTGAACCGGGTTGAGTATATCGAAACCGCTTTCAATGACGATGTCGATTGCATCATAGATCGCGCCACATGAATGCATGAAGGTCTTTGTCTTCGGAGCACTGGCATGGCATGCGTCGTTCAATCTTCGCAGATATGGCCTGAAGAGTGTGTCATAAATTTCAGGTGGGACGATTAGCGAACTCTGCGTGCCCCAATCATCAGACGTCAGGAGAATGACATCAATGCAATCCTTGATTTCAGGGAGGAGCATTTTTGCGTTTTTAATCGCCCTTTCGATCTGCATCTCATGAAGATCCTTAACAAACTCGGGTTCGGTCATGCAGAGAATTGGGAAGACTCCCATTCCACCGAAGGCGCAAATTCCGATATGGTCGCGGATTTTCGCATTCGCAAAGAAGACAGCCCTGTCAGAACTTTCCCTGACCTTCTTGCAGAGACTTACAATTTCACTGATTTCCTCGTCCTTGAAAAGATTGGTGGCGTTCTGCTTTCTGATTACATCCAGGTCGGGTCTGGGAATATCGCCGTCAAGATAAACGGATTGGCCGCCATGGCTTACGTCAAAAACATATGACTCGGGAACCATTCTGCTGTCGCCCAGGACGATTGTTCCGTCCTTTTCGAGAGTATATTTTGTTCCAGTAGGCACCATGGCTGGGAGTCTGCCGTTGAAATCGTATTTTTGCCATTTTCCCTGCTGTGGGAACGCGTTTGTCAGCATTTCATCTACTACAATCACATCACAACCGAGGGCATCGAGAATATCATTGTCTGGGAATGCGAGCATCTGCCAGAGGTCATAGACTTTTGGAAGCCTTGGCGGCAGGCCAAGCGCCTTTACAAGTCCCGGATAGGCAAACGCGCTGATTCCGGTCGAACGCATTCCCGACAGATCTTTTGGCAGACGATCGGGATTCTGGAAATTCAAAGTCTTAATAACTCTTTCTCTTGATGTCATATTTTTCTATATCCTTATCATGTTTCTGAATTTTAGGATTTATTTCGCCATTTCTTCTCTGGCTATGGCAACCCATTGCCTGTAACGGTCGACTTGATTGCTGATTGTATGAGTATCTTTTAAAATAATCGCCAGATTTAAAAGGCCTAATGCATCTAAACTCCGGCGAATATCCTGACGCAGCGCATTTTCACAAAAATGCACGGCAATATTGCCGGGATTTACTTTGCGGTAAATGGCATAATTGCGACCATATTCTTCGGCGCATTTATCGACATTTGACCAAGGTGAACAAGAAATAGCTCGTAAGTTTTTCGCTTCTTTAATATACTTGAAACGACTCTCGACGGGTTCACAACACCCGTAGTATAAGAAGCCAAAGCGTTTCGCCAGCTCTTTTTGATATGGCCAAATGAATTCACCAAACATCTCAGGAGATACTCCCACTGTTTCCTGTGATTCAATCAAGCCCCAGCAATCCGTATATTTTAATTTCCCATTGCCAGTAAATCCAGGCAGACTTGAATTAAAACCCAGACCGCCTGAGCCAATATGCCAACAATTGCTATTAGACTCAACTAAACCTAGATTTTCCAGCTGATCCAGATAGTGAAAATAGTCCTCCTGGATAAATTTAATAAGTTTATGCAAGCCATCCGGGTCATCAAACATCAACATCATAAACTCCTGTAATCCAACTAAATCTATAATGTCACGGGTCAATCCAGCCGACCAGAAAAAATCACTCCGCTTGTATACTGGAAGCAAGTCGCCGAAAGCTTCATTGGCTAAATTGAAATATAGATCAGTCTTAACTGCATCAAAAGAGATCTCTCTTTTACTTAGTTTATCCAAGTCGTCGTGTAAATCCTTGATGGGTGGTTCAGCCTTCCAGGAACCTGTAGCCATTTCAGAATGATTCTTGATGATTTCCACTCCCCAGCCCGAATCTGTGATAAATTGAGGCGTTTCAAAATAGGGATTGATAACCATATCATCACCAAAATTATCAAACTGGTAGAACTGCCGACGCATTTTCAGTTCAAATTCACGGCATATCGGGTCTTGACATTCAAGCATTATAAAATTATCCAGCTCACGCCATGCACCTTCAGGATAAATCAAAAGCAACGGCTCGGTACCCGCCAAATCATTAAGCCTTGTCCATTGGAGACGACGTTTATTCATCAATTCAGATGTGCCTATTTCATAAAATCTGCTGGCTAAATTCCGTAAAATTATTCTATCGGGAACATTAATCATGTCATCCAGTTCCTAACAATACTTATATTTTTGAAATGTTGAATTCGAAAATTCGGCGCATCTGCTGCCGCCGGATATGCTTATCCTCAATGATTGCCGTCCCGCGCCATGCAGGCTTATTTCATCGTCACCCGTGCGTTCGATATGCATGCCGTAACCCCAGTTAATATAAAAATCTAATTTCATTTTAATTTTATTTCCGTTTATTGTAAAACCCATGCCTATAGGCCGTTTCATACATGAATATTATGTTTTCAACAGGTATTTCTGGCAAAAATCCTTGTGAAGGTCCGAGTATGAAGCCTCCGTCTTTCCCCAGAACTTCCATCCTGTCCTTGATTTGCGCTTCAATGTCACCCTTTGTGCCATTGATCAAGGTTCTCATGGCATCAATTGATCCTGCAAAATAAACCTTGTCCCCGAACTCCGTCTTCAACCTTTGTGGTTCCATTCCTGTTGCCGTTACCTGTATGGGGTGGATTCCATCCAGACCTATCTCGATCATGTCAGGTAATATTCCAGCAATGCTTCCACAGGAATGCTGCATTACCTTGTAACCATGTTCTTTTGCCAAATCATATATTTTTTTCAGTCTTGGCTTAATGTGCCTTCTCCACATTTCAGGACTATACAGCAGACTTGTCTGCGTCCCGTAATCGTCCCCCATGAAAAATATCTGCATTTTGTTTCCCGCTTTTTCGAAGATCCTTTTATTACATTCGAGATAAAAATTGGAGGTCTTATCCAGAATATAATCAACAATCTCCGGTTTCTCGTACATCGTCATCATGATTTTTTCGAGCCCCATCATCAATGTGCCCTGTTCCAGGAATGGACTCCACATCCCACCAAAAACACAATATCCGGGAAACTGCTCCATCCTGTTTATCAAGACATCATAATCAATCTGGTCTGGATTTGGCCAATACTTATATTTTTCAAGCTCTTCCACGGTTTCAATATGTTCAAGGGGATGTCTTATGGGCATACCTCCGAAATTTGTTTTTTCCACTCCCCACATATCTATGTAACTGCCATCTTTATAAACATTTATAGGATTAAAATCTTGATAACAGACACACCACCTACAGTCAATATTAAGCTTTTTTAGCATTTCTTCTTCGTTTTTACATTTAACTTCCTTAATTAACGCCCCTAATACATCCTCAGTCGTGCAGTCCATAAACATCGGAACCCTGTCTGCTTCCTGATGATTTATAACCCTTAAAACTCTTTCTTTTGAATTCATACCGGGACTTAAAACTCCATTTTAATTGTCGTTATTTTATTTGAATCAACGTTTATTCTTATATTTTCAGGCAACCTCTAAAAATTCACTTTTGAAAGATTGATTGTTAAAAGTTTGGTTTTTTAAAAATGATTTCATCTTTACAAAATCAAAATTTCGCTTTTTCTGGTCACTCATGTTAGACGGAATCCCTTCTGACTGGCCGGTTTCTGGGCATCTTTTCTGTTTTTTATCCACTTTTATCAAGCCATAGCCTCCAAAGTTCCGAGTCTGTACATGTTGTATGCCAGACCTCTAAGTCCGATTTTGATTTCAGCACTAACTCTTCCTATACTTCTTATTATAAGGCGTCCGGCCATCTGAGCCTGGACTTTAAAAATATGCTCTATCCTCGATCGTATTTTAGATCTTGTATGGTTGCCTTTCTTCTCCCATTCGGTGAGAGGCTTGTGGCGGCACCCCTTCCTCTGTATATGCTCGCGGTATTCTTTCTCATCAAGCATCTTCAGTTTTTCTTCGGAGCGGTATGTCGAGTCAGCATACACATCCCGGCTGCTGCTCTTTCTGTCGAGGAGTTCCTCGAAGACATTGCTGTCATGGACCGCCGCATCGGTCATCTTGTATTTCCTTATGAACTTGTGCTTCGCGTCTATGCTGATGTGGTTCTTGTATCCAAAATAGTTGTGATCGTTCTTCTTCACCCATTTCACATCCGTATCTTTCTGCCGGGACTTCTCCTCGTTCCAACCTTCAGGAACATAGCCCTGCTTTATCATTCCGTTCTCCTTCCGGCTGTTCCTCTGCTTCGGCGCGGAGACTATCGACGCGTCGACGATCTGTCCTCTCTTGTCCGTAAAGCCCCTGTCCCTGAGCTGCCTGTCGAACTTCCCGAACATCTTCTCGACAAGACCAGCCTTCCCGAGCTGTTCACGATAGAGCCATATCGTCTTGCCATCCGGCACGCAATCCCCGAGGGAAAGACCGAGGAAACGCATGAACGAAAGCCTGTCCAGTACCTGGTACTCGATCGAATTGTCCCCGAGGTTGTACAAGGACTGGAGTATCAGTATCTTGAACATGACAACAGCATCAAAAGGCTTCTGCCCGGCGTTGCTCTTCCTATCATCATCGCGTATCGTCTCAAGCTCCTCGCGGAAGCTCTCCCATTCCACCGCTTCGTTCAGCTTCGTCAGCGGATATCCGGCCTTGTCCAACTCCTCAAGACGATAAATATCGAAAAAACTCTTGAACATTCACATCTCCATTTTGCAGTTGTTATTTCTTCAACTGCTTTCAATATAGATCAAGATGATCGTCGTTGTAGTACATGTTCAGTCAACTAATAGAGGAACCCTTATTTCTAAGGCTTCACTGCCACCATCGAACAGTCATCGAAATAAATCTCGGGGGCGGCTGCGTTTTCCGGATAGCTCTTAAACTCGCCCCAGAAGGTGAAATATATTATGGTTGCCTCGTCCGGTATCTTCACCCGAAGCGTCCCCGACTGCCACTCGCCAGAGGGAGTGCCTTCATCGACAATTTTGACAAGTTCCTTGCCTATGAACTTGCCATCGGCTTTCCGGAATTCCGCCCGGATACCGGCCTTGAGACTGGCACCGGTGAGGTTCTTGCCCATGACCCAGCCTTTCAGTTCGTAGCTCTGCCCTACCGTCAAGGCCATATCCACGACCTGATACACAGTGGCTGATGCGTTCTTTCTGGTCGAGGGGATCATCCGGAACGAGCCCGGTGCGAGATGCCCTACTGCATGATCATGCGTGACTAATGTCTTGTCGCATCCCCGAGCCTCGACATAGATTGACCAGACATCCTTCTTTTCCCCACCCGCCGCAGAGGTGCATGCCCCATCCTTCAATAACTCGGCATCTGCGGCCAGCAAAATCCCAGCGCTGAAGAAAAATACCGCAGCCAGAAGCCGTCCACCCAGTTGAAAACTGCCCGAAATTTCAGTTTTTACCATCTTCATACCTTCTCCTTTTTTTATTTCTACGTTGCGGTTTCTTAGAGCCACTCTTATATTTTTCAAGCTCTTCCATAGTTTCAACATACCCAAGAGGATGTCTTATGGGCATTCCTCCGAAATTTGTTTTTTTACTCCCTGCATATCTGTGTAACTGCCGTATTTACTAACAGTTATAGGATTATAATTTTAATAACAGGCACGCCACCTACAATCGATATTAAGCTTTTTCAGCATTCCTTCTTCGTTTTTACATTTAACTTCCTTAATTAACGCCCCTAATACATCCTCAGTCGTGCAGTCCATAAACATCGAAACCCTGTCTGCTTCCATGATGATTTATAACCCTTAAAACTCCATTTCAATTGTCGTTATTTTATTTGAATCAACGCTTATTCTTATATTTTTAAAATCATCACCGTTTAATTTCGAAATTCTCTCCTCGTTGAGGTTTGTGATATATGCCGCCTTAAAGGGAACGTATAATTTTATATTCCCTTTTATTTCCTTTTTGGTCGGATTATAAAGCCTGAGAATGCAACTTTCCCTGTCTTCGGCCTTCTTAAATGCTGAAACAATCAGGGCTTCAGGAGCGACCGAAAAGAAACTGTGCTTCAGCGGAAGACTGCCCTTCGAATGGGGTGTCACCTGATATGGAGCCAGACGGACATTCAGATTTTCAGCCTCTGAATACACATTCCCTTTGCTCCAGTCGCCTTCGTGCGGATAGATGGAATATTCAAATTCCAGCTTTCTTAGCATCTGGCTCCCTTTCTGTTTCGGAAAGATCCCTACGGCCTCCCACCAGGTGGCAATCATGTTGCCCATACTGCGGAACAAAGTCAGATAGA
>CAZION010000082.1:0-28245 GCA_964540865.1 uncultured Victivallis sp.
CCGGCATGATCTTTCACTTTCCTGGCAAGCTCGCTGTCCTTTCCCTGGTCGTATGGTGGGCCGGAGGCTACCAGGAGCTCACGCGGATTTCGGAAATATGCGACTCCGCAAGTGATGTCGTCGCTGGCCATTCCACCATCGTTCAGCATTGCATGCGCCACTATGCGCCGCGAGAGATCGCGGGCTGATATTTCCGGCTCCGCCTTTATTGTTTCTAGTATGAATCCTTGTGCGTTCCCAATACCCAATCCCAGGGGATGCCCGTTCCCGCCAATGCCGGACTGCGTTACTCCATCTGAAAAACATATTAGCCGGTCGCCGCACATCATTTGGAACTGGGAATATCTGAGGGTGTATTTGCGCTTCCTGCCCATTCTTCCCTCTTGGATCGATTTTTCGACTTCCACGGCGCATCCGTCCCTTATGAGGACAAATGGAGGGTTGTCGTACTCCATGATCCTGGTGAGTCCGCCCCTGTCGAAGTCAAGTATCGTAAATGTGGCGTAGCTGATTTTCCGCTCCTTGCATATTGGAAGGGTGCGCATGATTATTTCCGCTGTCCGTCTCGGATCATGGAATCCGGCGGTGAATTTCGATGCCATTACGGCGGTCAATGTCGACAAGACGCTTGCCTTGACTCCGCATCCCAGCCCGTCGGAAAGGATGCTTATGGTTCTCCGTTCATCACGGAGGCGGACAGAATGGAAAGTGTCCCCGCATACGTTACGGCCGTGCCTGACCTTTTGGGAAAAGTCAACATCCAGCATAAGCCTGCGAGCATCGGTTCCCATGTCTATCACCGGTTTTTACTCCCTGAGTTGAAAGCGTCAAGTATCGATGTGAGGGCCATTTCCGTTTCAGCGGCATTTTCGCCCAGCAGATAAGCTATCTTCTGGACGGTTTTAAGATTCCCGTCAATCACTTTTCGGGTACGTCTGGTAATCTCCTCTTTTTTCAGGATAGGTTCAGTGACATCGTTGAATATGCCGCCAACGATTGCTCCGCGTTCAATGGAAAACAGGGAGCATTGCAGGATTCTTCCCTTAAGCCTGACGCTTTTCCCAACGATGTCCTCGCCGGAGTCAAGGGTCTGCTTGAACATGTCTGACAGTGGCATTATCCTTTCTATGTCCGCGCCGGGCAAACCTTCGCAGACTTTATATACCTCCTCCACATCGCCTCCGGCAAGACGGGCGAAATTGAGGTTGCACTCTATGATCTCTAGATTTTTGTTGACTATGACTACAGCCGAAGGCATGGTCTTTATAAGCTTGTTTGCCTTGTTCATCGCGAGTTTCCGCATATATGTTGCGCACATGGGTGTTTCCGCTTTCCGCTCAATTACGGCTTCAGAGAAATTGCGGCAGGTATTATATCCGCATGCGCCGCAGTTCAACTCGTCAGCCTTGGAATTCTTCCCTGTCTTGCTGAGAACCTCGACGATCTGTTCCTCCGTGTGTGAAACCGCCTTGACCGCCTTGGGATAATATTCGGCGGGTATTTCAAGGTAGTGCCTGCGCGGAGCTTTTTCAGGGCTGAGATCAACGGATGCGATTACGTCAATCCTTTTTTTCAGCAGGGATCTTTTATCTGTTATCCCGGGTCCGTTTACGCATCCGCCACGGCAGGCAAGGAGTTCCAGGAATAAGCCTTTCCTTCCCTGTCCGCATATCCCTTCCTCAAGCGACTCAATCACATTGTCCATGCCGGAAAGACTTATCAGGTGCGGGTCGTTCACAGCACAACCGGAACGTATTCCGGCAAGCATGCCGCCGTCAATCGGGTAGAACGCCCCTTCCTTGGCGCAGCTGGGGACAAATACATCTTTTCGTCCGGGGCTAAGCGTGGACGGATCAATCCCGGCCTCCGCCATCCACTGGCGCATTTCCCGGAAAGTCAGTGCCGCCGAAAGCAGATCTCCATTCGCCTCAGCCTCCATCTTCTTGCCGATGCATGGCCCGGCGAAAACTATTTTGCAGTCCTTCCCGTATTCCTCCCTGATTATCCGGCAATGGGTGATCAGAGGTGAAAACATTCCGGCCAATGCCGGCAGAAGTCCAGGCCTGTACTTGCTTATGTATTCCACCACTACCGGACAGGCGCTGGATACTACGGCTTTTCCTGTCTCGCCATCTTGACCAAGCATTTTTGCGCAGTTGGCCGAAACTTCCTCAGCGCCAAGCGCGGTTTCGGAAACGGCGTGGAACCCCAAAGCTTTAGCCGCCGCTATCAGGGAGCCGGAGTCCAGCTCAGGGAATTCACATATCCATGACGGCGCCAGCGACAGGACAACTTTGACGCCGGACCTGATCAGCTCTTTCGCCTTTGCACTGTCGTCGCGAACTTTTTTCGCTTCCGCCGGACAGATGTTCACGCAGGTGCCGCAGAGGACACAGAGGCTGTCAATGACTGACGCCACACCATTCTCTATTTTGATCGCCTTGACCGGACAGCTCCGTATGCATTTGTAGCAATCCTGGCATTCGTTCCTCTCGGTAAATATCGGGCTTTGCCTGTCCATTGTCATTCCTCCGTTTTTTTCAGAGCCGCAACTGCGGCATCAATTCTATCCCTGAGATCTTCGGCGGAACATCCGTCCACTATTTCACCGGCTATTTTTGCGACAGGGGATTTGGAGCATCTTTCAAAACAGAACGCCGCTTTCACCGATACTTCCTCTCTGAACCCCTTGTCATCCACATGTTTCAACGCGTTCCTGATAAGTTCGTGGGAACCGTGGAGACAGCAGTTGGTGCCTATGCATACCTCGACAGAGACGGGCGCGTTTTCCTTGAGTTTGCCGAGAGTCATATTTTCAGTTTTGATCCTGCGTCTGTGCGAATATCCCGTGTGCAGGAGGTGATGGGCCTTTTCACCGCCGACCGGGCCAAGGTGTTTTGCATAGAATTCCACAAGCGATGTGTTTGCATCTGACACCCGTACAGTTGCATTCCTGTCGATTTCGTACAGGCTTCTGCCGCGCCGCCTGACCGTGTCGAAGTCATATGTCACCGGCTGTCCAGCTCCGTTCACACATCCGCCGGGACATGCCATGATTTCAATTATATGGTATGGGTTTCTGCCGTTCTTTACGTCTTCGCAGATCATTTTTGCGTTTCCAAGTCCGTAAACTACGGCGGCCCTGATCTCCGTGCCGCCAATCATGGTTTTTATCTCGACAATACCCTTGGTGCTCTCCTGCTTCTCGCATACGACATCCCCGCTGCCGCCCGTGATGCTGTGCGCATGCCGGACTACAGCCTCGGTGACTCCACCGGATGTCCCGAAAATTGTCCCGGCCCCGCTGCCAACACCGAACGGATCATCGAATACCCCTTCCGCAAGATCCCTGAAGCGCAGGCCGGCGCTTTCGATCATTGCTCCAAGTTCCTGGGATGTTATCACCCAGTCAACCTCCTTAATTCCGCAATCGTCGGAAAATTCCGGCCGTTTCGCCTCGAATTTCTTTGCGGTGCACGGCATTATGGAGACGACAGTCAGGTTTTCCGGACTGACCTTCAGGATTTCAGGCAGGAATTTTTTCGCCATGCCGCCGAACATCTGCTGTGGTGATTTACAGGTCGACAGATTGCCGAGAAGTTCCGGGAAATACTGTTCCGCAAAAGTCACCCAGGCGGGGCAGCATGAAGTGAACAGGGGTAGTTCCCCTCCGTTTTTGAGTCTTCCCAGGAATTCCGCGCCTTCCTCAAGAACTGTCGCGTCGGCACTGAAGCATGTGTCGTATACATAATCGAACCCGAGCCTCTTCAGAGCGGATGCTATCTTGCCGGTGGTGATTCCGCCTTCTGTCATTCCGAAATATTCCCCGAGTGCAACCCGGATGGCCGGTGCGACCTGCGCAACCACGATCTTCTTCTTGTCCTCGATGTCCTTCCATACTCCGGCGATATCGTTTTTCACGGTGAGAGCCCCCGTCGGACAAACCCTGGCGCACTGTCCGCAGTTGACGCAGTCAACATCCGCCAAGTCCTTCCCGAATGCCGGCCCCACCACCGCTGAAGAACCGCGGTGCGCGAAGTCAATCGCACCGACACCTTGGATCTCGTCGCAGAACCTCACGCAGTCGCCGCAGAGAATGCATTTTGCTGGATTCCTGACTATGGAGCAGGAGGAGGTGTCGATTGCCGACTCCTTTTTTATGTTTTTAAAACGTATTTTTTCGACACCCATGCTCTTGGACAGCCTCTGCAAGGAGCATGAGCCGCTTTTTCCGCAGGTGGTGCATTCCCTGTCGTGCGCCGCCAGTAGCAGCTCGAGGTTCACTTTGCGGATTTCGCGGATTTCAGGCGTGTTGGTCTTCACCTTCATCCCGTTTTCAGCTGGAGTGGAGCATGACGCCGTGATGCCGCGCCCTTCTATGTCCACCATGCACATCCTGCACGCCCCGTATGCGCTGAGTTCCGAATGATGGCAGAAAGTGGGAATATCTATTCCCGCAGACCTGGCCGCATCCAGAACGCTTTTTCCGTCCTTGATCACAACTTTAGCGTTGTCGATTTCAACTGTGATTTCTTTTTTCATTTTTATTTATACTCCGAATATTGCTTTGAATTTGCATGCTTCCGCGCAGACACCGCATCTTACGCATTTTGCCGCCTCTATGGAGTAGGGGGTTTTCCTTTGTCCGGTGATTGCGCCGACAGGGCACTTTTTTGCGCAGATGCCGCAACCGACACATTTACCGGGATCTATTCCAGGAGGTGTCAATGATTTGCACTGCTTTGCCGGACAGCGTTTTTCCTTGACATGCGCCTCGTACTCCTCACGGAAATGGCGAAGGGTCGAGAGTACCGGATTCGGGGCTGTTTTTCCGAGGCCGCACAGCGACGCCTTCTGGACAACCAATGCCAGGTCTTCAAGGTTTTTCAAAGTCTCGAGATCCCCTTTTCCTTCAGTAATGTCTTCCAGAAGGGCGAGCATCTGCCTCGTCCCCTCCCTGCACGGTACACATTTGCCGCAGGATTCGTTTTGGGCGAACTGCATGAAGAACTTTGCAATCTGCGGTATGCATGTTGACTGGTTCATCACCACGAGCCCGCCGGAGCCCACCATTGCGCCTATGCTCTTGAGGGATTCGAAGTCAAGCGACAGGTCGAGATGCTCCTTCACAAGGCAACCGCCGGACGGCCCCCCGATCTGGACAGCTTTGAATTCATCGTCGTTTATTTTTCCGTCCGCGCCGGTGACACCGCCACCGACAGAGAATATTATCTCCCTGAGCGTCGCACCAAATGGTACTTCAATCAAGCCGGTATTGGCGACATGCCCGGTCAATGCGAACGTCTTTGTTCCTGGTGAGCTTGCGGTGCCAAGGCGCCTGAACTCATCCACGCCGACAAGTATTATCTTCGGAACGGTCGCAAGTGTCTCGACATTGTTAATGACGGTGGGTTTCCCGTGCAGGCCGCGCTGCGACGGGAAAGGCGGTTTCGGTGAAGGCATTCCGCGTCTCCCCATGATTGATGCCATCAGCGCTGTTTCCTCTCCGCACACAAATGCGCCAGCGCCTTCCATTATATTTATATTGAAGCTTTTCCCGGTGCCGAAAATATTCCCGCCTAGGATTCCGACATCCTTCGCGTCGGCAACCGCTTTCCTCATCCGTCTCACTGCAAGCGGATATTCAGCCCTGACGTATACGTATCCTTCGTCCGCGCCTATGGCCAGCGCTGCAATCATCATCCCTTCAATGACCGCATGCGGATTCCCTTCCATTATGCTCCGGTCCATGAATGCCCCTGGATCACCTTCATCCCCGTTGCAGATCACGTATTTCTTATTGTTCTTCTCCTTTCGGGCCAGCTCCCATTTCCTGCCGGTTGGGAAACCGCCACCCCCGCGTCCGCGTAAACCGGACCTGTCGATGAGGGCGCATATCTCTTCAGGCTTCATCGAACGGAGACATTTCTCCGCCGCACTGTAGCCGTCATGCGATGCATATTCGGAAATATCCTCTGGATTGAGGATGCCGCACAGATCCAGAGTGAAGCGGTTCTGTTTGCTGTAAAACGGTATTTCAGAGCGCCCCTTGTGCTTGCAGCCGTTTCGCGGATCCTTGTAGAGGAGCCTGTCAACCACCATGTCGCCCTTGACTGTCTTATCCACTATTTCAGCCGCATCGGCCTCGTTCACTTTGACGTATAGGATTCCATCTGGCTCTATGTTGACCAGAGGCCCCATCTGGCAGAACCCCTGGCAACCGCTTATGCTTGTCTTGCTTTCGGCAGTATCAGAATGGACATCCGCCAGCACATCGGCATTTGCGTTCAGTTCTTTAACCGCCTTTGTAATCGCGTCGAAAACTTTCAGTGCGCCGTTGGCGACGCACCCGGTTCCCGCGCATACAACTATCCGTTTGCGTATCCCGGAGTTCCTTTCCAGGAATTCGTCTTTCAACTTCTCAATTATGTGTTTTTTCACCGGTAGCCTCCGCATCAGTTATCTTGTCTATCAGGTTCTTTCCCCTTTCCGGGGTCATCTGCCCGTGCACATCCTCATTCACTACGATCACCGGCGCCAGTCCGCATGCGCCCAGGCAGCTCACTGTCTCTAGCGTGAACATCAGGTCCGATGTGGTGTTTTTCCCTTCCGGAAGGGAGAGTTTTTTCCGCATTGCGTCGTAAATGTTCATGGAGCCTTTGACATGGCATGCAGTACCGTCGCATACTTTGATCACATATTTGCCCTTTGGCTGCAATGTGAAATGTGAATAGAAAGTGGCGACCCCGTACACTCTCGCCGGGCTTAGTCCGAGGGATGATGCCACCAGTGAAATCACATCTTCCGGCAGATACCTGTAAACAGCCTGCACTGATTGCAGTATGGGGATCAGCCTGTCCTTGTCATATTTGTTTTCATCCAGTATTTTGCAGACAGCCTCGAATCCGCGGGCTGTTTCATTGTTGTCCGAACCTTTGCATTTGCAGTTGCATCCGCTCATGTTTATTCCTGATCCTTTCCTTCTTTCTTCATACTGTTCATTTTTTTTATTAATATGACCAGAGAGGCTGCCATGTCCTCCTGATGGACAATCACGTCTTTCGAAGTCTTAAGGGCCGCGCTAGAGAAGTTCCAGACACCTTTTATTCCGCTCTCCGCCATGAGGTCGGCAATTGATTGGGCATGTTCCGCCGGAGTGGATATGATACCGATTTCGATATGCATTCTCAGGCATAGGTCTTTAAATTTAGAGACTGGAAGTATTTTCTTGCCGTGTATGGTCCGCCCTATTTTCTCCTTGTCCACGTCGAATCCTGCGACGATGTCGAATCCTGCCCTGGAAAAGCCCTTGTACCCCAGCAGTGCCGATCCCAGGCTTCCGCATCCTACAAGGACAATGTTGTCGAGGGATCCCCATCCAAGGGAACCCGCTATCCTGTCCATCAGTTCTGCCGCCACGAACCCTACGCGCGGCCTGCCTTTTGCGCCGGTCTGTTCGAGATCCTTCCTGACCAGTATCGGTTCAAGGTTCAGATGCTCTGCAATCACACTGGTTGAAATGTTTTTCACACCCTGCTTCACCGCCATATCGATTACATCGTAATATTTGGGGAGACGCCTGATTGTTTCGATGGACACTGATTTACTCTTGTTCATTTCACACCTTTCCCGGCCGCTGAAGCTGCGCGGTTTTATTAATAGATAAATAAATATCGATATTATAATATTCAATGGTTTTTGCGTGTTTCAAGCCGCACGGCAAAAATAATGTGAAAAATTTAACAAGCAGGTTTTTCCATTTCAAGGAAGTTCGGAATGGGTAGTCTTACGCGGCATTTGCGGCATGTCTTTTTTCAGTTAAAACTTATTCTGTTTCAGGACTGAAAATGTTGTCAGATTCAATAAATATCTCTGCGGCTTTGTGCGAGAGAAAGATGGCTATTTCTCAGATCGAATATCCAATATCCAATCCGCCGCGGAGCCTGTCGGACTTAGAAAAATCTGTTGGCATTAACGTGCGTTTGGTACTTTTTGTTAGCAGCGGCCTACTGCGGTGGCCGCAGTTTTATCAATAAGAAACGGAGGGCGGGTTTTCTTACCCGCCAACAGAAGAAAACGCGGGTTAGAAAACCCGCGCTCCGTTAAAAAGCACATGTTTGAGTTTCAAAGTAGTAGTGCAATTTATTGCACGTTCATTTAAGATAACGGCGTATAAATTCGCCTACTACGAACGAAATCCAAGTGCACTCACCGCCTAAGTCCGACAGGCTCCGCGGCGGAAATATCCAACCGATGAAGGAAAGAAAAGACAAACTCAGTTATGATGAAAACGAACCAGAAAGATGGGTATGGTTATCAGGGATTCTCTTCCGGCTTCAGGATCACGTAGGTTGGGAGGCCGAGCACCTTGAAATAGAAGAGTACTTCCTTTATAGCCGGTTCATTTGGATTTTCCGCCCTGAATTTAAGCCTTGCAAAGTTCTTCAGCTTCTCCTTCACTTTGGGGCTTTTGAGGGTTGAAGCATCCATCGCTTCGCAGTTCTTGCACCAGCTTGCGCTGAAATCAATAAGCAGCGGGAGTTTTTCCTTCTCGGCCGCTGAAAGCGCTTCAGGAAGGGAAGACATCCAGCCTTCGGCCTGTCCAGGAATTGCCTTTTCAGGTGAGAGCAGGGAATAGCCGACAAACAGGTAATATGCGGCGATGCCGATTATGAAAACACCAAAAACATATTTCACTTTCACCATCCATGGCCCGGGCTTTGGAAGCATGGCTATGCCAGCTCCTGCGAAGGGCCACGGGATCGCCATCCCGGCCCCCAGAATGAAAGGAAGCACAAGCCCGTACATGCTGCCCTGTGAATAAAGATATGAGGAGAAAAGAAGCACTGCTATCACAACAGGTGCCACACATGCCCCGGCCAGCAGGGCCGATATTCCGCCCATGCCCATTGCGGTCAAAAGACCACCTTTGCTGTTCGTCTTTCCCGCCGTCATATATCTGGAGAAATCAATGTGGAAGACCCCGAACATTGCAAGAGCGAGAAATATGAAAACAATCCCGGCGCCAAAATTGAAATACGGTGTCGAGTTTATTGACCCGAACGTTGAGCCGGTAAGAATCGCAGCAAGTCCGAGAATCCCGTAAACCAATGTTATTCCCGCCCCGTACATGAGTCCGACTGTGAATCCCTTGAATTTAGAACCTGCCCTCGCTCCAGCCCCTATGATCGCGATATTTATCGGGATCATGGGAAGTACGCATGGTGTCAGGTTGAGGGCTAGTCCTCCAATCAGGATCAGTATTATGGATACGAAAATATTGTTGTTGCGCAGATTGTCGAAAATTGAATTCTCCTTCTTTGGCCCTGCGCTTAACGAACTGTCAATAAATGTTATGAAATCCTTTTCATTCATATAGCCGGCGGCGCTGCCTTTTACTGAAAAACGGCCGACAGTCTTCCTCCATTCCAACGATTGCTTTGCCCTGTTGGGTTCAGTCGCGGTTTCAGGAATATGGTTTTTACCTTGCTGCGGTGACGGAATGACTGTGAGTTCATTTTTCTGCGGTGGATAGCATACATAAGGTGTTTTGGCGCATCCCTGGAATCTTATGGTGGCAATCACCGGAGGAGTCAGATCCTTGACTGAAAATTCCCAGACATTGAAGCCTGTGGGATAAATGATGTGCACCTCGCCGAAAGGATCTTTTTCAGATATTGTCTTAGGTTCCACGACAAGGCTGGCCGACTTCCCGGAAAAATCGGCAACCACTATTTTTGTCTGATCCTTGTAGAGATATGCGTCCTTGTTTATTTGAACGCTGATTTTAAGGATATTGTCCGAGGTTTCATTTTTCCACGAAAACGGAACTTCTGCAACGTTGTCGGCTCCGAACGCTACTGATGTAAGCAGAAATAAAATGACAAATATAAATCCCAGTGTCTTTGTGTCTCTGTGGTTGATTTTATTTACCCTTTTGGACGAGTTTTATTTCATAGTCGATGGGGTCTGTCGCATTGCCGTAGAAAAGGTTTTGCTCCGGTTGCGGGGCTGCGGGTGAAAGAAGTTCATTTCCGGCGGATGCGAACAGTTTCACAAAACCGGAAATCTGCTTTTTCGACAGGTTCATCGAATATTTCACCATGTTGTCATCTTCTTTGCTGACGCTGATTTTGCCGGCCGGGATTCCCAGTTTTGCGACGCAGTCGTTCACTTCTACGGACGCATCCTTAAGGTTTTTCACTGTCCACACATGGGTCACATAATCGGGAATGCTGACCGCCTCAGCTTTTGCGGCATCTATTTCCGGAGGCAGATTGCGGAACTCCATGCCGTGTCCAGTGCTGACATTGCTCATGTTTGAGAACTGGATTCCGTTTTCAGGCATGAGATGTTTTTGTGATGCAATTTCCCTTGGCCCCTGGTTTACGGGAGGCGCAGTGGAAATGGAAGAGGATGCAGGCGCTGTTTTGAATCCGACGGTGCTTGAACTCTGAACTTTATTCCCTCCCATGCTGTGCACGTATGCGAAAACACCTATGATCACAACGATAATGGCTGCAACCTTCATGAACTGGATCATGTAAAAAGGAATTACGGTGTTTTTCTCTTCAGAAAGTTTTGCACGTACTTTTTTCAGGATGTCTTCTGGAAGCGCGGGGGTGCATCGGTTTGAAATATTCTTGTTTATGATTTCACCAAGCCTGGAGAAGTCAGTTATTTTCCTCATGCATTCCAGACACGAAGAGATGTGGACGAACTCAGGACTTGCACTGTCAAGCTCTTTGTCGAAATATGAGCTTAAAAACTCATGCTCCGGACATCCGGAGCCATGTTCCTGATTGGCACTGTTTTTATTCATGTTTTTCACCTCCATGTTCTCGGGCAGGAATGCCCGAGTTACTTAACACCCAATGTCCAACCAGTCTTCGCATAAACTACACCCGGCACCGCAAGGAATTTTCAATATCAAACGAAATTAATTTCATATGCTTTCAGTCTTTATTTCGTTATTGGACATTCCGTGTTCGATATTGGATATTCATCTTTGTTTTTCAACATCTTCGTCAGGGCTTCCCTGGCCCTGGACAGCCTTGATTTAACTGTTCCTATGTTTGCTCCAGTAACTTTGGCAATATTTTCGTATCGCATGTCCTCTATATGCCTGAGAACGATTGCCTCCCGAAGCGTCTCCGGCAACTGGGCAATGGCTGTCATTATCCTCTCCTCCTCCTCGTTCCTTTCAGTAATTGCATGAGGTGCCGCGGTCATGTCGGCGAAATCAATATCGCCGGCATCGCCACCGTCAGGAGTTTGCCTTTTTTCAGATATGCTTATTTTCTGCTGTTCTCCGCGTCTCTTGTTCCACTGGTATTTGTTCCTGGCCAGATTTATCAGAATCCTGTGAAGCCAAGTTGAAAAACTTGAGTCGCCCCGGAATGTCTTGAGGTTCTTATACACCTTTACAAAAGTGTCCTGGACGACTTCCTCGGCATCCTCATGACTTCTCAGAAACCCGTATGCGACCTTGAACATCTGAGTGCTGTACCTCATGACAAGCTCGTCGAAAGCGGATTCGGATCCGGAGTTGAAACTCTTTACGAGTTCAGCATCCTCAATTTTAATTGTCTCATCCATTTAGACACCGGTTTCAGGGAAATGTTCATTTTTTCATTAAAATTAACGGCAAAAAAGCGAAAAGTTAAGTCAACATCGTTAAAGTATGAGGCATTTATCATAAAAATCAAGATTTATTTAACGCGAGTTAATGAAAATGAAGCTTAAAAAAGGCTGTGTACAGATATATACCGGCAATGGCAAGGGGAAAACAACCGCAGCGCTCGGGCTGGCCCTCCGCGCCACTGGCGCCGGACTGAAGGTTTTCATCGGGCAGTTTGCCAAAGGTTCACACTGCAGTGAACACAAGGCAATTGCGAAATTCACAACGGGAATAGCAATTAGACGGTTTGGTAAGAAGTGTTTCATCAGGAGAACGCCTGATGATGATGATATTAAGCTAGCACAGAAAGGTTTCAGCGAAATAAGGGAAATCATGGCTTCAAGGAAGTATGACCTGGTCATTCTGGATGAAATAACCACCGCGAATAAATATGGACTGGTCGAAGTTGATGAAGTCCTAGACCTAATTAAGACAAGGCCAGCAACCGTTGAGCTGGTTCTGACCGGAAGAAATGCGGATAAACGTCTCATAAAAGCTGCTGACCTGGTGACTGAGATGAAGGAAGTCAAGCACTATTATAAAACAGGGTTGTCGGCAAGGGTCGGGATTGAGAAATGATGAAACCTATTGGCATAGGTTTCATCATCAAATTGATTCCGTCCTGAATGGACCGAGTTAGAAAGGATATGATGTTGAAAGAAGATATGAAAATGAAAAATACTTCGAATCAGACGTTTTTAAAATGGTGGGGGCTGAACAGTTCCGGATTCAGCGCACTGCTTTTCGATATTGACGGTACGCTTATTTCCGGAAAAAAGGCCATGCCAGGGGTGCCGACCCTCATAAAACAGCTCGAGGACAACGGCTTCCCTTTTTTCCTTCTGACCAATGATGGTAACCACTCCACCAGGGAAAAAAGCAATATCCTCAAGAAAGCCGGCCTGTGCATAAAACCGGATGAAATTATTTCCTGCGGCGACGCATTGAAGCCTTTTGTCCGCGAGAACGGACTTGCAGGCAAGAAGTTTTTCGTCATGGGAGATCTCGGAAAACCCAATTATGCAGAGATGGCGGGCCTTAAAATAGAGAAGTGCACAAAAAACATAAACGAATGTGCCGGTGTGATTGTAGGCGAGGGGACATATAACTGGCAGTCGAATATCAGTTCAGCAATGAACTATTTCATAAAATATCCCAACCGCCCCCTTATAGTGCCAAATCCCGACAGCTACTGGCCGAACGGGCCGGATGGCGAACTCGGGATAGGGGCGGGCGGCAAGGCCCGTTTTATTTGTACTATTCTCGGTGATTACGGGATGAAGATCAAACCTCTTTATCTCGGAAAACCTTACAGCGCAATTTTCAATTATGCCTTTGACATCCTGAAAACAAGATTCGGACTTCCATCAAGCCTGCAGCGGAAACACGTCTTGATGCTTGGTGATTCCCTTGCGTCAGACATACGTGGCGCAAACAGATTCGGATTCACATCAGGACTGGTGCTTACGGGAATAACAAACCATGAACATATCAGGAACGCCAAGCCTTCATTCAGGCCAGATTACATCTTTTCGAAGGTTAACTGAAGGCAAGTTTTAGATTTTGTTGCACAGGCGTCTCGCCTGTAGGCTAAGAAAAGAAATATGAACAGGCGAGACGCCCGTACCACACTCTTGCAAATCTCAGGAGCGGCGCTGCTACAGTTATGAATTTACTGTAGCAGCGGCACTCTGTTGCCGTGCTCTTTGATTAACGCTTGGCATAAATCCGGCTCCGGATTTATTTTATTTCATACCGAAAGTTTTCTCTTTCAGGTCGAGATAGAACACGTAGTTTTCCCAGCTTACATCCGGCGGACACCTGTGATCGCAGAACGGAATGTATCCTCCGCGTTCAACTAGTGGGATGAGGGAATTCATGTATTCAGTGATGGCTTTTGGTCCGGCAATCATCTTGGTTTTATCGAAACCTCCCATGATCCTGAGATCCTTGCCGTATTCCTTCAGGAGTTCCCCGGGATGACAGCAGCACATGACCTCATACGGGAAGAGGCAGTTCACCCCGCCTTCAAGGAAATATTTCATTATTGGCCTGACATCGCCGTCGCAGTCGATCCACCAGAGGTCGATGCCGTGTTTTTTGAGTTTTGTGTTGATGCGCTTGTAGCGGGGCATGACTTTTTCCTTGAAGAAATCTACGGACACAAGCGGGCCGTTTTTGAAGCAGATGTCCTCCCAGCCTGAAGCAAAGTCGAACTTGAAGTGAGGCAACACTTCGTCGAGGAAATTCTCAATCAGCACGCACTGGTTTTCAATCATGTCATCGATCATTTCCGGATAGTCGTAGATGGCGTAGCACATTCCTTCCACTGTGAGAAGATCCCTGACAAGTCCGATCATTGACCCGCAGTTGACACCCAGTGGATAATCGCGGTTTTCGGGATGCTGTTCCTTCATTTTCTTGATATCCGGTTTTCTGCCCGGACTGTCGGGGTTGAGGTGTTTTTCCTTGACTTTCTTCCAGTCGTCCGGCCCCTGTACCGAAGAGCCTATGTAATGAGGGATGCTGCTTTGTCCGTCCTTGAGTATTTCGCAGATAAGACCGTTATGGTCAATGATGGTTTTTGTTTTTTCAGTTTCGGAGATTACTTTCCTCTCAAATGACGGAAATAGCCATGGGGTGCCGACGCCAGAGGTCCTGTCAAAGCTGAAGTAGGTGTTAGCGTCGCCTTCGTTCGTGATCTTATTTTCGATGAAAGGCTTCCAGAGTGAGTAATTCTCCTCCCAGTAGCCGAACTCCATGTTGAAGCACCTGTCAATAGGTTTGTAGTGCATCTGGTTGTTGAAGCGTTCGCGGTCGGTCATGCTGCCTTTCCATTTCGGTCTGCACGGCGTGATGGTCTTCATTCTCTTCCTCCTGTTAGCATTATATTGATATTAAATTTATTTCATTGGCAATAATGTTTCCAATGCAATAGATTTATTCAACAGCTAAATATTGCTAACAAATGGACTATGTTGCTATTATGAAGGGTAAGTTTACAAAAAGCTCCTCGTGTTCCCAGTCCCAGAAGGAACGCCAGATGGGGATATGGGTGACGGTCTGCGGTCATTTCAACACGAACGAACATCTTTTAAAGTCCCGCAATTTTGATCAGTCCCTTCTGATTTACTGCCTGGGCGGTGCCGGAACCTACACTCTTGGCGAGACAGTATATGAAATAAAGAGAGGCGACATTTTCTATGTGCCTGCGCATTTCACGCATGGATATGCCTCCGATCCGGTTGCCGGATGGAATATCAAATGGCTTCATTTCGGCGGAAGCTATGCCGAGAATCTCATTCGCATAGCCGGATTCAGCGCTGTTCAGCCAGTGCGGAAAATCGGAGTCGGCGGAGCTGTAGAAAACAGTTTTGACAGTCTCTTCAATATTCTTTCCGACAAGAAGATCAATTACAGTCTTGATGCGGCGCTTGCGTTCCTCGGAATCCTGGTTGAACTGATAAAAATTTCCGGTCCCCTTGATTCAAAGAAGAATCTGACCGAGACAATCTCCACGGAAAGCGTCAATCTTGTTTCCATAGCTAAAAAAGCGGGCTATTCCAAGTTCCATTACTCCAGGCTTTTCAAGAAAAGCACAGGGATTTCGCCTTGGACGTACGCCCTCGGACTGAAGATTGACAGGGCGAAGGAGATGCTCATGAATTCCGATGTTTCCGTAAAGGAGGTTTCGCTTACTGTCGGTATCAACGACCCCAATTATTTCTCCAGGCTTTTTGCGAAACACGCAGGAATGCCTCCCGGCCGATACAGGAAACTTATGTCGGAAAGATGAACATGGTATTGCAGTCAATCACTGTATTTCGATTGCCTGGATAATGGCATCATTTCCTCCGGTCGCAGCGACACTGACGCTTATGCAGCCGTCCCTGCCGGGCGCAACATCCTCAACGCGAATGCCGGTTGCCATCGCCAGCTCACCTGCGGCTTTCGCCGGATCCCAACCCCGTTTGACAACCAATCCGTTCACGGAGATGTCCATCGGACGCGCGCCCGACTTGTCGAGCCACAGCTCCGCAAACTTCAACTGGATTGTATAAAGCCCATCCGGTAGGGGGATCTTGTAGATGACCTGCTTGCCGCAACGTGCAGTCCGGTAGAGCCCCTGGTCCCAGATCGTTGGCGTCGCCAGCTTGACTTCGGCATCCGATCTGAGCGCAGCACCGCCCTTATAGTTGGCATCGGCAAGCCACTCGTCGGTGTTCCAATCGACAAAACTGGAATCGGAGCCGCAGTTGATCCTGACAGACGGTTTCAACCCCGGCAGAACCTCAATCGCGCGGATTAACGCATTGCAATCCCCCTTGAGGGGGCTGGGTGCACCTTTGAATCGCAGGTTAATACAGTTTGAGGAGTCCGGAATGATGTTGTGAAAGGACTTTTCGCAGCTGTTGCCGACACCTCGCGTCGCATGGCATAGGTCAAAGCTTTCAAGAACTCTCTTCCCGTTGATGTCGACATCCATTGGACGCTCGTAAAACCACTGTGTGTCCGTTTCGGCGAACTTCAGACGCAACGAATACATTCCAGGCTTGACCGGTATCCGGTAGGAGAACTCATCCCCTTCGCGTCCAGTCCGGTAGAGTTCGGCATCTCCGGCAGTAGGTTGGGAGTTTTCGATACTGCCGGTGGATCTGACCCCAGAGCCGCCATCATGGAAGCCGTCCTTCGCCCAGATATTTCCCGTCTTGTCGATGTAATCAACAACACTGCCGCAGGATATCCGGACAACCGAATTTCCGGTGACAGTCCCTGATGCGCCATCGTAGCTGAGCTTTGGCATCCACGATATGATATCGTTGTCCGGATCTCCGCCTTTCCCAAGCACAAACCGCAGAACATCTCCGGACATCATATCCACCGTCAGATCATGAGTGGCCCCATCGAGGCCGCCAAGTTCCAGCCTTGCCTTCCAAAGCTGCTTTGCACCATACAGGATCTCGACATTAAGGTTTTCGCTTCCCAGGTCCTTTCTGAAACACTCCTTCATCGCCCTGCCCAGTATTCTGACACGCCCCGGGTTCGGCGCAGTCCAAGTCCTGATGCAAAAGGCGTCTTTCGAAACCCGTTGCCAACCGCGTCCGATACGGTCGGTTCCGGCGCCTTCCCAATACCCCTCGACCCCTCCCTGTTGATTGGGAGTGCCGCCGTCGACATCGGCCGCAGGATTCTTGACCGGCGGGATGAACACCATAGGGGTGAATATCTTTCCGTCAGATGAAGTTTCCGCGCCCCAGCCGTCGCGCCCCTGCCGGCCGAAATGTCCGCCAAGCCCGTGATAAGAAAGGATTTCCCCACCGATAAGTTCGGCATCCGTCCATAAACTGGGGACAGCATTGCCGCCAATTGCGCGGACTGAATATGTGGAGTCCGGGTTCCAGCCCGCAGAATGATCGAAATAATAACAGCCGATACCGACCTTCCCCAGAATACTCCCGCTGCGTCGCACCTCGTAATAACTGATCCAATTCCCTTCTCCGGCGGCTGTCCAATAGAGCCCCACACCGGAATGTCCGATGTTCGTCTCAAAACGCTTCAGCGCCCGCCCCACCGCTCTTGTCCGGGTTTTGTCATGCCCCGCGCCGGGGCGGTCCGGCAAGCCGAGATAAATCAATTCGCCTGGTTTCTGTTTCTTGATATGAATTCCCTTCTCCATCAAATCCGAGCCGCTGCGGGTGACGGTTCCTGCTTTGGAGTCGAAGCCGACAAGGTACTTATGCGCCGGGAGGAGACCACGCGGATAAATCACCACTGCGCCTTCGGCACGATGCTTCAGGATGATCAGCGACTTCGTGCGCGCGTGGTTGGAACGTTGGAAATAGAAGTGCGCCTTATCCCCCTCCACAACGGGATGGAAGACATAGCTCCAGCGTCCGGCCACGCCTTCGCGCAACAGATAGTGGTAGAGCCCTATGACATCCCGGCGGAGCAGTTCCATGTCACCCTTATCGTCGGCATAGGCCCAGGAGGGGGCTAGGCAGAGTAAGAGTTTTGAGGTCTCAGGGTTGTAACGCAGTCGCTTGGCAATGACCTCGATTATGTCCATCCATTTGTCTGGAGTATCGAGATATGAGAAATAATAATTCAACTCGTCGCCACGGCCGAAATCCGAAAGATAGTTCAGGTCGGAGAGACGCTGGATGCCGTAGGTGTGGGCGTAGGCGCTGCCGCCACAGCACGTGTGGAAGGACGCTTTCGGATTGCGATCGAGAAACCCCTGAATATTAGAACGGAACGCTGTCTCGGATTCCGGAGTGAAGGTTCCCACCCCGTCGGTCCGCCACTGGAAGGCCCCCCAGGCCGCCACCTTGGAATCCATGACACCCGCAGAGGGGCGTCCGCAGAACCAGGCGAGCCACTTGGCGCCCATCTTTCCCAGAAAGCGTTGCGTCAGGGAGAAATCAGGGCCGTCATAATTGTGATTGAAGACAGAGCCATAGTTGTCCGGTACTGGGTATGTGGGATACTTGGCCCAGCCGGCGTCGTCCCATAGCATATCGATTCCGGTCTCGCGCATGTAATCGGCTCCGGCCATATCGAGACCCGCCAGGCGGTAGGCGAACTGTTCCTGCAGATTACCGCAGCAGTAGACCCAGGCAACCGGGTATTGTGTCCGGGCATAATAATCCGGATTTGTGTAGTCCCAGAGATATTGGTATTGCCAGTCATAGATGCCCATGCCCATGCCATCCAGGCCACCAGTGAAGATGCCGGTGGTAATCGGCGGCAATTCAACTTTGTCGTCAGGCTTGAGCGTACGCCCCGCGTAGGAGAGTAGGTTCACGGCCAGCAGCGCCGGGGATCCTCCGGAAGCCCTTACGGTCATATTCCAGTCGCAAAGCGATTCCGAAGACACGAACAGGCCGTCGGTCTCGCCGCGCTCCATTGCCATCCACGGCACATGGTTGTAAGTTCTGTCGCCAGTGATGGAGTTATGATAGTCCGTTCCAATTTTGGCCCGCCTCATGACGCCCTGCGTCGGACTGCTGTTCCCCCCGGTCATCCAGCTATTGATCCAGGGTTTGGCCTTGGTTTGCTGGAGATTCATGAAAAGGGGGGAGGGGGAGGGGACAGTGAAATCCTTGGTTCCGGCATTTTCAATTTCCAGCCAGTGCCGGAGGATCGCGGTGCCGGGATACGCCATCACGTGCAAGTGGACGCGCACCGACTTGTTCTTCAGTGTCAGATCCAGTTGTGCGGTGGGTCGGCCGCCTGCGGTGACCTCGTGGCACTCTCCCTTTTCCAATGTCCATTTCTCATGAGAGACCGAGCCGGATTTTTCCGCCACTTTTTGCATACGCTGAATGGATGCCGCAAGGTCACCATGGCTACCCGAAACCAGAGAGCCTCCGACGCTGATCGAGCCGGCACGGGGCGCCTTCCAGAGGCGCATCATGTTGCGCCTGGCACCGAAGTCGAAATGGGCCGAACCGGGTATTTCCCCGGCCACTCCGGTCAACTTCTCAAGCGATCCGGATTTGTCGAGAGTGTACAACGCCTCACCGCTCAGCGGAGGAGTGACAAAAGTCCCGTCGCCCTCCTCGTAGTCGAGCTCGATATTCCAGCGCACCGAGGAGTTTTCCTTGTCTGTGCGGTCGAGCCTGAAGACCAGGACATCGTCCGCTTGGACCTGCAGGGTCATCTTTTCGATTGGGAGGATAGTCTCGCGCCGCGTGAACGGCGCAGTCCAGAGACTTTCGAAAGCGAACAACTCCATGAACGGCGCCGCTGCAAGCTTGAAAAACGGTGACGGCGTTTTGGCATCGATGTATTCCGCCGCGGGTGACACGAGCTTGTTCCGGTAGCTGGCCAGACGGAACTGGCCATTCTTACATTCAAAGATTTGTTCTACCGCCTCCGTGCCTACAGCCCAGCGCAAGCGGGCAGCGTCGCTTTTCACATATGCGTCTCCAACCTTCAGCCTATCAATATTCGACATTTTTCAAATCCCTTCCGATATGGTTCAAGGTGATTGTTCAATCTATTTTCTATCCCGACTTGTGCTATGGAATTATTCGTAAAACAAAAATAGCACTGAATTCTTCATGCCCCTCCAAGTGCTGTCAACACGGCGCCGACCGCAAGCATGCCTACCCCAGTCCACTGGATCGGTGTCAGCCTCGAGCGGAAGAATAGCATGAAGACGAGCTGTGACAGGATGAACACTCCGGACATCACCATCACGAGTACGATGTTGGGGGTTTCCGGCATGGCTTTGTACAGTTCCTTTATGAACAGTATGCTTGGCGCACCGACCGCGTTAGCCGCAAGAAATCCGAACCACCAGCGCCGGCTGCGCATGGAACTCCCATTCTCGCTGCCGAGTTTCAACGCCATCTGAGCCAGCACCTGCATCACCAGGAATATTGCTAAATATATGAAAAACACCGTGTTCACTGCTCCATCCCCCCGTTTCTGCCTGTGCCATTTGCATCTATCGTATGTGGGAGCGGCCTCCCCGAGACCGTGATAATTCCTCCCATCACTGCCAGGGCAATCCCGGTCCACTGCAACGGTGTCAGACGCACATCATATACCAGCCAGAAGGCGACCTGCACTGATATTGCGCCGACACCCATGGAAAGCGCAGCAGCCAGGTTGGCGTTCATCCCGGCATATACCCACATTAGAAAAATCAGGCTGAGCGGACCGAAAATATTGCCGATAAAGAAATAGGACCAGGTGTGCCCGGCGTCCGTACCGCACTCCTTGAAACACAGAGATGCCAGCAGGTTCAGGACAGTGTACATCAGCAAACCACATATTGACCGCATTGAAACCCGGTCTGATCCCCGTATCTGTTCCCGGCTGACTTCTGGATTTTTTAACGATTTTGCGAATGAATCTGACATTTTTATTTCCTTGCTTATGGATTCTTTACTTCACGCGATAAAACCAGATGGCACCCTCGCGCTTCGGGAGAGTCAAGGTGAATCCGTCCTCATTCACTTTCTTTCCAGTCAGTTCCCGTGTCTCGCCTGTTTCCGGATTTTCGAAAACATATGACAAGTTCAGCTGAAGCGCTTCTGGATGCACGACAATGATTTCCTCCGCTGCCGCAGGTAGGCGGATGCCTTGGATGAATCCCCGCCCTTCCTCCGGACAGTCGAACTGTCGAGCCACCCATTTCTCCGGCGTGCGATGAAGCGGCGTGAGCGGATAGTAGTCACCGTTCAGAATCAGGTCGGCTGCACGGCGCCATATGACGAGCATTCGCTTCATGAGATCGTAGTCATAGTCGTCCCGGTTGATGTCGATGCTGGACCAGAGCATGGGAGCCATGCCGCAGTGATAGGAATAACTGTCCACCTGATGATCATAACGACTGTTGCCGTGCAGATCCCAGGAGAGCGTGAATTCCTTGAAATAAGGCAGCCACTCGAACATCGTGTGCTGAAAGGCCAATTTGACAGGATGATCTCCGTACCCGAAGTCGGTGTAGTGCAACGGCACGGAGCGGCGCATGGTTTCCAGATCGTTGCGCCGTCCGCCGGACGCGCAGGAGTCAATCCATAAGCCTGGATTACGCGACAGCAGATCGTCCCAGTATTGAAGGTATCCCTGCACGTGCAGGTTCTCGTTCAGTCCCTGTCGATCCTCCTCCTCATTTGTCCGCCAGCATCCGAGAATATCGAACCCCCCGTCCTGCCGGTAGATCTTAATCCCATTGTCCTGAATCAGTTTGCAGACATGATCGGTCAGCCATTGGCGCGCTTGAGGGTTGCCCAGATTCAGAAGGTGATTATCGCCCGCCGCCTGTTTTGCCACCCACTCGTTACGGGGCATCTTCCACAGCCATTCCGGGTGTTCGATGTGAATTTGAGTTCCGGTTAAGACGTATTCGGGGACGAACCAGAGCAGCAGATCGGCACCGTGGCGGGACGCAAAGTCGGAAACCGGGTTCAACCCGTTCGGGAAACGTTCCGGGTCGGGCTGCCACGTACCCCACACGATATAGGTGCGTTTATGGTTCTCGTTGTAGCAGGGATACCAGCCGGCATCGATCCACCAGACGTCTGGGCAAATGCCGCGGTCTTTAAATTTCCGGATATACCGGATCTGATTCGCTTCGGTCGCCATCGTGAATTCCTGGCCTTCATCAGTGCCCGAACAAGCGAGGAGCGGCTTCAGCGGTTGACCGTTAGACCGGGGCAGAATGTGGTCACGATACCAGCGGCGCCAGAGATTGGCCGCCCGCGCGGCGTCACCCGTCCATGACATGACGGTCATGCGCGGCGTGCGGATCGTTTCGCCCGGCATCAACCGCAGATGGGTTTTCTCCTGACCTGCCTTGACCTGCAATCCGTCAGCAAGACCGGTGAATGACGCCGACCACTGCGCCGGCCAACCAATCGCGAGCGTAAATCCAAAGTCCTTGAACATGATCCGATAGTATGGAAACGCATGATCGCAGGGATGTCCGGCCTTAGGGGCAAAAGCGAGTGCGTCTCCCTCACGCATTGGAGTCTCTGTGGGCGTGTATCCATCCGCACTGCCGAAGTCGCCATTGCAATGATGTAGCACTGGTTCCGACCCTGTGAACGCGCCATCCATCGCAAGTATGTCGCTGAGGATCGGTGTCGGCTGTCTTCCCCGATTGGTAAACCAGGCAACCCACTCTACTACCGGGTAATCGAGATACTCCGTGCATTCGACCCGGAGATGAAGCCCGGTCGTAGCGTCAGTGCCCTCGCATATCGTCTCGATGATATTGGCGTCAATCCTGCGTTTCCTGGAAACAGGGTTCCATTCGGCCGGAATACCGGTGATCGTTTTTCCGTCCAGCTTGAATGAGATAGGGAGTTGCGCCGGATTGCAAATGAACAGGGAAGACCATTCGTGGCTTTTTAGCATGTCGGCCTGCAAGGTGGAATTTTGCGTCACAATCCTGTTTGCTTCGCGGGAAACATTTCGAGAAGTTGTCATATCAATCTCCCATAAAATAATTTTTAGAGCTTGGTCAATTAAGAAACTTAAAATCTCCAGAGTTCCAATCTTGGACTTATATTATTTTCGTAGTCTTAAAATTATATCATTTACATGGGATGTCTCACCGTATTTTTCGATTAAGTTTACATTTCTTTCGAAATGCGCTATATTTTTATGATATGAAAACCAATATTGATTTTGAACAGCTTGCAAAGTCAGGGCGATTTGCCGAATTCACAAAACTCCTCATGAAGTTGACCGGGCTGGACATGGCTTTGAATTCTCCGGAAGGGATTGTCCGTGGAACGTCCAGTTCAAAAAGCGGAAGCCCTATCTGCCGCCTGATCCGAGGTACTTCCGAAGGACTGCGCCGCTGTACTAATTGCGACCGCCGCTATCACAAAAAGGCCGTCCAGGACAGCAAGCCGCAGTTATACACATGTCATGCCGGATTTTACGATATGGCTGTCCCGGTTTTCGTACATGGAAGGCATATTGCCACAATATCCAGCGGACAAATTCTTGCAGAACCGCCAAGTGATCTTGGTTTAACGCGTCTATTAAAGCGTATTTCATGGCTGGACTGTCCAGAACTTGTTTTGAAACGCGCCTATTTCAAGTCCCCGTATCTTCCACGGGAAAAAATCAGATATGTGATGGAACTCCTTGAGCTATTTGCCAGTCAGCTGTGTGACAGTCTTCAGAAGATAAGGGAATTGGAGGCGAAACTGGATCGTGACGAGATCCGCCGTGCAAAGGAATTCATCGCCGAGCACTTCCATAATCCATCACTTGGACTTTCGGATGTCGCATCCCATGTCGGCCTTTCAACTGCCCATTTTTCTCATATATTCAAACAGGAATCAGGAGTGGCATTTGTACGGGTTGTACAAGAGAAACGGGTTGATGCGGCTAAAAAGCTTATGACAAACACCAACCGGAGCATAACGGAAATATGTTTCTCCTGCGGCTTCAACAGCGTAACCAATTTCAATCGGGTTTTCCATAATGTAGAACATTGCAGCCCGAGGCAGTTCAGGAAAAAACTGCAATTGAGATCAACGTGAAATAAACGGATGCAATTTCCTATGACAGCAGGATTCCGGAATCCAATCCGAATCTCACTGCGAAATAATCATCGGTCCAGGATTCCTGCTTCGCCCTGTTTTCCGGCAAGGACCAGTTAATATCCGGCACGTATTTGCCCGGCTCAAAGTCGCGGCTGACAAATGAATATGGGCCTACTTCGCAAAGCTCACCCATTGTGTGATGATGCGGACCCAGCATATTGCGCAGGCTGTTGCACAGTTCCACTTCAATATGGTTTTGTCCTTCATGCAACATGCCGGAGATGTCGGCAGTGAGTGGACGGCTGTGGAAAAGATGCTCAACAGGATTTCCGTTGAGCCATACCCTAGCGGTAATCGCGTCCAGATACTCAAATCTCATTTCTGAATAGTTGCCATCTTCAACCATGAATTCCGTCGACATCCGGGCTGCTCCTGCGTAGAACGGCAGTCCGCTCAAAGTCAGTTCGCCATCCGATAGTTTTGTCTTTTCTCCAATGCAAGCCGGTTCATGTAACCGGACAACGCGGCGTTCCAGAAGTTCTGTTTTCCAGACATCATGGGAGATCTGCAATGGCAGATTGCCAGTGGCAAGCGGTGTGCCATAAACGCCGAAATCCCCGATGAGATATGCGCTTTCCAGCTCAGTGCCGTAGCGCAGTGCCGGGTTGTCGTATCGCACCGGATCTCCGTAAATGAAATCCAGTTTTAATTCAATGGTGTTCGTTCCTCCGACCAGAAAACGTGATATGCCGACTTTCAGAATTGACTGATCCAGATAATGGCCTTCCCCTATCATGACGTCATGCCCGTTTATCTTAAACGGAGTTCCCGTAGGCAGTTCTGCGGCAAAGTCGATGCTGATCGCCGAAGTCATTTTGTTTATGAATGAATACTGCAGGTAAAGCGGCCCGGTATAACGCTGTTCATCCAACCTGTTTTTCAAGGCGATGCAAGGTTCCGCCGAGTTCCAGCTTTTCCCGTCAAAGCTCCACTCCGCGAAGTCCAGCGGAAGGCTGTTTTGTCCGGAGCATTTAATCCGCCACTGGCCGGAAATCTTAAAAATCTCCTTTGCCTGTTTTTTCAAAGTAGAACAGGCATCCTGCCTGTTTACAAGCAAGTCGCAGTCTTGCTTTACTCCCGAAGATTTGGATTCCGTCAGCAGCAAAATCCTGGTCTGGGCAGGTGCAATCAGTATGGAATTTCCTGAAAACTGCCTTGTCTCTCCTGTGTCCAGACAAAACTCAACCCGTTGATTGAGGCTCTCTCCAAGCTCAATTGTAGCATCTTCGTGCCGGGAAGAATTGAACATGACCTTTAATTCGCCGTCTTCCGTCCGGCGGCGCTGGATAAAAACATTTTGATGATTATGTCCGGCAAACTTATGTGGGATCGAGTGTAGCTTGTCTACTGCCGTTTCAAATTCAGCGACATTTTCAATGCGGGCGGATATTTGCTTCAGACGCTGCGCGGCATCACTTGCTTCGCCATTGACTAGTTGCGGCAGAGTTCCACAAATTATAATCCGTCCGCCGTGCCGACTAAACTCTTCCAGCAGTTGCAATGTTGACTCGCGGATTGTATGCATTGTCGGAGCGATCACTGTACGATATTGCATTTTTCCTACGTTGAGCCGACCATTTCTGACTGTGGCGAAACGCGCCATGAAATCCTCGTCACCCAGTTCAAAATCATAGTGGAGTCGGAACATTTCCTGCTGTAGCGAGTTTAATTCGCAATCCAGCGTTTTAAGTCGCGCATCCGCATGATTACCGCGTTGCAGACACCAGCCGCTCTCCGCCGGATGAATAATCAGGAAGTCAGCGATGAAATCGCTTTCCCGCAATAGATATGACAGCCGAGCCTGCCAATCCTCAATAGTCGCATGCTCCTGCCAGTAAGGTTGGTGCCAGGTGAAAGTCGGCGGGTAATCCCGTTTACGACAGCCGCGTGTTGAATACAATGAAAGGTGATGACAGATGAAATTGATTCCCATCACGCCGTGCCAGCCGGCAATCCATTTGCGATCTTCGAAATTCATGTTCTGCCCGGCGGCACCGTACATTTCGGAAAGCGTTGCCTTTTTGCCCTGTTGGTTCGCCATGGATGAACATTGTTTTGCGGTAAGGATATTGTCAATGTTCAGACCCAGATGGTCTATCCCCGGAATCTGCATGTGTTCGTAATGCGCCATTGATTTGCCGATCCAGCGGGTCTGCAGTTCCACTGTGTCCTCATACATGAAATGACCAGTCAACTTCAGATTGTTTTGTCCGCACCATTCCGCGATTTGTTTAGTGTAAGCCTCCACGAATTGCTCGGTCGCCATTCGCCAGTAACGGTAGCGATATTTGGCGGAATCCGGCAGATCCGCAAACAGCGCATCGACATGGGGAAGCGGCGATTCACCGTAAGTTTTCTGATAACGTTTTACCAGATACGGGGAATACGGCAGCAGCTCGCAGTCACAAGGCCCCCAACCCGGACGCATCCGCATAATCGGTTCATCCGTGAAAATTCCCGGGATGACCGTGCCGAAATATTTGCCGAAAGCCGCTTTATATTTTTCGTGGGTGGAGCATATGTAGGCAGCTACTGCTTCAGGATTCATCAGGTCGGTGTAACACGTCCCGTTGAACCAGGCCATTCCCAGCGGACAGGTAGCGGTAAAATAAATCCAGCCGTCATTTTTCCTGCACCGGGAACATCATGCCAGCAAGGGTGCCTGCCGTCGCTAAGAAGCTATGGCGGACAGGCTGGTATTCCTACGTGAAACGGCAAGAGCCTATGTCGATCGAAGATGGTGATGCAAAGGTATTTTCACTTATGGAGAATCGCTGATCAAAATTCATTCCACGGAATTGCTGTCACCTTCTCTGTTAATTTCTGACGCTTTGGACACCTGCAGACGAGATATGCCCTATGGCTGAATTTGCCATGAAGCTCAATGAAAGTTTCCAGATGGCGCGCGTCCCCCGGCAAAGGGTGGTCTGTCCATTTTATTTCAACCGGAATGACTTCATCAGGTGTTTCAATCACTGCATCAACCTCGGCGCCAGTCGCAGTCCGCCATGTCGAAAGCCTGTATCCGCTCCCCATGTAGAGACATCGGTAATAAAGCTCAATAAGGATCCATTGCTCGAAAATATGGCCGGGGTTCAGCTTGATCAGGGTGTCGTTCAGCGGAAGTTCAGCGAGAATATGTCTTACGCCAAGATCGAACAAGAGGAAGCGTGGGGCGTTGATTATGCGTTTCCTGCTTCTTTCAAACGGTGATATTCTTATTCCAATATAGGTGTCTTCAAGAACCTGGTAGAAATTCCTGACAGTATTGACAGCCACCCCGATGTCTGAAGCAAGTTTTGTAAAATTCACAAAATTCCCCGACTCCAGTGCGGCTATCCTGAGAAACCTGGCAAACGCTCCCATGTCAGCAACGATATTTTCCTGCCTAATCTCATTTTCTATGAATAAATCAGCGTATGATGCGAGTGTCCGGCTCCATGACCTGCGTTCCTCATGATAAAGCCCCGGCAGGTTGCCGAATATAAGGCAGTCAGAAAGATCGCGTACCGGGAATTTTCCGCTTTTCATCCCATGGAACGGCAGAATCTCGCTGTCACGCTGTTCAGCCTGAAGCACCGGAGAAAGGACATGTGTGTGAATGCGCCCTGGAAGAAGATTCGCCGATTTCCTTTTCAGTTGACGGGCTGAGCTACCGGTTATGAAAAAATGATATGCCGCCGGATTCTTGTCATAAAGATACTGCACATCATCAAGAAGTGCCGGAACTTTTTGGATTTCATCAATGAGTACCGAGTCAACTCCTGTCATGGCTTCCAACTCCCTGACAAGCAACCCGTCATCCGATTCATATCGTCGGCGCAACCGGCGATCCTGGAGCTTGATCGTGAAAGTCCTATCCTTAGATACCAGACAATGATTCAGCAAGGTTGATTTGCCTGTCTGCCTCGCTCCTAGAACGAGGACAACCTTGTTTCTGTTTCCAGAAGCCTTTTTGCCGGCACTACCGCGCATAACCTGATCTTCAAGAATCCGATAATAATAATTGTCAATCATTTCAATCACCCTACTGCATATATACCGGTATAATATGCATCGTCATATCCATAAAGCAAGCCCAGTGCCGTCCCATGGATTATTGAGTCGCCGACAACGCCCGCTTTGGATTCCCCTCTCATCTTATCGCAGTAATACCGGACATTACGGCATTAACCTTCCTTCGCCAAGGCTTCTGAGGGCAGGCTACAAACAAATTCTGAATTCGTTGGTAGTCAAGCCCGCAAGGGCTGTGTTTTTGTTAATTTGATGTTTCGCAAAACTTTGCGCCTCTGTGCCTTTGCTGCTCTGTAACTATTTTACAAAAAGTTGCGGCATTCAGCCGCCTGATTTAACGTATAGGAATTTCAAAGTGACCAGTGGCCAAGTGACCGAGAGGCCAAGTTTTAAAGAAAAAGACGCAACTGAAGTTGTGGTTCTTCTACACTTTAAAACATAAGGCATAGGATAAGGCGGAACCCCTTCAAT
>CAZION010000083.1:0-27858 GCA_964540865.1 uncultured Victivallis sp.
GCTCCGATGGCCTATACCTGTTGCTCTGGTGGAAAAATGCGACCGAGGAAGAGGGTTTAAGATTAATGGATCATGCCGAGAAACATTGGAAGAATCGAGGAGAAAGACGGGGTCAAAGTTATTCCTGCGGCAGTGCCGGAAAAAGACAAATGAAAACATTTGAATTGTCACTTCAAAGCCCATCACTGGTTCGAACTGGAGTGGGTGATCTTGCCTCTTTTGAAACTACAATATTTCCCTCTTCTGGCTTTGATCCGCAGCGCGGCCTCCGCTTTCCGCTGGAGCAGGCTTCGTCAATTGCTTTCCTGAATGATGGAAAGTTAATGGATCGGTGCGGTTCTTTGCGTATATCCTTCTCGCTGAATGTTAACGATTCTGGAGGACAGCTCCTTGAATCATGGGGTGGATACCTGAGCATCTTCGCGGAGGCCAGAGGCGAACATCTGGAAGTCAGGGTAATCGCCTACGGCCACGCCATCTACCTGATGTGCATGTGTCCGAGGGAGCGGACGCTGCTACTCGCGCTTGACTGGGACAATCGAACCGGATTTGCCCTGTCAGTCGCCGACGGTCCGCTGGTTCTCAAACAAACTGCCTGCAATGCAAAGTGGCATGCCTACGGTCAAAATTGCATTCCCCTCTCTCTCGGGGGAAGACTCGAGTCCACCAGGCCCGGCTCAAGAAATTGGCAAAACCTGTTCACAGGTTTTATCGCCAGTATAAGCATCGACAGCGAACCGGAGATCGCTCCCGGCATTCCGCGCATCGAGGCAAGCAGCTTCGAAACGGGCACTTGGACAAATCCTCCTTCGTCCTGCACTGTTCTCGAACTCCACGCGCCAGCAGTCAAGGACAGTCGGTTGCGTTTTGATTCCATCCCCGACCGGGAAAAGAATCTGTTGAAATGTCAGGAACTGCATCCGGAATTGGCCGATCAATATCATGGTGCGGAGAACGCATTTGAAGGGCTCCGGCGGGTCGGCCGTTTTGTGGCGAATCTCTGGCCGCACACGGAATATTGGCCATGGCCGAGGGAAATCTTTGAAGAACGGGGAGATCGCCTGCTCACAAATATCAAGGCCGGACGAACTGCGGGAATGTGCGGAGGCTACGCCCACACAATGGAAGAAGCGCTCTGGGCGCTCGGCGTGCCGGCCCGGCGCGTCCAGGTAATCAATCATTCCTCCTTTGAGGCCTATGACCATCATCATGGAAAGTGGATTTGCCTCGAAGTAGATCCTGTGGGCATTCTGGGATGCTGGACGGATCCCGACGGACTCCCGTACTGCATCGGGGAACTGATAGAATTGATTGAAACAGAACGCCGCGAACCCGGAATTCTGTCGCGCCGTCTCAGGCATCTGCCACTGGGCGCTTCGGTTCCAGGCGGTGCTGAAAATGTGCGGCCGCCTGTAGCTAACGCACTGGAATACTATCTACAGATGGGCTTTGCACGGCGAAATGATTATAATGATCCAACTCCGCCACTTTGGTTCTATCACAGCACCCCGGCAATGCGCATGGCGAATCCCAACCCACATGAAGCAGCCGAAATTCAGACACAGGTCGATGATTGGCGTGAGCTCTACTGGTCCTGCGACCACCTTTCTGTCGACATCAATTGGCGTAAGGAAGGCTCAGGCTTGAAACTCGAAGCCAAACCATTTCAATCTCAATTCTTTGCCGGATGCGATCTGATTGTCGATGATGCCAAACCGGTTCGTATTGGTACTTCATACGACTGGCAATTTCATCCCGGGATCAATCGCATCTCACTTGCCGCAGCAAACCGGATCGGAGCCAAGGGACACCCATGGCGGATGACGGTGTTTTTCAGTCAAAACAAGAAGTAGTGAAATTATTTAAATATGGAGTAATAGATGAATTTAACCTTGCGGAATTATAAATCAACCGTCCTCATTATGGGACTTGCGATCTTCGCATCTGCCGCCTCGGCAGTTGATTATCCTCCGGAACTGATCCTGCGAGAACAGGCGCTTGTATGCAGGAAGCCGGACATGGTGAGCAGCACAGCCTCGTTCTGGGCTAGTTCGGGACGGGAGATTCGGGGCTATCAGCTTTTCAACTTCTCTGTCGACCCAGCTGATTTTGAAATGGGTTCTTCATGGCTGGCCTATGACTGCGGACAGCAGCGTCCTGTCACACTCATAAAGGATATGAACGAGGTCTGCGGCGCAGAGACCAGAAAGGGAGTCTCAGGACAGCGCATCACTGCGACCATGCAGACAGGGCTCCTCCTCGGCACAGGGGCAGCCGGTGGCGCGAAATCTTTTCCGGGCGGAGCGGTTTACCGGCTTGCAAACATTGAAGGCTCCGGTCCGAATCACGGCAGCTTGGTCGGGCGTCTGCCTGAGGGCTGGGGAGTCATGTCTTTCGACCAGCAGTACCTCGGAAAAGTCAAAATCAACAAGGGGGAGGAATGGCCAAAGAACGGACAGGGGATCGCCGTCATGCTCGCTTCATCCCTGGACGGCAGGGATTATGAGCTCTACCGCGTCCTGTACGACAAGCTGCAGCCGCTTGGAATAAGGGGAGGCGCGGAACTGAAATCCTTTTTTGTCTCCGACGGCAAGATATTCTACCGCAATGGACAGGAAGACGTCCTGTGCAAAATTCTTGATTCGGATGAAGCCGCCACGGTACTCAAGGTTGAACAGGGCTCAATATTGGATCTGAGGCTACGCCCCGGATATGTGGAGCTTTTCCGGGGTACCACCAATGATGCCGGAAGCAACACCCCGGAGCCGGAGCAGCAATATGGATTCTCCCCTTCGACCGGAGATCTGACGGCCATCGGATGGAAACCGGAGCGCAGCAAACCATCGCTGTTATCAAACACCAGGGCCGTACTGGCGGGAGTTGCGCCTCTTGCTGCAGACCAGCACCCGCGGCAGGCGGGATGGGTCAGCGAAAGCAGACCTCAGCCGGAACTGGACATAGACGATTTCAAATGGCAGAAGATGGACAGGTTAGGCATCCGCGAAGGCTTTATTGTCTTTGCCCGGAAACCAGAGGGTGAAAAGGCATTCCACCTTTACCTGTACTGTCCTCAGATAAAGAAGCTTCACGATCTTGGCGCACCAGCCGCATTTGAAAATAAGGTGATTGATACAATCTACCAGGTTCGCGTCACAGCCGGCGGAGAAATCGGGGTGCTTGCAGGAAACGGGCAAATGCGGGTATTCCAGCTCTACTACTTTCCCCTGCAGAAACAGGTGACAGCCAACCGATTGATTTCGACAGAACATAATCTGGCAAAAAAACTGGACGGCAGAAAACCTGTAAGTTTCCGCATGGTGCAGAACCTGTATGACCTGGAACGGCATGCAGACCGTGGTTTTTCCAGTATGATGCAGGCTTCCGACGGCAAAGTTTATTTCTGCAGCATGCCGCACCATCCTGACAAGGGCGCAAGCATTTTCCAATATGATCCGAAGCGTCCGGACAAAGTCGAACGGCTCGGCGCTTTCGATGATCTTGCCTGCACAAAAAAGGATCGTGTCCATAACATGATGCACGCCAAACCTGCTGAGATTGCCGGACGCCTTTACTTCACTGGACAGGATCCGTTCTATGGCCAGCGCAATTTCCCTGGCTGGACGGATGAAAAGCCTTCTTACGATGGTTCGCCAATCGTGATGCTTGATCTAAAGAGCGGTGATTTCAAAAACCTCGGAATTCCATTTCCGGACCGGAAAGAGGGCATTTTCGTGACAATCGCCGATTCAAAACGGAATGTTCTTGTTGTCAGGCTGGGATACTATACGCAGGAATGGTATGAACTTGGTCTAAATGATGATGGAACTCTCAGTGGCAAGTCGCGGCGGCTTCCCCTGACTGAGCAGCAGGTGGCGTTCGCGGCAAACGGACTCTTTTACGAGATCCGCAGCGGCAAAACCGAGGGCAAGGCGGCGGCTCCGGGCGAAATCTGGAGCTATGACCCTGTTTCAGATGAGCAAAAGAAAGTGGCTGAATTCACGGCCGAGGGACTGAACGGGGCAGCATTTCCATTGGCCAGGAAAGACAAGGCGGTCGGCAATGTTCCTAGATGGGTTGAGAATCAGATTTTCGAGAAGGAACTCTACCTTTTCTTTAAGGATACGGCAATGGTTGCACGCCTAGATTTACAGACTGGCAAGCTCGGCAAGCTTGTCCTGTTCTGTGATGGGACCACGAAGTACCCTGCCCCAGCCGGAGATGCGTTCCTCGCGGGAAACAGGATTTACTACGTCTACCGGTTTTCAGAAAAAGTGCCGGCGCTATCGACCTTCGATCTGGCGGACGGCACGCTTCGGCGTTTCGGTCATATGGCGGATGCACAAGGGCGCATCGTCTATCAATTTACCCAGTTTGCAAGTTCTCCGGGGGGGATTGTGTACTTCGGCGGTTTCGTATTTGGAGTTCCAGAAGATCAGCGCCACTGGACACGTACCGAATACGAAACTCCGCACAAGGTTTTGAGCGGCTTCTTCGAAATGTCGGAGCTGCCAAAATAAGTGACGGGATTTGATTTCCCAACCCTCCATTATTACCGTACACACATATGAAAATCAAAACGGCTATCAATAATAGAATGAACCCTTTGCCGAAGACGATTGATGAGCACATTGACTATCATTGCCAGTTGGCCAGACTGAAGCTCTGGTTCTCCTGGAACCGCGCCCGCACCTGCCCGTACGAGACTTTAGAGCTCATTCTTCGACGCCGGACTAACCTCTGGCGCCTGGCGGCCATGGCAGCCGGGTCTTCCGGCCCCGCAAGCGAAGAGGACTATTCAACTCCGGAATGGCGGGACTTGCTCTGTCCGTTACTCGAACTGTACAAAAAAACCTCAGCCGATACCGATGCCGACCGTTTCGAACAGGGTGGTTTTGAGATTTTTAGAAACGCTCTCGAAGACAAGGCTCGGGCGACATTCAATGTCGATCCTGTGAAACCGAATGGCCCCATGGGCGCGCTCAGCTATGATCCGCCGCTGCCGGAAGCCCCGCGGCGCGTCGCCTTCCACATCGGCAATCCGCTACAGCCGCGAAGTATCTTCGACGATCCCGGATACATGCCCGCCTGCCTGCGGGCGCTGATGGACGATGCGGAGGCGAAGCATAGTGCACAGGAGTTGGGAACGGGCACCTGGCTCAACAACCATCCGGCGTTTCTCAAAAACTTCCCGGCGGAATATCTGGAGAATAACCAACCTGAAGAGAAAAATATCCGCTGGGGCGACGGCTTTTGGGGACAGTTCACCAACGCCCGCGGCTGCTTCAACGCGAAGTTCGGGCAACACTTCCGCCGCACTGGCGAATTTCCGTACTGGCGGCGATACTCCTGGTGTTCATTCGAAATTCTCCGCCGCCATCTGACCTACACTTTGCATTTTAAGGCAGCAAAATGTACCGAGAGTCCGATAACATTAGGGCCCGATAAAAAATAACTTGGGCATTTGCTGGCGAATATTCCGGAGGGACTATAATGGTGCGAAAGAGGAATATATCTGAAGATATATGACGATTGAGCAACGTGATAAGCTGCCGGAAGAACGCCAGCCCCTTGGGACGGGAATCCATGCATCTGTCTTCTTCGTTGCTTCACCTTTCGCTTATGCTCGATACGCTCAAGGTTTGCGCCTAAAATCCAAACGCCTGTATTTCCCGTCAAATGCCCAATTTATTTTTTATCGGACCCTTACGTGGATCTGATGCCCCGGTAAACCAGCCCGATGAAAAACTCTTCTGACCAAAGTGCCAGTTCCACGGTGTCGCGCAGGAAAGGGAGTACCTCCTCAGCTGCCGCATTTATGTCAACAGTTTTGAAGCGTTGTTCGAGAAGTGTCCGCAAGTTTTTGATATCCAGTTTCTCAATATCGAGGTCTTCGGAGAAACGTTGGAGTCCGTGGAAAATCCTCAGGGCAGTACTGCCGTAAAATGCGGCGTTCTCAAAAAATATCCTTCATCCGCAGCGAATCGATTATCTGTCAAATAGGACTTGTCGCCAGGCAATCAGTTCCATTCCGGACAACCTGATCAGTACAGTGGATTTATTTGGATTCTTTCTCTTACAGCCTTGACTATCTACACGGAGCCAATAGATTATGCCTTGTATTTCTACACCATAAGGAGTTTTATGAAACGCATTATCGATGAACAACTGGACAAATGGAAAGGTTCAACACGTCGAAAACCTTTGATTGTCCGAGGAGCCCGCCAGGTTGGCAAAACTTGGTCCATAGAGAGCTTTGGCCGCTCGAAGTTCAAACACTTGGTGAAACTTGACTTTGAGCGACGTCCGGATATGAAGCCGCTCTTTGACGGAGATCTGTCCCCGACTGTTTTACTGGAGCAGCTGGGCTTGTTCGCCGGGCAGGCGATCCGTCCGGGTGAGACATTGCTTTTCCTTGATGAAATTCAGGCATGTCCCAAGGCGATTATGGCACTTCGCTATTTTTTTGAGGAGATTCCTGAACTGCATGTCATCGCAGCCGGCTCACTGCTTGAGTTTGCCCTGGCGGAGACGGCCGTGCCCGTCGGAAGAATCTCGTATCTGGAGATGTACCCGATGACTTTTCTGGAGTATTTGTGGGCCACGGGCAATGAACCGGCGGCGAATGCAATATGCAGACAACCGGTCAAACTGCCTGAACCTATACACCGGATATTGCTCGACTTGTTGAAAAGATTCCTTTTCATCGGCGGTCTGCCCGAATGTGTTTCAGTGGCCGTAGGCGGGGGGACGTTGTTCGATGTCTTCGAAGTACAGGATGATCTTCTTAAGACATATCGCGATGATTTCGCCAAATACGGTGGTCGCTCGGACAAGACATGCCTGGACAGCGTCATGGTTCACGCCGCCCGCCATGTCGGACAGCAGATCAAATACACTTGTCTGGGTGATGCTCACTCTGGGCAGACCAATCGGAAGGCTTTTGATTTGCTTTGCCTGGCCCGTATGCTTCACAAGATTCCCTCGGCGAGACCGGAAGGCTTGCCCTTGGGTGCCTCGGCAAACGAGAAGCGTTTCAAAGCGGCATTTCTGGATGTCGGGCTGATGCAGCGCCTATGCGGTCTCCCGGTTGACTGCGAAATGCAACACCAGGATCTACTTGACATCTATCGGGGACAATTGGCGGAACAGTTTGTAGCCCAGGAGTTGCTGGTGTCCCAGCGCCGGGAACTGTACTATTGGTCAAGGGAAGAGCGTTCCAGCCAGGCGGAAGTTGATTTCCTTGTGCAACAGGAAGGTATAATCCATCCAGTGGAAGTCAAATCGGGAACCGGCGGTCAGCTTCGCAGCATGCACCTGGCGTTAAGCACTTATCCGGCGTGCGGGGACGGGTTTGTTCTCTACAGCGGCCTTTACGGGCACCTTCCTGAGCAACGGATATCTTTCATCCCACTCTACTATGCAGGAACAATTGGCCGCAGCCAGCAAGAGACCATGTGAAAAACCCGACTGACTCTGAAGAGTCCGATAATATTACGCGGCGTACGGAAAAAGGATACGAGATAAAGGCAAATGTCAAAGGTGAAGCGACAATCAAGGACAAAAAAATAACTTTCGCGCCGTGAACATGGATTCAGATTGTATGATTATAAAGTTTTCCAAGCTGGGCAAGGAATAATTCCCTGCTCCACAGTTTAATGGATGGTTGCTCGGCAACCCTCACAAATCTCCTGACATCTTCCGCGGTCGTTTTCCAGTCAATCGCCTTGATTGCTTTATCAAGTTCAGACTTGCACCAATCCATGTCGACATCAATATCCTGGCCTTTCCATGGGCCTTGCTGTTTGAGGGCGGAGGCGAGGAATATGAAGTTGGGTTTAATCCCCTGGCTTGTGTACCACAGGAAATCATACCAGTCCCTTCCTTTGATATATTCCCTGCAAAGCAAGGCATGCACCTTGCCTGCAAACAAACTCGGTTTGTCCTGTACTGTAACGGAAGATACAAAAGGGAAATCGAGATATTTAATTTCTGTTTCACTACCGGATGGCGGATTGGTGTCAATCTCCAGCTTGATACGGATTTTACGGGATGGACCGTTTTTGCCAGCATGATTCATTTGGAGGACTTTTCCGATGGAATCATCCTTGATAAATGCTTTTTTGAAAGCAATGCCTGTTTTGGAACGGTCAGCAATTTCAACATTATATCCATATGCCCGGAGTTCTTCTGATAAGGATTGCAGATGCGGTTGGAGCTTGAAATTGTAATTTTGTCCTTTGAGAATAAAATCAAGATCTTCTGAAAATCTGTTCAAGCCGTAAAAAATACGCAGACATGTTCCGCCCTGGAAAACAGCGTGTTTGAAAAAGTCGGTCCTGCCCAATGCCGCGAGTGCGACTTCCTGCGTGATCTCCCTGATGGCATGCTCTTCTTCAATTGCCGATTTGCAGTCATATGAGCTTAACCGCTCCTGGATAAGCTTAATACTCATGGCTTCAAGTCCTTTCTTAAACCTTCGAGAAATTTACGAACTCGCAGGCTTGTGTAATTTTCAATCAAGTCATCGAAAACATCTGGAGTAATGGATTCGAACTCTTCAGTCTCGATTCTCAGGCTTTCTACAGGGGGCTTTAAGCCTGCCCAGTCTTTCTTGTTTACATATACATAATCAGCAAGCGCCTTTATCGGAGAAGCCATTAGGAAGATGTCACCGGCTTCATCCGTCAATCTTTCTATTCCGGAATAGAAGATCTTCTGCGGCACGCGATTGTAGCTGAAGGCGCCCAGTGGAGTTTTGAACTCTTTTGATTTGCCTGAAGAGACACTTGTCAAAGTATATACCGCTTCGGGAATCCAGCCATGCCAGCTCAGGGCCGATTCCAAGCTGATATATGACGGCCCATAGATATGCTGAGCCAAGGCATTAAAGTTAATCTTCTTCTTCTGGAACTTCGGGGCAAGGCAATATAGGCCTCTGCGGATATGGATAATCTCCCCTCCGGCTATTGCCCGTTTGACGAGGCCGTATCTTTTGTCCTCGCTTTCAGGAAAAAGGGTGGCCACATCCTGGCTGGTGAAATAGCCATTAACAGCATTGTTAAAAATTTTCTCGGTCAACTTGTTCATATTATACCATTAATACTGTCATTTAATGACAGTATATGGCAATTATATCATGTGCCTGGATATATTCAACTGCCGTTAATAAAACTGTCGGAAAATATAATGCTCGCGGTAACCCCTCAGTCTTTATCCTTCATCTCCAAAACTCTGCGAACTTCGCGTCTTCCCTTTGCGATCTTTGCGGTTAGGATTCAATGCCTTTACCGCGGAGTACACTGAGATTAAGACGCAGAGTGCGCAAAGGGAAGAAGAGCCATTACTGCTCGCGGAGAAATGCCTGACAGGCTTGCAGGGTATATCTCAGCTTAAGGTTTACCCTCTTTCGAATATCTCCGGCTGCAACGGCTTTCTTAAAGGTATTACTACCTTATTGCTCTTTCCAGTCTTAGAGGAAATTAGCAATTTTACCGCTTCTGACGCAATCCTGTCGATGCCAAGATAGAGAAGGGAAATGGATTTTTTATAGACCTGAAGGCTGTATGAATTTTCAGTGTAGGCAATGATATCCATCCCTGGCATCGCTTCATTTAATGCATTTCCCATGTCAGGACTGGTTGTGACAACGACATCTCCAGCTCTTAGATTCAGGCGTTTCACGATATCCTCAGCTGCCTCCTTCACTTCGTTTACGTCTGACAGGGAGACAATGGATTCCATGGATATTTTTCGGCATATTCTCCTATAGGAATCGAAAATTGCCTTGTATGGGTTGTCGGATTCAATATCAATCTTGCGGCATGCAAATACAATCCCGGGGATATTCTGTTTTAGCCGGGATTCCATCATTGTCTGCAGCTGTTTTTCAGGCTTGCAATAGACATTGCCGAGGGAAGCTGCCCGAACATCGCGGGCAAGGGACACCACAGGTATATTCACTGAAACTTCAGCCAGCTCCTCCAGCAATTCAGGCGAGGACCTGTACTCAATCAGACCAAGCGCACGTCTTGCATTGCAGATATTGATTATTTCGCTGGCTGACGGCGACGCCCCAGACATGTAAGTCAGGCTTAAACGGTACTGCGTATTGTGCAATGGATCCCTCAGCCCCTTCATGAATTGCACAATAAATCGCTGATAGGAACCAAGTGTTCCGTCAGGGCTGATAGATTCTATTGGGAAAAAGGGGACGATGACTTCAATTGAATGAACTTGAGGAGAAACAAAAATGCCGGCACCGCGCCGGGATTTTATCAGTCCTTCCCTCTCAATCTCGTTCAGCGCCCTTGTAACTGTACCAATGCTTAAATTCAGCTGGCTGCATATCGCTGAAACCCCAGGCAGCCGTTCCCTGTCGCTGTAAGTCCCGGATAGGATTGCCTTCTTCAGCCCCGTATAAAGCTGTTTATGCAAAGGCTCAGCAGCATCCCTATCAATTTCAATGTCAAATAATTTAGCCATAATTTTTCATCCATGCCTTGAATGTTGTTCTAGAACAATATATAATGAGCAAGATACAATGCAAATCGTTTTTTGAAGGAATGGGTATTTAAAGAATGTGATTGATAATAATTTTTTTAATTAAAAGGATTGTCATATGCGCCAGCTCTTATCTGACTTAAAGCGAATACAGCAAGGTGGAATCCATCCGGAAATCCCCATATACGGATTGATCGGTGAGTTAAAGCTGGGACTCTATGACAAGAGTTGCAATCGGCAATTTGTAACCGGCAATGCCCTACATTCCAATGCTTATCTTACGAAAATCGAAAGTCTAAAATCAAAAACCAGCAATGCCTTCACGCTCATTGAACTCTTGGTTGTAATCGCGATCATAGGCATTCTCGCGGCCATGCTCCTGCCAGCGCTTCAGGGGGCGAAGGGTATGGCGTATCGGATCTCATGCATTGGAAACCTGAAACAGTTAGCCCTCGCCAACACAATGTATGCAGTGGACTACAACGAACATATAGTCCACGCGACAAATTATGTCGGCAGTCTGGACGGAACCAAAAATGTTTCGTGGAACTTTGCCGCCGGCATCTATCCTTATCTTAATCAGACGGTCAAGACTTTCGAGACCGGGTGGAATCTGGGGTACGGCCCCTCATATACCAATTTCCAGGCTCATCCCGGCACCATCTATGCTTGCCCTTCAGAAAGAAACGCCCTTTGGTTAAACTCTAATCCGGTGTCGGCCAGCCGTCCCATTCCGCTTCCAGGCTCCAACTCGGTTGCCGGATATATGCCAAATCAATGGTTCTCTTTGACCACATATGCCCTGAATTACTGGATTGGTGTCGATAAAAATAATGTTGCAACTACAAATGGTGGAGCCACCAGCGTTGCATCACCGAAATTATCACAGCTCAAATATCCTTCAAACCTGTTCCTGTTTAGCGAGCGTTACAACACTGACACGTCAGCAGTGGTTACTCCGAACTGGGGAGCGTCAGGTTCATACCTGAATTTTGAAAGACACAAGAACGTGGTTGTGGTGGGGCATCTGGACGGTCACGCGGAATCTTACCCGTTCACCACCTATGGCATAAACGATTACAAGATTCCAGGGTTACGCGGCAGATATTTCAAGCACTGGGGAGGCTCCTGGCATGATGAGGCCGCTCGGGTAAGCGCACTCGCCACTTTCACATTGAACTCAAGCGACTGGTGAATAAGTGATACTTTATGAAACATCAAGTATCAACATTCCTAGTGATTTTTTCCATTGCAGTCCTGGCATTGCAACCGGTGCATGGCAAGGATGCCCCGACTTCGGAAAAACAGCTCCTGGAGGAACTTGAAAAGGCATTAAGAGCCAAAGACAAGGACGCCGTAATTTCGCTTGTCAGCTGGATTGGCGTTCCAACCGAGATGAAGGCATTACAAGTTGAGATAATTGAAAAGATGTTGAAAGAGGATGTCAAAAGCGTGAATTTCGCACCTATGGAAAAGAGCGATAAACTCAATTTCGAGCTAAATGGTGTTCGCTACACGCCCAATGTCTATGTGCTTGGCTCAATTGCCGTGGAATTCATTCGAGGTGGAAATCCTATGCTGATGCCCTACGGCAAGAAAGACGACGGTGCCTGGTACATCATGGGCAGTGCCGAATATAAATCAGATGCACAATCAATCAAGAACAGGACTAAATGAATAAAAAAAAGTTTTCCATTCGCAGAGTTCTTCAGCATTTTCAAATGTCAATCAATAAAAGGCGCTGTGGTCCATCCTGCTGGACCCAGACATGTCTGGCTGCATTCGTCTTATTGCTGTCCATGCCGGCGTTCGGCTGGTGGGATACCCAGATCCGCGCCCAGAAATCCGAACCTCTGATAAAGGAATTTCCGGCCGCGCAATGTTCAGGAGCAGCGACGGTCATTGACGACAAGCAGGCTGATGGTGGCAAAGGTGGCAAAGTGGCTGTCGTTGCTCCCGGCGGTGAATTATCCTGTGAAATAGATTTGAAACACAGCTGCTACAGTGTCTGGGTAATCGCCCGATCAGACGAAAAGGATTTTCAGAAGCCGGCCGAAGCCGAAGTGGAACTTGACCTTCCCGGCGGCAAGGTGAAGACGAAATCTCCGCGTCCAGTGGTCTATGCAACTCTCAAAGTCAAATTCCCGGACGGCAGTGAAAAGACCTGGTATATGCCAGCAATCTTCCGTACCGATTACGCCATTGTATCCAAGATGTATTTCCCTCTTAACATTGACGGAAAATGCCAGATCACAGTGGGGATTGACAAACGCAGCAGCATCGGGATGCTGGTTGACCGGATAGAAGTCCGCGATGTGCTTGGAAACTGTGCCCGTCAGGCGGTCAAGAAGAAACCCATGGTCAGCAAGCGTAATGAGGACGCAGGGAAAAAAGCGACACTCACAGATGACCGCAAAGTCAAAAACGATGAATTATGGACTTCTCTCCCGGATCTCAACCTGATGGATATGGATCCGGAATGGAAGAAGTGGCATCTGCCTATTGGCCGTAATAAGGAAGGGAAAATCTTTAAACTGTCGAAGGCGTTCGAGGAGTCCGGCTCTGAAACGGCTGGCTGGGATGCGGCGGTCCTTCTCTGCGCAACGGCTGAAAAATACCCATGCATCGATTTCTATTACAGTCAATTGGGACCAAATGGCGAATTCTCAAAATCCGAAGCCCCGCGTTGGGACGACAGTCTCGGCAAGACAGTTTATGGTGGCTGGGCCGGACTCGATCTTCGACGTCTGGCAGAAGCCTACGATAAAACCTTCGACTTCATCGACGGCAATCAGGCCCTGGCCGACTATGTCCATACACGCATCCCATGGGTGAAGACCCCCCGGGACGTGGTGGAGCTCCTGGACACGAATATTCTCCAGCACGGTATTGACTGTCTCAACCGCCGCATTATCCGTGAAGATCTGGCTGCTGCCTATCTGCCAGTAATCCAGGGGGTAAACGATGTTTCCAAGAAGATGCTCGAAAATGGACTCTTCAATGCCATGCACGAGAACATGGCCGATGCCGGCGGATTGGACGACCAGGCCTTCACCTCGTTCAACCGCGGGGGGGTTCACTACATCGGATCAACTCTATATGTGGGACCGGCCCTTGAGGAAATTTCCAAGATCCTTAAGCTATATCGCGAGGCCGGAGGCGACCCGAAGTTCGACATGAGCAATCAGGCGCTTTACCCGCACATGGCCGAAGCCGCCTATACAAAACACGCGCTCCATACCGCAGGAGGTTTTCCAATAGTAATCGGAGACGGCATGGATTTGAGCCGCAAACGCGAGGAGCATCCCGCCTACCCGTCACGGGTGCTGGAGGGATTCGGCGCCGTTGTCCTTGAAGATGGACAGGATCAGTCCAATCCACGCGCCAAGCGTGCGGTCGCCACCCATACAGGCATTGGACGCGGACACTCGCATCAGGACCAGCTCAATTTGGAATTCTTCGCACACGGTGTGCGTCTCATGCCCGACCTTGGAGGTCGCCAGGAGGGAAAATTCCACGCCAACCCCAACATGCGTACAAACTGCATGCACAATATTGTCTGGATCGACCGGAAAGAATTCACCAACACGTTCCCAGGTTCCACCTGTAGCGCCACCGGATGGACCACCGCTTTCTCCCCGCAACCCGGCTCCCAATACATGGCAAATTCCGCACGGGCGACTTCACATCCGGACGTTTCCATCTATCAACGGTCCACGGCCATGATCGATGGCAATGTCTCTCCAGACGATGCTGATGTCTATCTCTTCGATGTGTTCAGGGTCAAAGGAGGAAAAGAGCATATATACTGCTTCCATGGCGCTTATTCCGATAAAATCGAAACAGGAATGCCCCTTAAGCCGGCGCAAAGCGAGGAAGCCAAAGCGATACTTAAAGACCGTCCTGAAGACTCGATGCAGGAGGGTGTCGCCAGTGATCCGCTTGAAGTTTCATGGCCGCTCCGGCAGAAGATGCAGCAGCTTCACCAGGCCGAATTCTACCAGGCCGACCGGCCGGTATCCCTGACACTTTCCCTTTTCGACCATAAGAATGAACCCGTCTATGTCGGAGGCGCATCCTCCAAAACCTACCCTGTGGACATGCCCTATATCAATGTCCAGCGCAAACAGGAAAGCGAGGGTTTGGCAAGCATCTATCCTGCAGTCATGGAGGCGCATGCAGGAGCCAAGTTCATCGTTGGAAAAAAACAGCTCAAGGTAACTCCAGCAGCTCTGCCAGGAGACGCAGGTGCAGGCGTGGCAATTGCACTTACCCTCGCAAATGGCCGCAAGGACCTATGCTTTTCCTCTCTCAAACCTACGATTGAACACCAGATTGAAGACGGAACTGCTGCGACCGGAGAGTTCGGTTTCATTTCAGAGGATGACAAGGGGCTTTGTTCTGCACACATTGTTGGCGGAACAAAACTCTCGCGGGGTGGCATCAGCATCACCTGCGACCGACCTGCCTACGAAGCAAAGATTGAAAGTGTGAATTATGACAAGAGGACTCTAACACTTTCCGAAACCCTACCCGCGAAAATTCTCGATGGTCAGCAGGCCCTGATAGGAAACGATCAAAACCGTGAATCATTCCAGCTGGGCAAGGTTGACGGAAAGAACGCCGAGGTAGTCCGTACTCCCCGCTACTACCAGTCGAAAATAGTCTCGGTTGACAAAGACAGGAAACTGGTGGAGACGGAACTCGAGCCAATGGTCTACGGGTGCGACACCCAGTACTGCAACGGAACAACAGTCTCCAATGAAGCGCAGGACAAGCTCTGGAAAGCAAAACTTGAACCCAAGGAGCGCTGGATGTATCTGGGATGGCCAAACACCCGGCTCTCATATCCGACCGAACTGCGCATGGAAGATCTGCCCGACACCAACGGCGACGGGAAAAGAATACTGCGCATGTATGGCTCGGGAGGCGTGAACGAGTTTAAAATACAGGAACCCAAAGACAAGGTGGTTTTGGAACTGGAAGTGACCCGGGTCGATCCGGCCAACCATACATTCTACTTCAAGATGCCGAATTCCCCGAAGGGTGACAAGGAGATCGATTACCGCACCGGCGGCTGGCAGTACGCAAACCGCGTCCTGGAAAACGAGGATGGCAGCAGACGCTGGCGGGCCACTTATCCTGGCCTCACATTCACATGGGAACTTCTCGGCGCTCCAGTATCCGATGCGGATTTCAGTGACGGTGACAAAGATGGCAAACGAAAGCTTCTAGGATATCTGTTCGGTCCGGGAGACACACTGAAAATCAATACGTTCGTACATGTACGGCGTATTGACGGAGGCTACGAGGTCAGGGCGAATGTCCCGTGCACAATCACCATCCCAGGCATGGAAACTGTTCGTCTGACTGAAAAGGAACTGGCCGCAGGCGTCTGCAAGATAAGCACAAAAAAATAAATTAGGCGGCCAAGAGCCGCAACTCTTGGATAATCGAACAGCCGAATATGAAATTACGAAGTGAAGATAATCTGAATATCCGGCAGCGTGGATTCTTTATTTACGAGCGTGGCAACGCTCCGTGGAGTGCGGTAACTCGTTACCGCCTTGTTTCGCGAAATTTATTTCGCGGCATTTTGGGACGGAATAAATTCCGTCATTAAAAGCGGCAATGAATTGCCGCACTCCAAGTGCGAATTTTGCAATTCGCAGAAGATGAAGATTTGATATTAGATATTCATAGACAAGGACATTAAAACATGAAAAAATACTTATTCGTGATGTTCACCCTGCTGTTCGGGTTGATCTCCTCGGTTCACGCCATCAGCAAAGGTGACCCCAAGGTGATGATTCCCTATCTGGAACCGCCTGCAGATTCGGTGGCGTTCACACCGGAACAGATCGATGCAGGACGGGTTCAAATCCGGCAGGTTCCAAGACCCCTGTTCGAAGTTGACGGCGCAAATTATACCGATCCGAAAAGGCCAGCCAAGGAAGTCAAGGAGGCATACATTCCCATCAAGGCGGGCGATCCAGCCATTTCCATCAAGCTCAAAGGATTGAAACGCGGACTTTACTCGTTTTATGTTTATGGGACCATTGCCAGAGAGGGACGCGAAAAGCTCGAGCAGGTATGGAAACCATGCGCGATGGGATTCAACCTCAAGGACAGCTCCGGTAAAATAGTCGGCACCGGACTGATGAATCTCAAACAGAGCTTCCTGCCACGGCGTATGCAGGGATTTCATATCCACATAGTTGATGACGGGGATTATACCGCCAGTTTCTGGCTCGGCCCGAAGTCGCAGGAGATCGCGGAAATCACATCGATCAACCTGATTGACCAGTTGGCAGGCCTGCCGGATGTTGCGGTCAAGAACTCTCAGAACATAGACAAGGGCAAGACGACACAGCTGACGGAAATCTCAACTGAACGCCAGCTGCGTGACGACATGATCTGGAAATCCATGCCGCCGCTTAATATCCACTGGGTGGTGCAGGGACAGGTACCGCAATTCGCCAAACCACCAGCTTCATTGAAACTGCCAAAATGGGAAGACAAGGCCCTTGGCGGAAAAAAAAGGTTGAAGTCAGAAGCAGTATTTGAACCTCTGGATTTCATCAACACGGAAACCGGCGAGATTTTTCCATATGAGAAAATCCTCAACAATGAACCTTGGCCGGGGGAACGCCCCGATGACGGCACTGGAATTTATCTGACAAAAGCGGAATTTCCGGAACTGGAAACAGATATATATTACTGCCCCCGCGCAGAAATGATGAAAGACCGCATCTGCCTTTTCTTCAACCTGCTGACTGGTTCACAGTCCAGCTTTGAAGACACCTGGCCCTACAAATACCTGACCAAGGGTGATCCGGAGATGGGGCATGACGTATCAATGATGCTGGTCCGGATGGCGTATGACTGGCCGGCGGTGGAACTGAGCCTGCATGATATCCGCCTGTGCACTCAAAACCCGGATTTGGAATATAATGCCGACTGGACCATGTTCCGTTTAAACGGAAAATATTTTTATGACGGTTGGTCTGGGGATCTTTTTTGTAAAATGCTCAGGGCCTATGATTGTGTGTTTCCCTATATCCAAGGCAATCAATTATTTGCCAGCGAGGTAAACCGGTTCATCCCATGGGTTAAGACACCGGAGGACGTGACCCGTTTTCTGGACTGCTGGCTGGTGTTCGCCGGCATCCGGGATTTCAACCAGGGCTTGATACGCGCCGCCCCGGTTGGAGACATGGCAGCCCAGGTTCTGGGACCACATCCCCTGACCAAACAACTGTTCGACCTTACACAAGGCAGCTCTGAAATCTTTCCTTACAATGGAACTTACGAGGATCTCTATGCCACAGCGCTGTCCCGATGCGGTTCCTATAATGTTGGTTCCTTCATGTGCTATGCGTTTGGCGATGCATCCAACACCATCCTCAAAGCCAATGCGATCCGCAACGCCAAGGAGAAGGGCATCAAGCCGCCGATGGATCTCAGCGATGTAAACCAATTTCCAAAGGTGCGTGCCGCAGGTGATTTCCTGATAGACATGTTTTTTGCCGGTGGATTCCCGGCCATGATCGGTGATGCAAGCGGCGGACCGCATACCGGAAGAACAGCGACAAACATTCTAAAAGGAGCACGGGCAACCTCAGAGGCGGTATTTAATCTCTCGGGCGATCCGCGCCATGCATGGCTCTTGGCAAATCTCAACAAAAACGATTCCCCGGCTGTCGTCAAGGCCGCAGAAACAGTCAAGGACCCAATCATGCACAACGTCTCACGGGTGGTTCCAGACTGGCTGGCGGTTGTTGAGGAAAACTCCGACTCCACCAATCCACTTGAAAAAACAGCCATGATGATGCGGCTTGGATGTGGACGCGGACATTCCCATAATGATTATCTGGATCTGAATCTATTCGGTATGGGCTTGCCGCTAGCCGTGGATCTCGCCTGCCGAAATGAGGGACATTACTGGTCGCGCCCGACTGCCATAGCAAACTATGTCCATAATCATGCCATGATTTGTCCTGAAGACAATCCATACAAGGCCACTCAGGATGGCGAACCGTGGCTCCGCGCTTTCGAGCCGCCGTTGATCCGCGCCAGCTATCTGAATGGAAAGGGGACTGAAAAACTTGAACGCGACACTGTGTTGGTCCAGGACGGCAAACAGGAACAGTACTACGCTCTAGATATTCAGCGATTGACCGGCGGCGGATTCCACACCTGGAGCTTCCATGGATGTGAAAGTCATGAACTGCAGCTCAATGTCCCGATGGAATCCGCAGAGAACCACAAGTGGCTGAGCCGTCCGCTGGAAAACACCAGGAAGTCCGGCAAGGCCACAGATTCGGTGCAGGCTGTCTGGACAATGACCCGCGAAACGAAGGAATTTCCGCATAAGTTCGAGGGTGGCGGGATAATCAAGACCGTGGCCTGTGAACAGACGGTGCTCGGAGATAAATTCAACGCCTCCCTGCCGCCGGTCCATGTGCGGGCCACTCTGCTAGGGCGCACCGGAGACGATGTACTGCAAGGGAACGCGTATTCCCAACAGTATGCCTACTGCTTCCCGTTTCTGTGGATCCAGAATTCAGGCAAGGACACCCGCACTACCGTCTACCCGGCAATTTACGATTGGTATCGCGGCGACACGCCAGTTGTAAAAACCGCAGAACTGATTTCAAAGGACAATCCTGTGGTGGTAAAAGTCACAACGAATTCCGGACAAATCGACACGTTTACCCAATCAGGGGAAGCATTTTCAATAGTCTCACGCGATGCTCAGGGATTGCGTTGGGCACGCCTGTCTGGAGGGAAAGAATTGAAGGATGGCGATCTGGAAATCAAAGCGGATGTCGCAAAATATTCCACTACAGTCGTAGCCATTGACTATGCGAAGCGGACGCTCACGACAAAAGCTCCGCTTCCCCGGAATCCTAGGGTGACGATTGGCAGTGCCGGCAATCACCGGTATCTGGATCTAAAAGGCTCTGGCACCCAGTTCACATTCAAGGACGATCTGCTGATCCAGGAAGGCGTCATCCAGAAGGTGCAGATCAAGGGTGATGGGCAGGTCGAGATCAGTTCAACGCCTGAAGTGTTCCTGGTAAACGTAGGCAACCGCAAGCTGGACGGCTTCACCATAGTTCTGAAAGGCACGGAGTGGCAGTTCAAAGGCGGAAAAGTAATCAGCAAGCCATCCGGCGCAACCCTCACTCCTGACATTTTCAAGAACCCCAAAGGCGATGGCTATGGAAAAACCAAAATCTATGAAATCGGATTAAGCGACACGGTTGAACTCCTGGCCGATGTGGACATACGTCGTACGGAGAAAGGTTATGAGATTAAAGCCAATGTCAAAGGGGAAGCGACAGTCAAAGGCAAAAAAATTGCTTTTGCGCCGTGACAGAATCTGATCGGTGAATAAATTTGAGTGAAAAACATAAATGTGCCAACTTTTTAAAATATGGAGTATTAATAAATGAACTCACGCTTTCTTGTTCACAAACCACAGTGGGAAGATGCCAGGAAAAGATTCACAGCCTGGTGGAACCGTTCGAGCCTTGGGCGTCCAATGATTCACGCGGTCGTACCGCGCAAAGTCCGTCTGGCGCCAAAGCTGCCTGCCCCGGAACAGGAGACGATGCCGGTTGATCAGGTTTATCTGGATGTCGAGGCGAATGTCTCATGGTTCCTGAATCGACTGAACGAAAGGCTCTTCCTCGGTGAAGCCCTGCCTTATTTCAGCCTTAATCTTGGCCCCGGATCCCTGACATTGTACCTGGGTTCTGAACCGAACTTCCAACCGGACACGATCTGGTTCAGCGAAGTGGTCGAGGACTGGGCGACACATCCTGACTTGCGTTATGATCCCGACAACAAATGGTGGGTATTGCATCAGGCCATGCTACGGCGCGCTGTTGAACTCGCTAACGGAGAGTTTCTGGTATGTATCCCAGACCTGGTCGAGAGCATCGACATACTGGCGGCGCTTCGGGGGACGCAGCCTTTCTGTTATGACCTGATCGACATGCCCGATGAAATCAAGCGGCGGATTGCACAGGTGGACGATCTCTATTTCAAGTATTATGACCCGCTCTACGATATTACCAGGACGAGCGACGGCGCTGTATCTTTCACCGCCTTCAACATATGGGGACCTGGCAAGACCGCAAAGGTGCAGTGTGATTTCTCGGCATTGATGTCTCCATCGCAATTTAGCGAGTTCATGGTCCCCTCATTGGAACGGCAGTGTGCGGCTCTGGATTTCTCCATGTATCATCTGGACGGCGTAGATGCCATAAGGCATTTGGACGCACTTATGGCGGTCAAGGATCTTGATGCACTCCAATGGACGGCCGGTGCCGGGAAACCTGACAGCGGCAGCGAATGCTGGTATCCGATTTACGACAAGGTCAAGAAGGCGGAAAAATCGCTTTGGATAGCCAGCAGGCAATCATCATTCGAAGCCATCCTGGCCACTGGAGACCGTCTGGTCAACCGCTACGGCTCCGATGGCCTATACCTGTTGCTCTGGTGGAAAAATGCGACCGAGGAAGAGGGATTAAGGTTAATGGATCATGCCGAGAAACATTGGAAAAATTGACGGGCAACCACTATCTGTTTAACAAAAGGAACTCACTATCATGAAAATTAAGATGAAAATAATGCTTCTATCCGCATTGACGGCAATTTCAATATTTCCAGTTTTAGCTGGTCCGGCTCCGGACACAAAGCCTTCTGGACAGGTGCTTGACGCAAAGTCATTTGTCGATCGCGACCTGCCGGACTGCGGTTTGCAGGCGGCTATTGACAAGGTTGCTGCAGACGGAGGAGGAACAGTCCGAATCCCCGAGGGTGAGTTTCCACTGCGTCGCGGGCTGATCCTGAAATCAAATGTAGTTTTAGAAGGGGCTGGTCAAGGCAAGACCATACTTCTTCCGTGGCGCAAGGAGGAACGCGTTGAAATAACTGCGCTCGGACCTGAAGCCGAAGGCTGGGTTGCAGTCGATAAGATCCCGGACACCATGAAGGCGGGTTCAGCCATAACAATATGGCGCGCATTCCCGATGGCGCACCAAGGTTATCAATCACCAGCCTGGGGCGAGTCCGTAGATCGCGAGGGCAGGAAGATCAAGCTGAAAGCACCTCTGGGCTGGCAGTCGGAACTGCCTGGGAAGATGCAGCCGGGTAAAAACATAATCTCGTTCGGTACGGCGCTGGCACTGGATAAACCGGTAGCCAAAGGGGACATTGAACTCGTCTTCAAGGATGCATCAATACTAAAGGCGGGTGACGAACTGGCGGTGGGTGAACCAGGCAACGATTCCAGGGATCGCATGCGCTTTGTAAAAGAGGTCAAAGGAAACACCGTTGTGCTCACTGAAGCAATCAAGGAGCCGCTCGAGTCCTGGACGGGAAAGCAGTGGAACTCGGTTATCAACATGCCGTACGCCCTGTTTCCGGCGATTCATGGATGGGACGTGAAAAATGCAGGCATCCGCAATCTCACGGTTCGTGGACACGGCAATGATCGGATATATCCAGGCATGACTCGCTACACCTTATCTGCAATTCATATTTTCAATAGTGACGGGCTTATTCTTGAAGGGGTGGAGGTCAGAGACTGGCCGGCAGACGGCATCAGCCTGCAGACCGGAAAGAACATACAGGTGCTCAACTGCCAGGCCACCCGTATTCTGGGCAACGGGTTTCATCCGGGGACAAATTTTACCGAAGGCGTATTCGACCACTGTATCGGGGATAGTTGCGGAAGCGGTTTCTACTGGTGCTGGAGCAACTCGAAAAATACGGTGAAGAACTCACGGTTTGTAAATAGTCGCAATGGTGGCATGACCGGACTCGGAAATCCACGGGATAAGGAAAACCTCATCGAAAACAACGAGATTTCCAACAATGGCGAGGCTGGCATTGAAATCAACGGCGGACTTGAGTCAGGAAACATCATCCGTGGCAACACCATTGCCAACAACTCTCAGAAAACACCTGGCAAATTCCCCGGCATTGCGGTATACGCATCAACAGAGGATGCCAAAATGTACACAATAGAAGGAAACACCATACGCGATACACAGAGCACTCCGACCCAGTGGGTGGGAATAGAAGAGAAAAACAGCGTGTATCAGAATAAACCAACTGCCGCCGATAAAAACATATTCCGGAAAAACGTTTATTCCGGCCTCAAAACGGCCGACATCATCAAGGCCGGTGCCGAAACACTGATCGAGGAGAAAGATGGTGTGAAAATAATTCCAGCGGCACCACCGGAAAAAGGCAAATGAGAATAATAATTCCTATTGCTTAAAGGATTCGAAAATACCAGATGAAAACATTTGAGTTGTCACTTCAGAGCCCGTCACTGGTTCGAGCCGGAGTGGGGAAGCTTGCCCCTTTTGAAGGTACGATATTGCCCTCGACCGGTTTTGATCCGCAGCGCGGCCTCTGGCTTTTGAGATTGAATTATAAAAAGGGTACTCATGAAAAATTATCGGTTCACTGTCCTACTTCTCTGTCTTGCTCTATCCGCGTCCGCTGTGCCGGCGGTTGACTACCCTCCGGAACTGATCCTGCGGGAACAGTCCCTTGTCTGCAAGACACCGGACGCCGTGAGCAGCACAGCCTCGTTCTGGGCTAGTTCGGGACGGGAGATTCGGGGCTATCAGCTTTTCAACTTCTCTGTCGACCCAGCTGATATTGCAATGGGTTCTTCATGGCTGGCCTATGACTGCGGACAGCAGCGTCCTGTCGCAATCATCAGGGACATGAACGAGGTCTGCGGCGTGCAAGCCAGCGGTGGCGTCTCCGGACAGCGCATCACTGCGACCATGCAGACAGGGCTCCTCCTCGGCACAGGTGCAGCCGCCGGCGCGAAAGTCTTCCCGGGCGGAGCGGTTTACCGGCTTGCAAACATTGAAGGTTCCGGCCCGAATCCCGGCAGGTTGGTCGGGCGACTCCCCGAGGGCTGGGGAGTCGTGTCTTTCGACCAGCAGTACCTCGGAAAAGCCATCATCAACAAGGGGGAGGAATGGCCAAAGCACAGTCAAGGTGTCGCCGTCATGCTCGCCTCATCCATGGACGGCAAGGATTATGAGCTCTACCGCGTCCTGTACGACAAGCTGCAGCCGCTTGGAATAAGGGGAGGCGCGGAACTGAAATCCTTTTTTGTCTCCGACGGCAAGATATTCTACCGCAATGGACAGGAAGACGTCCTGTGCAAAATTCTTGATTCGGATGAAGCCGCCACGGTACTCAAGGTTGAACAGGGCTCAATATTGGATCTGAGGCTACGCCCCGGATATGTGGAGCTTTTCCGGGGTACCACCAATGATGCCGGAAGCAACACCCCGGAGCCGGAGCAGCAATATGGATTCTCCCCTTCGACCGGAGATCTGACGGCCATCGGATGGAAACCGGAGCGCAACAAACCATCGCTGCTCTCAAACACCAAGGGCGCACTGGAGGGAGTTGCGCCTCTTGCTGCAGACCAGCACCCGCGGCAGGCGGCATGGGTCAGTGGAAGCAGACCTCAGCCGAAACTCGGCATAGACGATTTCGAATGGCAGAAGATGGACAGGGTAGGCATCCGCGAAGGTTTTATCGTCTTCGCCCGGAAACCCGAGAGCGGAAAGGCATTCCACCTTTACCTGTACTGCCCTCAGATAAAGAAGCTGCACGATCTTGGCGCACCAGCCGCATTTGAAAAAAAGGGGATTGATACAATCTACCAGGTTCGCGTAACAGCCGGAGGGGAAATCGGGGTGCTTGCAGGAAATGATCAGCTGCGGGTATTCCAGCTCTACTACTACCCACTGCAGAAACAGGTGACCGCCGACAGATTGCTTTCAACAGGACACAATCTGGCAAGAAACCTTGACGGTAGAAAACCTGTCAGTTTCCGCATGGTACAGAACCTTTATGACTTGGAACGGCATGCGGACCGTGGTTTTTTCAGTATGCTGTATGCTTCCGACGGCAAAGTCTATTTCTGCAGCATGCCGCACAATCCGGACAAGGGGGCGAGCATTTTCCGCTATGATCCGAAACAGCCTGTCAAAGTCGAACGGCTCGGCGCTTTCGATGATCTGGCGTGCACAAAAAAAGACCGTGTCCATAACATGATGCACGCCAAGCCTGCTGAGATTGCCGGACGCCTTTACTTCACTGGACAGGATCCGTTCTATGGCCAGCGCAACTTCCCGGGCTGGACGGATGAAAAACCTTCTTACGATGGCTCGCCTATCGTAATGCTTGATCTCAAGAGCGGTGATTTCAAGAACATCGGCATTCCATTCCCCGACCGGAAAGAAGGCATTTTCGTGACCATCGCCGATTCAAAACGGAATGTTCTTGTTGTCAGGCTGGGCTACTATACCCAGGAATGGTACGAACTTGGTCTCAATGATGATGGAACCCTCAGCGGCAAGTCGCGCAGGCTTCCCCTGTCTGGACAGCAAGTGGCTCTGGCGGCAAATGGACTCCTCTACGAGATCCGCAGCGGCAAAGCCGAGGAAAAGGCGGCGGCTCCAGGCGAAATTTGGAGCTATGACCCTGTTTCAGATGAGCAAAAGAAGGTGGCTGAATTCACGGCCGAGGGACTGAACGGGGCAGCATTTCCATTGGCCAGAAAAGACAAGGCGGTCGGCAACGGTGCACGATGGATAGAGGATCAGCCTGTCGATAAAAATCTCCACCTCTTCTTTGAGGATACGGCAATGGTCGCCATCCTTGATTTTCAGACCGGCAAACTCGGCAAACTTGTCCTGTTCGGTGATGAGAACGCGAAATACCCGGCACCAATCGGCGATGCGTTCCTCGCAGGAAACAGGATTTACTACATCTACCGGTTTTCAGGAAAAGTGCCGGCGCTGTCCACCTTCGATCTGGCGGACGGCACGCTTCGGCGCTACGGTCATATGGAGGATGCACAAGGACGCATGGTCAATGAATTAACCCAGCTTGCAAGCTCTCCAGACGGAACTGTGTACTTCGGCGGATTCGTATATGGAGTTCCGGATGATCAGCGCCACTGGACGCGCAGCGAATACGGATCTCCCCACAAGGTGTTGAGCGGCTTCTTCGAAATATCGGAACTGCCAAAATGAAAGATCTGGAAAAATCATAACCTCAAAGGAGTTTTTTTATGAACCGGTGGATGACACATATGCCACTTCTGAGCTTAACTTTGGCCCTGCTGGTTTGCGGTAACATTTATGCGGAGGAAACGTCCAAGACATACGGCCGCTTCCTGCTCAAAACAGATGCGGACAACCTCTGGCTTCCCAGTTCCCTCCAACTGAAGGATGTTCCCGGAGTTGAACTGCTGGATCCGAAAACAGGATTGAACCTGAGCTTCACTGATTTCGAATTCCGCAACAAGTTCTACCGGGAAGAAAATAAATACATCTGGGAGAAGCAGACGGATCCGCGTTTCGTTGTCGACGTGAACCCGGGAGCAAGTCCACCCTCGGAAGAGAAGAGCGACGGGTTCATCGGCGAATCGGTCAGTTATGAGTCATCATTCGCCAAAGTGAAACGCAGCATCCTATTCCACCCGTCAGAGCTCAAGATGCGGATCGCCTACCGGGTAGAGGTAAACCGTGAATTGCTGATCCACATGCCGGACATGTTCGCAGTCGCCCTGCAGACGGGAAACTCCTTTACTGTAAAGGAGATCCTTGATGAACGCAATCCAACATCCGAACCATTGGCCACATCTGGAAAAGCCCTAAATGATGTAAGAACCCTCTTCAACATGGGACCGACTGCGTTCACGGACAAGGAAAACAGCCTTTCAATAATGGTCAGCCATGCTGTGTCCGGAGACATCCCCTCCCCTGTCCCGAGCCGCATGATCCGGCTTGCACCCGGAAAAATTCTTGTCATCGCTGTCGACCTGGATTGTTTTGTCAAAAATCGCGAAGGTCTGCTTGCCGCCATGCGCAGCAAGCGCGATGCCATGGATCCGGACAGCGCCGCTTACCGCCTTTTTTCCACCGGCTACCATATCCTCTACAATCAGAAGAAGGAAGACGAAGGCGAAGCACTGCTCAATAAGGTTGCGGCCATGAAACCGGAATGGTACATGCCTCACATGATGATTGCTGAATACCGACTGCAGAACAATATAGACGGCCTCGTCCTGGACAGCACACGCGGCCAGAATTACCACGAGTCCGCGTTCCGCATGCCCTGGAATTACGGAATCATCCTGCGCGGCACCGATTACCTGACAGACAAAAGGCTGACTGAAGAAAAGCAGCGGCTTCTGCTTTTCAACCTGCTCTGCGCAATGGAGAACACGCTTTTCTACCCGGAATATTATGTGCATGTCGCCAAACCGTTCGAGGAACGGAAAATGTTTGCTCAGGCCTGCGCCATTTACCGGCAGGCGCTCTGGGCAGTGGACCGCTATCCGGTAACGGAACAGAAAAGGGGGAAATTCAGGGAACAATTCAAAAAGAAAATCGCGCAGCTGGAGGAGATACTTGTTTCCGAAATCACCGCCAACCCGCCGCAGCCGATCCCAGTGCGTCCAGTCAAATAAAAGAGGTGATTTCAAAAGTAGTCAGAATTCAGGAGTCAGGAGTCAGGAGTCAGAATAAATCCGTATTAGAGTTCTAATTTCATTCTGTATTCTGACTTCTGAATTCCTGCAAAACGCGAGTTTTGCAATTAGCTCAAAAACATAAAAATTAAATTTTATATCAGCAAACAAAAGAAAGAGCACAGATGAAAACAATCGGCAGCGGGCAAAGTTGAAGGCAAACAGGTCACAGTCACAATCACTACGCAGGACCTTGGCGGCAAAGACCTAGTATACCTGAGGGTAACTAAAAACGTTATCACAGCAAAGGGAATTAATGAAATTATACCAGACATTGTTCTTGTCTATTGTGCTTCTTTGTGCAAAGGTTTCTGCCGAGGAAAAGGCAATCATTGCAAAAATTACGGTGGACACAGATCAGATCGTCCGCGACGTACCTCCACTCTGGCTCGGACAGAACGTAGAGTGGGTGTGGAAGGGGCAGGGACTTTTCAACGAGGATGGATCAGGTGCCAAACCGGGAGTAGTCGAACTGATCAAGCCCCTCAAAGCTGGACTTATTCGCTATCCAGGCGGCTCTCTGGCCAACACATTCCGTTGGGTTGACTCGATCGGCCCGCTGGGGAAGCGTAAGCCGGTGACAAACTTCTTCGAGAAAAAGGGAGAGCTACCTCTTCTAGGGTTTGATGATTTCATGAAATTTGTACAACAGGTCGAGGCGAAGGGCGCGATCCTGATCGTCAATTGCAACTTGTGGCCCAAAAACCCGGAGAACTCCGGCACCGCCCAGGAAGCCGCCGCGTGGGTGGCCTACGCCA
>CAZION010000084.1:0-27735 GCA_964540865.1 uncultured Victivallis sp.
TTTTAGTAACACAGGCTTCAGCCTGTAGTTAAATTAATCTGGAAACGCAAGGGAAATTGCAGGCTAAAGCCCGCATTACTTCAACTTTGGAATTCCTATACATTTAATTAGGCGGCCAAGGGCCGCAACTTTAAATAATCTGAACATCGAACTTCCAACTTCGAAGTAGCGCGGTGTCTATTGACCCGCGATCTTTCAGGCCACGACACTCGGGTCAAAGATAGACCCGAGCTACTACGATCGAACACATGATGAATGCATGTGAAGATCCGAAAACGACAAACTTAAATCATAACCTGACACTTTGAAATTCCTATACGTTAAATTAGGCGGCCGCGGGCCGCAACTTTAGTCATCAGGCATCAGGCACCAGCAACAAAATCCATACAATCATATCCGGATATTTTTAACCTCTACCTTGGCCTCCATGCGATCCGGGTTGTTCTCCCCTTCCATCCACAAGACTATTTTGCCGCTAGCATCTATTGCAAATGAATTGCCGGGCCAGAAAGTCTCACCGTCGAACCCGATTGGATTTGCACATATTTTGGGCATGGCGCGGCATTTAACGTCTTCGACCGTTCTCAAGATCACCGAGAGGCATTCTTTTTTAAACGCCTCTGTTTTCTGTTCATCAGAATCCACCGATGCGACCTGCTCTTCCATGAGACGACCGGCAGAAGGGTGCAGAAGCAGCTCCGGCGCTGCTTCACGGATACTTTTCTCTATGCGCTCACATCCAAGCTCAGAACATATGGAAATGACCGTACGAACTCCATCCACTTCAAAAACTATCCGCTTCTCGTCGCCATAGACTGCAAGGAATTCCGGTTCGCCGTCGCTCCTAGCGCACTTGAACTGGAACAGTAGTTCCTTTTCGGGCCGGATTATTGCAAAGGCATTGTTGAACTTATCTTTCAATGGTGCAGTGAATCCGATGCAGACAGTCATATTGCTTCTGTCGGCAATCTCCTGCAGCACGGAAAACTCACGCGGATCCGCATTCAGAAAGTCCTGTTTTTCACGGGAGAAAGCGTTGCCATTGAGGCAGCCTTCCGGAAAAAGAACAAGGCTCGCCCCCTTGCTTGCCGCCTTCTTGCTGAGAGCACATGCCAGAGTCATGTTTTCAACGGGGCTCTTCAGCCTGCCGACCATCTGCGCGACTGCAACCCGTAATTTTCTAGACATTGAATCCTTCATCGTTTGTAGTCCACCTTTACACGTCTGAAGTCTTCTTTTGCCGACTGTTCGGCGGCGAGACAGACCTGATGGCTTTTCCAGGCATCAAGGGCATCCTGCATCGGGGGTTCACCGCAGGCTATCCTCCTGATAAACTCCTTCCGCATTGCGCTGATGTCGTGGCAGAACTTCATGCCGCCGTCCGGAGAATAATCCTCCCTCCGTTGAAAGATCACACGCAAGGCCCCCGAACCGGCCGGATATTCCTCGAAGCGGTTGAACAGGAATGTGCAATTTAAAAAGTCGGTTGACACCGATCCCCCGGCAAAGGTGAGTATCATCGACATGTCGTGTCCCAGCGTGCTGTTCTGATAGGCGGGATTACCCGTCTGGGCGCTATGCGTGTGAGTGGTCAGGATAGTTCCAAGCGCACCGCTTGAGAAGAAAAAATGTGAACAGAGATTGTCCTGAAACTTGTAATGCGGCAATACGTTTGGCCCCACTGTCGTCTGGACTGAATCGATCTCGCCGCCGAAAAAGCGGAATATGTCTACCTCGTGAACGGGTTCCATGAAATACATTCCGCCGCTCTTCTCGGGGATGACCCGCCATATACCGTTACCTTCATTCAACCAGGAACCGCGGTGGTGGATGAACTCGATACGCTTGAGAGCACCATACTCACCACCCTCTATGAACTTCTTGATCCTTCGCGAAAAAGTTGAAATCCTCAGCTCGAAATCAACAGCCAGGACTTTCCCGCTCTCCTCTGCAGATTTCAGGATCGCATCGCTTTCCCCTTTTGTAATCCCCATCGGCTTTTCAAGAAACACATGCTTGCCGGCCTTTAGGAAGGCGATCGCCTGTTCTGCGTGAACGAAGTTAGGCGTGGCTATCACAACCGCGTCAAAATCAGCCTTTGCAATCATTTCACGGTAATCCGTGTACATTTCAATTTCAGGATGCTTCTTGGCGTTCTCAGCCATTTTTTCCTTGTTGATATCGCACCAGGCCGTAGTCATGCAGTCAGCACCGCAATCATTTGACAACCATCCGATATGAGCCATTTTAATCTTCTTCATAAAAAACTCCTATGTTTATTCTTTGAATCTTATTTCTCTTTCCAGCCATTTTTCGGGATATATTCCTTTGCTTTTCCAGCCATTGACAACCGTTTTCGACTTAACCTCGGTCGTCAAAACTCCTTCTGCCGAATCCCATATTATCTTTGAACCTTCAACACCTGGGGCTAGGTAGGAATCCTCTACGGTGATCCCGGTATCTGGGAAATAAATCCTGAAAGCGCAGGCATTTGCAGGAAGGTCGCAGGAAGCTGATTTGCCGGTTTTGAAATCGGCCTTTCCCTCTTGTGCTTTCAACGCGGAATCCAGATCAAACTTATTCCAGGATTTGCGGTCTGATGAAGTCTCCAGCGCAAAGGCCTTGCCAGGGCTTATCCTGTAATCGGTTATTGCCGTGGAGACTTCCTCCTTATTGTCTTTGCTTTCTATTCGACTGTCAGTGCGTTCTGACTCGCCGCCAATCATTATTGTATTGCCGTTTTTAATTTCAATCGTCTTGGTCGCGATTGATTGGACTGCCTTCCAGCAACCGATGCCGCATTCACCCTGCATGACAATCCTGGTGTCCGACCGCTCCTTGACCTGATAAATTTCAGGATCGTTCTGCAGGCTCTCGAAGCTGCCCCTCAGGACTGCCGGACGCTTGGAAAGTTTTTTGTCAGTGGACAGGTACTGGCTCTGCAGGACCGGCCTGCCCTTGAATCTGATCTGATAAATCCTGCCTTTCTGCAGCGGTGCAACATCGACAGAGAGATCGCCCCCTGATAATTTCAACAGCGGGCCGCCGCTTGCGCTCAGGAGCAACTCATGATATGTCTTGTAGGTTCCAAACTCTCTTGCACTGGATTTCCGAGAATAATCAAGCATGCTCCTTATCCTTGTGGAAATGTATTCACCGTTGATACACAGCTCCCCACCATCCTCCTCCAGAATCCTGGGTTTGCCGTTGTAGCACCACAGCTCCAGAGCTTCCAGGCTCGCCTCAGCCTCCTTTATCCGGCGCTGATATGGTTCCCTGCCGTCGGCGGACTTGAGGGCATCGCCCAAACAAATCCTCATTCTTGCGATAAGTTCATCTGTCAATATCTTCTTCCTTAATTCCACAGGCATTGCAAACTCATCGAAATGCTCCTTGTTTTCACTTGCAGCATCCTCAAGAAGAAGAACATATTTCTTCATGGCAGCTGCCGCAGGACCATAATATCCATCGCAGAACTCACTGATCAGGTCATCCACCTTGGTTTCAGGCTCCCAGATGCACCTGCGCCAGACATAGTTTTTCAAAACCACCAAATCGCTGCCTGTTGAAACATAGTTCCCCTGCAAAAGCACTCCACCGCAGCCCAGATTGCTGTAGAACCTGATATTTTCACCCATGGAACGGATGACGGGGAACGGCATCATGAAATTATCTCCGAAATTGACCGCGTAATCCCAGATATAGACATTGCCAGGAGAAAGTTCGCACCAGCGCTGAAGACTCTGGCAATAATTCCGGTTTTTCCCGCATTCCGAAACCGGGTGCGCAATGCAATGGCGCAGATGCGGCATCTGTATGACTACATTCTTGTCCGGCTTAGTCTTTGCCGGCGGATTTTCCAGGCTCATATAGGCGAAGGTACCCACCCTGATTCCGGGATACTTCTTTTCGAGTTTCCTGGCAACCTCATTTATCATTCGGATGAGTGTTGCAGAATAGCCCGGAAGTTTTTTCCCGTCCGGATTGGTCCAGGCTTCGTCATCATAAATCCCCTGGCAGCGTTCGCACAGGCACATGCCGCCGTACCAATCACCCATGCCGGCGAAATAGATCCAGTCCCTTACGTTTCCTTTTTTATTCACAACCTCTTTTTCAAGGGCCGCAGATAACGCATCTGCAATATCTGGCGCGCTGTAGCAATAGTGGAGATTGTTGAATTTCCGGACAAGCGTTTTGCTTCCTTTCTCTTCAGGAACCATGGGGTATATCCCGGGATGGGATTCCGCATATTCCTTAAGCATCGGCTGTATTGTGTGTGAGCCCGTGAAACTTTCCGTGTTGACAGATTTGGATTTAAGATAGAATCTGGACGTCCTGTCCTTCGCTTCGCTGTTCATCAGTTCGGTCTGGAGGAAACGGGGATTCCGGACTATGTTCAAACTGCTGATTTTCAAAGATTCCGCTTTTGGAACATCTTCCTCATCGCAAGACCACCATCTGCAGCCCAGCACATCCTCAAGGAATGCGTATACCGCAAAACTGGAACCTCTGGATGTTTTCCCGTAAAGGTGCAGCTTGTCCCCATTGGTCCGCATGATGAACCCATCTCCGGCTAGCGACTCCTGAGCTTTCCTGTCATCAGCAACCCCGACAACTATCCCGAAACCGGAAGGCAACACATCTAAATCAATTTTATTGATGCTGAAATCGGCACCGCTTATCAGCTTGAGGTATTTGCATAAATCATTGGCACTCCCGTAAAGTTCACGGTCGGCATCTTTGGAAACATATACTGGACAGCCTTTCCCGGCCGCATCGACAAGGGAGTAATCTTCCCCACGGACAGACCCGCTGAAATTTGAAAACATGCTAACTGTGAGCGATAGCAAGACGATTAATCTCATAAAAGATCCTTTTCTTGGGCGTCCGTAAAATACGGTTCGCATCACTCCCTGTACTTCACCATGGCGTCAAAGGCTGTGCTTCCAGCAAGCTGCCTATCCATCCCACTCAAAGCTAAAAAATTATATTTGAACCAATTAACAGAGCCGTCCATGTCCAAAATATTGCAGCCTACCCCCTTGTGGGAAAGGAAATCATGTGTTGAATTTACGTCATCCTGCAGACATGCCGCCATGTAAAATTTGTAAGGCTTGGTAGCTGCTGGCAGATTCTTCGAATACTTGCCTCCTACATGGTAGTAACCATACGGGGTTATGGGATTAGGCCTGGGATTATAAACAAGATGTCCGGTTGAATCTCCATCCCAGGTCCTACTCAGCCAGTATGTCACAGTCAAAGCTTTTGCCGCATCTACAAGCGTAGAATCAAACTTTGTTTTGGATATAGTCAAATCACCCGTGGATCTGGACACACAGCTAGGACAATAAAATGAATTATGGCTTTTCACATAGTCACCGGTATAGAGCAGGCCCAAACCGGTAACTGTTGCATTTATTGCAGCATACCTGCCTCCCGCAGCCCAGAGCATCGGTGACGGCCAATTGTCATTGAAATCATCGACATACATTAACATTCCCGCGCCAACCTGTTTCAAATTGCCGATACATACGGCTTTCTTGGCCTGATCTTTCGCATTCTGCAACGCCGGCAGGAGCATGGCCGCAAGAATGGCTATGATCGCTATGACGATCAGGAGCTCGATGAGGGTGAATGCATTGCAAACTGTCAATTGCCGTTTTGAGATTTTAGATTTCAAATTGTAAATATTTTCGGTGACCATGAAATCCTCCTTGGCATTAATGCTGTTAAGCCATTATATCATAAATAAGTCAGCATGTCAACAAGAACAAAAACAATTATATGAATAAAATTGTATATTTATTGTTCTTACTGTCTAATTGCCGAACGGCAGTAGCTTATATGCAAGTGTCACTTGATCGGCGGGTACGGGCTTGCCGTCGGGAGGAACGGGTGCGACAATTTGGATCATCACCGTATTGCCTATTCCAAGTTTTACGAATCTAGCCTGGTCAAATTTGATCTCGACGCCGAAACCGCCGCGATCGATGCGCACCGTCGATGTTGTGGTACCGTCGGCTGTCAATGCGCTCCCATCGGCCACGGTCACAGATGTGCGGGTCTTTCCATCAGGGCGCATCGGGATGAAGGGAATAAGTTCCCACGCCTCACGCACTTCTGACCATAAACGTCCATGCCCCCAGATCGACATGACCCGCGCATATTCGGATTCATGAAGCTGGATTGAACAGTCGATCGAGTCGTCGTTGTACTTGTAACTGCGGGTGGATTTCACATGTGCTCCACGCACCTCACCGGAACTGGCGAGTATATTGCCATCAAGTTTCGCATTGTCATGTTCGCTGATCGCTGCCACAAGAGGCGAGCGGTCCCATAACTCGCCCACCAGCGAGTGCACTTTCAAGCTCGCCCATTGCGATGGATCCATGTTTTTACCATATGAGCCGTGGAGTGTGCCAGCAAGAACCGGGCCCTTGCCCGGCACTGTGAGCTGGCAGATGGTGCCACCGGAGAAACCGACCTGCCCCTCAAAGCACCGACTGAGCCACTCGGGTGCAATTCGTCCATGGAATGTCAGCATGTAATAGTTCTTTCGGCGCGCGGCAAACCACTCGTCACCGCCATTCACGCTAACTGTAAAATCGGCACCGGGATCACCCTTCCATCGGCGCTGCTCAGTTTCCCAATTTGCGGCCATTAGATGAGGTCCGGCATGTATCCGGCTGGACCAGGGAACTGCGTTGATCATTTTCCCCTTGGCCTCACGGCAATACAGATAGCTGAATAATTCCTGATACCGGTCGTAGACTTTCTGGAAGCGCGGGTCGTCTGTTGCATCGCCTAGAATGCCGCCGCCCTTTACCCAGGTGTTGCCGGCAGCCTTCCAGTTGTCCAGCAGATACGAGCCGTAGCCGCCGTCATGGGCGAAGTGCTCCTGAGAATCTCCGGATCTGCTCAGTCCGGTGCCGATGCCCCAGCCCTCAGTTGTCCAGCGCTGCCAGAAGGTTTCAAACAGGTTCTTCTGCATCGCGTCATCCGTTGCCCGCGCGCAATACCAAAGGGCTACGTTTATCTGCGAGAAGGAATTGCCGTTCACCTTTTCCATATTGGTGGCGAAACTCAGGCGGTCGCCAGCCATGATCAGACCTTCCTTTATGATATCCTTGACCTCATGAGGCACGTCGCTCCGCTTCATCAGGAGCCAGGCGGGACGGAATACATCAAACCCGTAGTAGCCCATCGAGTATGCCCAGTTGCACCACGACGCCGAACCGCGACCGTCGCTGCTTTCGAGATAGCGCATGCGTGTGTAAATGTTTTCCAGTTCCTTGCGAAGCGATTCGTCCACGTTGCCCGCGTTCTTTTTCATCCAGTCGTGAAAACGAACCTGGAAGGGATGCCAAAATATGTCGCCGTCAATTACCTGTGTTCCAGATTGGATCGCATTTGCGGCCGCTTCATCGGCACAGAATACTGCGGAAGATCCCATCCCGACGTATTCGTTGAACACGCTTTTGGGCTGCTGGAACGTGATCTTGGCAAGGAAGTCGTTTGGTCCGTCGGAAACTTCAAAGGTCATGATCCTGCCATCATACTCTCCCGGCTTGCCGAATGGGACCTGGGCTTTCTGCCACGGCCCGTCAATAGAAGTGTAGCCTCCCACTGCGGTCACATCGAAAATAATGTTTCCGTCCGGCCCTGCCAGTTTGAATTGCCGGGTGCGCGGCAGATCCGGTTCGCTAAATGCGTAAAAAATACCACTGGTCCCCTTTGGCACATAGATATAGGACTTTCTCAGCATCGATCCGTATCCCTGCATGAAGTTGGGGTGTCCTGTGAAGCCAACCTTCATGTACTGCGGCAGACGCACGGTCACATAGATGTCCGGCATTCCTGCAAGCACAATGCGATACACGCCCTTCTTTCCTCCCTTGACCGGACGTTCAAATTTGCGCGCCACCAATGTCTTCAGGCGTGATGGATCCGACCATGCGCTCCAGCGGAACGCGGGCATGGTGCCTTTGGCATATAGGTTGGCATAGTATTGCAGCTCATGATCCCAGCCACCAATGCGATCCGGGAAGTTCGCGCTGACACAGCCGTCATCCGGAATAATCTCGCGGACAACAGGGATGCCTTCGGGGTCGTAGACCTTGAAAAGCACCTCGCGCGGCCCGTTCGCCAGGAGGTTCAGGTCGCGGACATCGAGTCCGACATCGAAATCTTTCCCCTGCGGATTGTCAACGAAGACAGTAACGCCATCATACAACCTGAAGGTCCTCTCCGCGGCTGCTTCCTGTGCTTGCGAAAGCACAGGGCAAAACCCCGGAAGCGCCAGCAACAACAGCCGGAGGATCGTTCTCATGCGTAGAATATCCACAATAATCTCCAATGCCTATTTTGAAGTTCCATTGATTATCACCTGCGGGGCGTTAAGCACATGCATTTCCTTGAAATGGAACTTGGTCACCTCGTCGATAACGCTCTTGAACATGTCCATCCTGTCAAACGAGACATAGTCTATCTTCCTGTCCTCTTCCTGATATTCATAGAGCATTTCAGCTCCAATGACTCCGACGTCTTCAGGAACCCGGATATTGTTTTCCTTCAGCAATCCAAGCAACTTGAGCGCCCGCGTTTTTGTTCCGCAGAAAACCCCGCTTTTCGGACCCAGTTTTTTGATGAACTTCTCCGGATCGTCTTCGAGCTGCGGGGAATGCCCGTACTCTCTGAGTTGAAAATAATTTGCACCGTCCTTGACCGTAAAGAGATCACGCTTCTCGGAATCTCCACGCCCAAGATCGGAAAGAGTTTCAAAAAAGCCCTTTGAAAGGAGCAGTTCCGGAGGAGAAGCAGGGCTTTCGTAACCGCAGTAGTAGAGTTTCTCATATCCCGACAGCATCAGATGCGTTGCGGCGGTCCTGCCGGCGCGCACGTAATCCGGCACACAGTAATTGCCTTTCGGCAATGAAGCATTGTAAAAGTCAATATGAACAACCCGAATTCCAGCCTTGACCAACTCATCAAGTATTTTTTCGTTTGCGCTGTTTTTGTGGGGTGTGCAGAATGCAAGCAACGACCTGTGCCGCTGGTTCAGAACCTGGCGCAAGAACTTCTCTTCATTGACCGTATCCCAATTGAAGGCGTCCTGGAAAAACATGCCTGTGGCGTAATCCTTATGGAAAATCATATCCTGTATGTTTTTCACGAATTCAAATTTTCCCGGCAACATGACGGATATCGTATTGAGCCAGCTTTTGTCCTTAGGCTTGGACGCGGCGACGGCCCCGCAGTTTTTCTTCAGCTTCACATTTCCTTCAGCAGCCAGCCATTCGATCGCTTTCCTGACAGTATTCCTGCTGGCATTGAAACGGTCGCAGAGCTCATACTCCGTGGGAAGACGCGTATTTATCGGTATTTTCCCGTTTTCTATGTCTGAAAGAAGCTCCATCGATATCTTGTCAGCTTTGGTTCCCATATTGGCCCTCCATGTAATTATGTTCTTTTCATGAATATATCATATGCTGAAGAGCATGTAAACGGGCACAACTATAATAATGAACACAATTGTATAAAAAAATGTATCTATTTCTTTTTTAAGTCATCCCATGATCTTCGGCATCGTGTAGGATTCCGGTCCTAACCTGATCAGCTTCGGGTTTACATCACGCCTCATGAAGCGCAGGAACATACCCCAGGCCCGGCCGGAGTTGGAGCCCTGCGCGATCAGTATTTGGTGCCTGCCAGGAGTTCCGTTGAACTTGACGACCCCCTGGTCTTTATTCGCCGGATTGGTTCCCTTCGGATCATGGTACATTTCCTTCCCGTCTATCCAGAGCTTTACCGGACCATCGTATCCGATGCAGGCGCTAAGTTTCATGGGTTCGGAACACTCGATGTCGCAGGAGAAGTAGACAAGCACGTCTTCAGTGGCGCTTTTGAAAAGATCGAGATGCAGATTGCAGAATGGTGTGCCGAATTCCCGTGACTTCAATTCCAGATCTTTCATATTCTTCGGGAAGGAGACTCTGTCGAGTTTTCCCGCCGATGGCATGGCCTTGCTGACCCGCAGCTTTGTGACGAACTTGCTGAAGGCGTGTAAAACACCCAGCGGATGCGGGCCGAACACCGGCAGGGATCTGTCGGCTGAATCGGTGATATTGCAGAAGGGCATGAGACCGTAGCCGTAGTGCAGAGAGGAGTTTTCCGCATCGGCAACCGGATCCGATGTTCTTATGATTGCGCTGTTCTTTTCAAGATCAATCCGGTATATCATGTTCACTGGCGACGGATTGCCTACGATCAGTCCAGAGGGCCTGCCGGGAGACTGCAGGCGTCCCATTACATTGCCGAAAGTTACCGTGATATCCGAACCTCCGCTCAAAGCGTTTCGTTGAGCCTTCACAGACTCGAGGGTGATGGGCGGTTTTCCGGAGCCCTTTACTCCGCGAAGTACGCACATGGACTGGGCGAGTCTGCGGCCAAGACGGTTCTGTTCCTTGCCGCTGATGTGAATTCTGTCATCCATGTCGAGGTCAATGGCCGGAACCACGCTGCAGTTCGGTATCCAATCTGGCAGAAGCCTCTGTTCTTCCTGGATTCTATTCCAACACAGGGCGTTGTGCGCGGAACTTGCAACGCCGGCAATCTGTACAGCCACGAAAGGCAGTTTTGGATCACCGAAATCCCGACGCATGGAACGTACCAGTCTCTGCATTCGCCCCCGGTAAAGGGTCACACCCTCGGAAAATGTGTCCGAGCATCCCTGATACCAGAGAACGCCCGCCACACGTCCACCGTTCTTATGGAAACGGCGCAGCATCGCTCCGTAGAGGCTTCTCGTTCCGAGATTCTTTTTTGCAGGGTCCCACTGGGACATCGAAGTGCCTCCATGTGCGCATGCAAGCAATCCCTGTGGAATTCCGGTCCTGCGGAACATCTCCTGTCCGAACGCTACTCCGGGTCCGACACCGATATGCTTGGCGCGGTTTGGAGGCTGTCCACCATTTACGTCGGAATGCACCCGGTCCACGGCTTTTGACAGATTATGGATTGGATCCTTGGCGACGTCCCAGCGGTCATCCATGTAGAAGGCACGGACATGCGGCAGCGGCCTGGCAGCGTCCTTCAGGTAGCCTATGCCCTCCATGTTCGACTGGCCTGCAAGAATCCAGAGATCCCCCACAAGTACGTCTTTGAGCAACAGTGAATCTTTCATGCCGGAAGAATCATGGATTTCCAAACTGATGTCATACGGTCCGCCCGGGGGAAGCCCCATGATCCGCCCTGAGAGTTTGCCACGGATGGAATTTCCAGTCTTCCTGCGTTTCCACCCCTTGAGCGTTCTGCCATTCTGCGTGACCGTTGCCAACACATTCCCACTGATTCCAGAGATACCTGAAAAATGCGCATCAGATCTGCCTGACCGCGTCCTCTGTAAAACCATCCCGCTGGAAAGTCCCTGTCCTATCTGCATGTGCCAGTATCCTTATTGTATATGCCATTACAAGGCAGTTTTGCATTTGATTCATCTTAGCATGGATTTCACGCGTGTCAACAGAACATATACACTTAAATATACACAAATGTATATTTAATGTTCTGATAATGCATACACACATAAGGCGTCTCTGTATTCTTGCTTATTCGATAAACTGCAGTTCTCCGAAGTCGAGGAGGTTGTCGCTCGCAATTGCACCGATCGTGTTCATCCGCTGGTATTCGCGCACGCTTCCTTCCTGTTTTGGCTTGCTGCTTTTGGGAGCATTGTCGGCAATCCTGTGCCGTGTAAAGTTTCCGTACCAGCGGGTGTTTGTACCCGAACCCGGTTTGTTCACATCAGCAAAAGCCGTATAAGGCATGAAGATTTCGGCGCTCCAGAAATCCTTGCCGGTGAAGGTTTTTATATTTATGCCCTTGCACTCCCATGTGGGATCCTTGAGATGTGAGTCCCAGTAGTCGCCATTCGAATTTATTATGAACAGATAATAGATTCCTTCCTTCTTGCCGGTGGGATCCAGCAGGATCTCGAAATTGTCGTCCCACCAGATAGTACCGTTGTCATGGCCTCCATTAGCGGTCTCAAGGAGGTTCGGTGTAGGTTCAGTCATGCGGAATCCGAATGTCACGCCTGAGTTTGTCCATACGGCACGTACTTCTGTCGGGTATTTCACCGGTTCACCCATCTGTTTACCACCGGCGATCACGAAGCTGACCGGAGTGGAACGCTGCCATATGGGATCGTCGAGTTTTCCGTCCATAACAGGATCCTCGCCGACTTTCTGCATCGCCAGCGGCTTGAGTCCCTTTCCCCCGCAAATATCCGCCTCGTTGAAAAATGCGATGAGAGGTTTTTCGTAGTAATCAAGCCGTTCGGTCACAAGCTTGTCTCCGGCGGCCTCCTTCTTTGCCTTTTCCATAAGCTCCTTCATTAGGTCGATGTCTTTTTTCGGGAAGCTCTCTTCGTAGATGCCCTTTGGGGAAAGACGGCCTCCGGTCCAGCGGCTCTTCTCCCAGCCGTCGATCTGGAGTCCGATCAGTTCGCGCATGGTCTTGGATGCCGGCCCGAACATGCGGGTTGCAAACGCGTCGACTGCGGCATCGGCGTCATAGTCAGGATTCCACAGGGTGCGCTGCCAGCAGTAGATGGAAATATTCTGGCGGGGCCATTCATTATAGTCTCCGTTCAGGAAGCTGCCGACGGTCTTGTCGAGATTGCGCTTGTAAAATTCCTTTGGGACATGGACATAGTGGTATGCGGCCTTGGTCTTGTGCGCAGGCCAGGCGGTGTAGTGCCAGTTCTGGAGCTTGCGTCCGGAGATTTCGATCCATTTGTCGATGTTCTCCTGTTCGGAATCTGCGATTGACGGCTCCTTGTAGCAGGCGAATCCCGGCATTCCGCAGAGCTGTATTTCGACATTTCCCGGGAACTTGAAGCCGTCCGGGGCCTTGGTGTAGTTGAGGTAGGGCAAAAGCAGTATGGTGAAATTCTCATTGGGCCACCGCTTGAGGACTTCACGGGCGAGCTTGTCGGTGAAAGCCGCCATGACCTTTGACGCCCCTCCGAACTCTCCGCCGTTGTCGTCCCACAACTTCCGGCAGTCGGCACAGTAGCATGCCAGTTCTACGTCTGCCGGTGAAACAGTTATGGTTCGCTTCACCGTAACCGGTGCATAGGCGGGAAGAAGGTCCGCCTTTGGAGGTTTTTCACCCTTTGCCAGCTTGATTCCTTTCATCTTCTCGTTGTGGGCTGCAAGACGTTTCTCATTTTCGAGGAAATTTTCAACCCCCTGAAGATAAGTTGCCAGAGTCTGCGGGTTCCCGTAGCACAGGACGTTCGTCTGCCGCTCTCCCTGCTTGCTGACCTGGAAGACCTCGGGATGCTCCTTGACAAGCTCCTCGTGTTTGCTCCAGAGTGGCTGGTGCACCAGAAGTTCGTTCGGCCAGGAGTTGCCATGGCGATGCCATTTCTGTATGTTAGTCAGGATAATTCCGGTCCCCTGCCAGCTGTTGGAGACCGCGGGAAATATCGTTCGCATCCTGAAGAACGGATGGTCTTCGAGCCAGACTGCGGGCATTTGAAGATTTGGTGAGGAAGGCACGTCCCGACCAATTTCCGGTCCGTTCGGCTCCGCCTGCGGGAAGTACCATCGCACGTTGAGGAAACGCTCAACGAATTCGTAGGCTCCCCACTCCATCCCATTGGCAATTGGTCCGTCGAAGCGGCCGACGATATAGACGCGGTCCGGCGCGGTCTTGATCTCAAACCCCTCGGGAGGCATTTTCCCAGGATCAATTCCGATGGCGCGCGCTTCAGGGCAGTCTCCAATCACTATGGCCTCCCCTGTTATCGGGGCTGTTTCAAAAGTACCGGCCGGAGCACCTTTCTTATGCTTGAACATGTCCCGCCGTTCCAGCTCGACGCCAGTCGTCTCCTTGAATAGATTTTGCAGGAAAACAGCCGGCTGCTTCGCCTTGGGATCCATGACCGCGATGTAATATCCGCTCTTTCCATCACTTGAAAGCGACAGAGGGGGATGAGCAGGGGCTTCCTTGAACGTTACAGGATTGAGATCCTTTGCCTTCCAGTATGGAATGTCTTCAGCGTGCAGGGTTCTTGCACACAGGAGTGCAAGTCCGATAATCAGGGAGTAGGAAAAATATATTCCGGAAAATGTTTTCATGAAGATCCTTTCATCAAGTTTATTTTATTCCCCGCAAAAACCGGGGATTCCTTCAATTGCGATTGCGTGGACCGGACTTGAGTCCAATCCTTTTATCGGCAGAGGCATGAATACGATGAGGAATATTTCCTCCTTCAGCTTGTCCAGATTCTGAAGCACCTCAATGAAAGTAACGTTGCGGGTCATCAGTATTTCATGGAAGGCGACGCAATGTTCCGGATTGTTTTCAATGGCGATGCCGTCACCGAAGCCTACGGACTTAACTTCTTTTTCCAAGAACCACTCGGCTGATTCCCTGCTGAGCTGCGGCCTGCAGTCCTTCGGATCTGTGATGAACGGCTCTGAATGGTAGTTTGAATCAAGCAGGACAATGTCGCCAGGCTTCACCCTCCCCTTATCGGCAGATGACAAATCATGACGGGTAATGAGGGACTTGGGCTTGCATGTGTCAAGTTTCAGAAGGACGCATCGTCCCATGAATGAAGTGAAAGGCAAAGATGCGGTGTCAGGGAGATCCTCCCCATGATGATACGGCGCTTCAACATGTGTTCCAAGGTGGGTCATTATGTCGACATCGGTATGGTAATCGACGACTCCCAGCACCTCAGCCTTGTGCCGGTTCAAGATGCAACGTCTCCGTTCCTTCGACGGATCAATACTCTTGCTCAAGTCAACTACCCGGTAATTTCCCAGCATCGCGCTTATGTCCATATTCAACCTCCTTCATATAATATTTATTTTCCGTCGTTATTCTAATTCTAAACAGATGCCGGGTAAATGGACGGCATTGCAAAGGTATGGACATTCCTGCAAATGTTGAGGGAACATGGATGAATCGGATTAGATTCCGGCATTCATTCAGACAGATTTCCGAATGCGACTCATCGGATGTTGTTTTACGGCATCCCAGGCCAGTTCCTGCAACAGGAGGTTGAGTTTGGCATCCCACTTTGGATTACCCGCAAGAATCTTGGGCAGAGGCAGGCCCGCTGGGTTGCGGTGATAGATGACCGCGAAATGGCAGTAACTTGATAATGCCATCAGTGGCGGAGTCGGATGCCCCCAGGCATCTCTGAACAGGTCGGATTGCTTTGTCAATCCAGAAACCTCTCCGGCAATGATCCTTTTGCGCAACGCCAGCGTCGCCTGCGCGTCAGGGACGATGAAGACCGATTGTCTGCCAATCTCGGCATTCAGCGAAGTTACGTAATCTTCCATCTCCTTGAAATACGCCTGGTGCGTCTTGACCAGATCAGACATAGTAGATTCATTGAATTCATCAACCGATTTGTGCACGCGATGCTGCGCGTCGAACGGGAAGCGGTCTTCAGGCAGCCAGAGCTCCTGCACCGTTATGCGGACATTCGGATTGTGCTTCACCGCCAGCTTCGCAAATTTGCTGATGCCCTCATCCGGATGGGTCATGCACGAAAGCGTCAAGACATCCACATTGCCGGCCCGCAGGGCTTTCCTGGCCTCGTTCTGCTCCTCCGGCACTTCCCAGTGTTGAATCACGCGCGAGCCTCCTATGGATGAAGTCCCTGCTGCGACGTGGTTGCGGATGCCAGCCTCTTTGGCCATGTCAATCAGGATGTCGGGAATCCAGAAATGAAAACTGTGGCCGCAGGTGAAGACGCGCTGCCAGTGTGCGGAAGACCGGCTTGATTTATGTGATGCCATGGCTGTCCTATTAATAATTTGTCTTGTCGCAATCCAATCGCTGTCGGTGATCCTTAGATTAGTCCGGTAATCCGGATCAGGTTCAGGCTGTGGACACCGCCATGCACCTTCCATGCCGGATTTCGGTAGGCGAATGTCAGCATAGCGGTACCATCGGACAGGAATGTGCAGTTCAGGTTCGTATAGGCCACGTCCGGTTCATTAGCCAGATCTGCCATTCTCTTCCAACTGCGTCCTTTGTCTTCGGAGATTGCCATGCTAAGAGGCGTGCGTCCTCCGTAGTGTCCATCGTTGCAGTCATACTTTCCAGGAGTCCAGAACAGCACCAGTTTTCCGCTTCCCGGGATCCTGCGGATGCATGAGGTGTTTTCAGGGGCCGCGAGCCCCCCCGGCTGTGGCTGGCTCCAGGTCGCTCCACGGTCCGATGAATGGGAAAACATCACCGAACCCAGCTGAGTGCGGATCGATACGGCCAGTTCTCCGTCCTCGCATTCGGCAAGGCTCAGCTCGAAGGTCCCTCTCATCGGCAGATCTATGAGCGGATGCTTCACCTCCCATGTCCTGCCATTGTCATCGCTCCATGCCATGCCTGCGGCATAATGCTGCCCTTCCTGCGTGGTCCGGTATTCCTCAATCTTTTCCGGGGCTATCCATGATGGGGTGAACTCCCATTTCATCAGTCTGATCAGTCCTCCGCCTCCGCCGGAGAAGGGGATGATCAGTCTTCCGTCGCTCAAAGTGTAGAGGCCTGCTGCGCCACCTTGCAGCCATTGCTTGTTTTCAGTATGCCAGATGTCGCCAATACGATCAAATGTCCTGCCATCATCAATGCTGCGATAAAGACGCATGGTGCCGCTTGATGGAGTATGGCAGACAAGGGCGGACAGAAGAAGAGCTCCGTCGGCCGCACGTCCAAGTGCGACGCCATGAACGTTCTGATCTCCCGGATCGGGTACGACAATCACTCTGGGCTTGGACCAGCTGAGTCCGGCATCATGAGACTCACATATAACTCCCTCTGCATATCCATAATCTCCGGCCCCCAAGGGAGACGGCTTGAATGCATGGTAGGCGCACAACAGGTGGCCGGGCGACAACTCCAGGATGGTGGAAGTGTCGTTCCGGGGATTATCGGGTGTGCTTTGGGCTATTACGCTGGAAGCCAAGACGAGTCTAGAACATTCCGTCATTTTTCATCTCCTTATGGCAATTTACAGGGTGTTTTCATCCATTCCAAACAATGATACTATTTTCCATGAGATGCTTATATCAAGAGATCCGCACTGCATTTGCAGGAATGTCCATATCTTTGCAATGTCGTCCATTTACTTGGTGGCCGTAATGAATTATAATGAGACATGTAAAACGGATATTTAGCAGGGCAAATCCATGATCATAAAAAGGGAACAGCATATGGATGTTAAATATAAAAATGAAACCGGGAATAGATTCACCCTGATTGAATTGCTGGTTGTAATAGCGATAATAGGTATTCTCGCCGCCTTGCTCCTGCCGGCACTGATGAACGCCAAGGACCAGGCGAAGATAGCCGCCTGCTCCGGAAATTTAAAGCAGATTGGGCTGGCAATGACAATGTATGTCAACGACTTCAACGATGACTGGCCCGCACCCATGTACTGGGGCGCGAACAGTGGCAAATATGCGGCATGGAATTCTGGCGGAATCCAATCCCCTACAGGTTTGGGACTGCTGTACACCTGTGATTATTTAAAAACCCATCAAATCTTATATTGTCCGGGCTGCGTTGACAGATCCGCAGGTGAAATGAACCCTCCTTCAAAGCAGGATTTTGATGATGATATGCTGAACAGAGCGACAGTGACTTATTTCCTGAGCAGGCTCTGTGGAGACAGCCGCGGGGCTCCTTTTTTCATAGGAACCTCCACCAATAAACCATGGCCCAATCCAGACGTTAACTGGGTGAGCATAGGAGGTAAATATTCCAGAAATCTGCAAACTACCACTCAACCCTATAAATTTTACATAGCAGCATGCCTTCAGGAAGACACCAATGCAAGCGTTGATTTTGTATCACACAAGGGGAAGGGGTCCAACATCCTCGATCCCGACGGTTCCGTGAGCTGGTTTAAATACGATTTTAGGTTTGTGCCAGCGGCACTCAGACAGTACGTAAATGCTCCAATCAGGGATGACATGATCAAATACAGGAAATAATCATTCACCTGCCAATATAAATGTCACTGTTTATCGACGTTCAAGTTCAATTCTATTAAAACGACATAGGAAGAAAGAAACATTATATGTATTTCTGTAAAAGATCAGCTTTTCTGGCTCTAATATTTGCTTTTGTGGCGGGTGTAATGAGCGCCCAGCAGCCGGCAGCAAATGAACTGGTCCTCGTGGACGAAAAAACAGCACCATGTCCTATAGTGCTGGCTCCGAAGACCGTGGGGCACGAGCGTCAGGCTGCGGTAATGCTCGCAAAATATCTTTCCCAGATTTCCGGGAAAGAATTCAAGATACTCGAGTCTGCCACGCCGCCGGAAGGGCGCGCAATACTGGTTGGTGCCGCCGCCGGACAGGTTCCTGCGGGACTGTCCGATGACAGTTACGCGATCAAGTCCGACAATCAGAATCTGCGGTTAATTGGAAACACTCCGATGGGGACGGCATTTGCAGCAGCGTCCTTCCTGGAGGAAAATATGGGATGCAAATTCTGGGCATGGGACGAGGAGGATATTCCAGTCAAGCCGGCGATCCGAATCGGAGCGATTGACCGCACAAAGAAGGCGCCGTTCAAGCAGGGCGAGATTTGGAATGAGGAGGCACAGACCAATTTGAACGGGTTCCTGTATAAGTCGCGGGGAAAGCCGACTGTATCTTTCACTGGCAACCACACCATTATTCCCCTGCTTGCACCATGGATGAAAGATCATCCGGAGGCGTGGTCGTTCAGCGAGAAGGACGGAAAGCGCATACCGAACAATATTCATTTATGCTATATGGCTCCTGGAATGCCGGAGGCGTTGGCGGAAGCCCTTTCCAAGATTGTCGAGCGCAATAAGGGAAACGTGAAGGATTTCATCTATTTTGCAGGCATGGGTGACTGGTGGGGAGGTATGTGCCAATGCGAAATGTGCAAAAAAGTCTATCAGGAGGAAAAGTGGATAAGGCCAGGTGCTGATGACAACGAGGGAAAGGACATCATTCCGGCAAGCTCGACACTGCTGAGGATGATCAACCGCACCGCGGAGATACTTGAACAGAAATATCCTGGCATACGCGTCGGAACCATGGCCTACTTGAATCTAGAGGCGCCTCCAGGAATTACAAAACCCCGTGACAACGTGATTATACAGGTGCCACACCTGCGCCATTGCCTGGCGCATCCCGTTGATTTCCCGTGTAAGGGAAATGTCGGATATTACGACAATCTCAAACGCTGGTGCGAGATTGCGCCGGGACGCGTCCATGTATGGGACTACAACGTCAATTTCGGCGGTAATTTCGTGTATCCGTTCCCGACGCTCGGGGCGATGGCTGAGAACCTGCGTTTGTATTCGCGTCTCGGCTGCGCTGGAGTGGCTGTGCAGGGGAACTACGTTTCCATGGGCGGAGACCTGATTGTCGCTAAGAATTATGTCCTATGCAAGGTGTTATGGAATCCGGAGCTGAAAACAGATGATCTTCTCGAGGAATTCTGCAAAGGATATTACGGTCCCGCCGCCGAAGACATGCTTTCATACATAAAATTGCAGGAAAGTCTGGCAGGAGGCAAGGATTCAAAGGATTTCATGGAATATGTGGATCTTCCTTTGCTCGCCCTCAAACCGAAGGGCTCAGTTGCCTGGCTAGGTCCCGAGAGGATTGCAGACTACCGTGCAAAATTTGAGACGATGCTCAAGAAGTGCGCCGGACAGGAGCCTTGGACACGCCGCGTGAAGGAGGCCAAGGCCAGCGTTGATGCCGCGGAGGTCTGGGGAAAACCGGTGCTGCTGGTTGAGAAGGGAGACCGGCTGATCCGTTCCGACAGGAGTGACGATACGTATGACCGGCTTCGGGAGCTTTTGAAGTATACACGCAAGAGCAGTTCCTGTGAATACGGCAGGTACCTTGCCTACCATCAGGATGCGCTCGCACAGCAGGGGGGACCGCTCCATTCAATTGGCAACAAGAACCTCAAGGTGAAGGTCGCCCCGGTGATATCGGCCCGCATCTACCAGATCCTATACAATGACAAACCCCTGTTATGGACACCTAATTTCGTCAACTTGAAATATCCATACTATGGAGGATCTTTCAGCCGGGTATATAGTGGTGCTTTGACAGGTGGCGTGAGAAGCGCCGATATAATCGGGAAGCCAACTGAGACGAAAGTTGTCATGGAAGGCGATGCAGGCATCGGCCTGTGGAACACGGTCACCCAGCAGATTCACACTCGGACGATGGAAATGATTTCCGGGAATGCGTTCCGGATTACCGGCACGGCACGGCGTGTCAACAAAGTCTCCTCTTCCGCCATATGCAGCGAGGTTACGCAATATCAGGTCAAGGCCGGCGACAAGGATCCATTGCTTGAGATCCAGCTTCCTGGAGGAGAATGGCAGAAGCTGCAGTTCAAGGCGGCGGAAAACAAGGATTCGTCCGCGGACGACGAAGCGGGAGAACCAAAATCAACACAGAAAATTTCTCCTGCGGGTCTCTGGCGTCCGCCATCCAAGCCGAAGGACTTGATAAAAGAGGCTTCCCTTCCGAAAGAAAGCAGGACCATCCGTGTTCATCTGCCAGATTCAAATTGCATTGTGGAAGACAGGTATCTTTCACCGGAGATGACTGGAGGAGTCGCCATCTTTAACGCCACTACTGGCGTATTTACAGTCATAGTCAACCTCTCCGAAGTACCTGTGCCGGAGAAGGGAGAGGGAACCTGGATGGTTCGGGAGATGCGCTTTGCGCCGCTTGAGGCCGCCGCGAAAAATAAAAAGTAGATTGACGGCAGAAAATTGTGAAGGAGAGTCAGATGTCATTATTTAATAAAAAAAAGCCGTTTGTTTCCAGGCGTGGAATCCACTTTGACCTGAAGGGTATGCCCCCCACTCCGCGCCGCCATCTTGAGCTGTTGGAACTGATGGGACAGTCTCGGTTGAATCTGGCACTCGTCGAATGGGAGGACACTTTCTGCTGGTCCGCTTTTCCGGAACTGAGGAACGAAACGGCGTTCTCAGAACGGAATGTCCGGTCTTTTCTCAACCGGGCTGCAGAGCTGGACATCGCTGTCATTCCACTTGTCCAATGCCTTGGCCATATGGAGAACGTGCTGATCCGCCCTCGTTTCCGCAGCCTCAGGGAAGTCCATGACGTGCCCGGAGACCTGTGCCCTCTCAAGCCTCTTGGCAGGGAAATAGTGAAGCTAATGATCGACGATGTTCTTCGGATGCACGGTTCAAAGATCACGCATTTCCATCTGGGCGGTGATGAAGCGGGGACTCTTGGTTCCTGTCCGGACTGCAGGAAATTCGTATCCGCCAATGGAAAAGCCGCCCTCTTCATCCAGCACGTGGCCCCGCTCCTTGAACATCTGAATGACAAAGGTATCCGTCCAATCCTATGGGATGACATGATGCGCGGGTGGTCAATGGCTGATCTTCGCAGGATTGCCTCCAAGACAGATCTCATGGTCTGGAGCTACGGTGCCGATATTTACGACCAGATCAAGCCTGGGACACTGGACCGCTACGCCAAGGCAGGCGCCACAGTCTGGGGGGCTCCATGCTTCAAAGGTGACAAATTGGCGACTGATCTTACGGATCATGCACCCCGCATCCGTAATATTCTTGCGTGGGTATCGGAGGCGGAACGGAGACCTCTTGCAGGAATAGTGGCAACCGGATGGGGACGTTATTCCACACTGATGGCACCATCAGAGACAATAGAAACTGCGCTTGACATGATTGTCCTTTCAGGCGCAGCGTTATGGGACGGCGAACTGTCCGATGATGCCCTGAAAGAGGCGCTAATTTTTCTTCACAGCGGAAAGTGTGGCCGTCTTGCCGGAAAGAAATTCGCCCGTTGCGTCAAGGTGGCGTCGGACTTGAGGGATTGGCGCCAAAATGTTATAAGATCCCTTGATTGGGCGGACTGCCAATCGCAGTTTGCCGGAGAACCTGAGCGCATTAACGAACGTTATCTCAGCCGGAAAGGTTTTGATGATCTTCTGAAGGACGGTGAGATTGCCGGGGCGTCATTCATAGCTACACACAACGGACTGATCCCGAAAGTATGGCTGGAACGCTACGTCCAGAGCCGCATAATTCCGCTCCGCCGCAGGATAAATGCAATCTATCCGGCATAAATCCGGTTGCAATTACATGTCGTGAGGAAAGTCGGGGCAATGTCACGGATCGTCCGAGTTCAGTTTTCGTCCCTGTACTGGCTTGGCGTCTTCCTGCGGTACTTCCGGTAAATTCTGGAAAAATATAGGCGGTCGTCGAACCCGACCTGAAAAGCTATTTCGCCTATGGAAAGTTCGGGATGCGACTTCAGCAGTAAGTCAGCCTTGGAAAGGCGTTTTTCAATAAGCATATGTTTGAACGTGGTTCCGTGTTTCTTGCTGAGCATATGGGAAAGTGAAGAAACGCTTCGTCCTACAAACTTTGCGACATCACCTATCTTGACTGTTTCTGCAAGGTGCTGTTCCATATATTGCTGGATCTTCTCCATCACCCAGTCTCCACGGAGTCCGACAAGTTCACGGGCGACAATGTAGTCCACCAGCATCATGAACATTCCAAGAGTATCCTTCAGCTGTCCGGAACCTAAGTATGGCAGGTCTGCAAACGCCCGTTTGAGCTTTGACACAGGCAGACGTCCGTGGCAGCGTTTTATGACCTGTGCCGGAACTTCCGAGATTTCCCTGAACTGGCCTATCTGCACGAATCCGGCAAGGCGGTTGTCGATCAGCACCGGTGCGACAGCCTCCTTAAGTCCGGCATGGCACTGGTAGCAGACAAGGCTTTTGCGTGACAGGCTCTCCGCCTGCTTCGCGGAATCCATGGAGCTGCAAAGACCGGGGTTGAATATCTTCTCCTGCATCAGACGGCAATATTCGGAATTGCGCTGCTTGTGGTTTGTCCTGATGATTTTTCCGTCCGGACCATAGAATGCAACCCGCACCTTGAGCACCGCAGCAAAAAGATCGAGAAGTTTCTGCACTTCATCGTGCAGTATAAGTTCGATTGAAGGCTCAATGGGTGCCTGGGTGATTTGTCTGTTGTCAGGAGCAATCAACATAATATCCAGCGCCTTCCTGCATAATTTCCTGTTGCCAATTATTCCGATTCGAAAAATACTGTTTTATGACATCTAACACCATAGTGCGTTTTATATAGGGTTTCAATTGTGCAGCAAGGATGTTTCTACTATTTCGGAAACAGGGGCACTCCGATCATTATGAGAAAATTAGTCCACCGAAACAAATCACAAAATCTCCTGAATTTTGCAATCACCTCAGTTCATTTATTGATAGGACTTTATTTATTCCGGTCTGTCAAGAAAGATTCCAAATCCTATATTATTAAAAAACAGGGAGACAGATATGACCAGACTATGCGTTTCTATTATTGGTGTCGCCATAACATTTATTTTTCAGATGAATATTTCGTCCGCCCAGGAGTCTTTTGTAATTGCCGATGGTTCTTCAACGCCTATTCCGGTGGTTTCAATTTCCAAGCCGGCATTAAGCAGCCTGCGCTGTCTGAATTCCGCGGCAAAAGTCAGTAAAAACCTACATATGGTGTGAAAAATTAAGCGGCTTCGAAGTGGGTAAGGTAGCCCCCCTTTTCCAGCGGGAAATTATGGCAAGTCCATATTAACTGCATTAAAGGATTTATTGCATTTCATTTTATCCCCCCTATATTCCCGCTAAAAAACAGGGACGTGTGGTGGAATTTTGGAATTAACAATAAGCAAATTAAAGATACCCGTTGAGAAGGACGGTATTGACGAATACTTGAAAGCCGCTTCACAAAAGCTGAATTGCCGTATCGAAAACATAAGTCTCCTCCGCATTCTCAGCAAATCCCTTGACATGGCCGACAGGGAGCAGTTCTACTATGATATCTCAATAGCTGTCTCTCTCCCCGACAGTTTCAAGGCTGGCAGATCAGACTCAACAAACCTCTCCGCTACTTGTTTTGACGCAACGCGTCTTTCGGAGTGCGCTGTGTCAGCAGCGCTTTTAGATAATCCCAAAGCGGCACTTGCACGCCGCACTCCAAAAGATTGCTTCGCAATCATAAAGGACAGGCCAATTATTGTGGGCTTCGGTCCTGCCGGAATCTTCGCAGCCCTCCAGCTTTTGGATTACGGGATAAAACCATTGATATTTGAAAGAGGCAAAAAGATAGAGGAGCGCGATATTGATGTGCAACGATTCATCAGAGAAAGGGAACTGGACCCGGAATCGAACATTCAATTCGGTGAAGGAGGAGCCGGCTCATACTCGGACGGAAAACTGTTCTCAAGGATCAGGAATAATTCTGAACATGTGAACAAGGTGCTTGATACTTTCATAAAATTTGGCGCACCAGAAGAAATAGGATACGTTAGCAAGCCCCATCTTGGCACCGACGTGCTTTGCAGGATAGTTCGCAATATGAGAAATCATATCCTTGAAAATGGAGGAGAGATCCATTACAGCTCGAAAATAACCGACCTGCTCATGTCTGACGGGAAAATCAGGGGCGTAGTCATAAACGGGGAAAAGGAATACCTTTCGTCGATCGTCTATCTGGCGGTGGGGCATTCCGCGCGTGACACATTTGAGATGATTCACAGCAAAGGCATTGCAGTTGAACAGAAGCCGATTTCTGTCGGTGTCAGGATTGAGCATCCGCTTGAAATAATCAATCAGATAAGATATGGCGACAAATACAAAAACTTCCGCGGCATAGGGGCCGCAACTTATTCCTTCAATTACACCGACCGGAAAACAGGAAGGGGCGCGTATACGTTCTGCATGTGTCCCGGAGGCGAGGTGGTAAACGCTTCATCTGAAAAAGGATTAATGGTTTTAAACGGCATGAGCTACTCTGGAAGGTCATCGCCTTTCTCGAACTCAGCTATTGCAGTAACCTGTCGCAGCGATGACTATAAATCCGCAAGCCCGCTGGCCGGCATTGAATTCCAGAGGGACATGGAGCGCAAAGCCTTCAACGCTGCAGGACGGACATGGATGGCACCAGCACAGAACCTGATGGATTTCCTGAGCGGGAAAAACTCTTGCCGCTTGAATGAAAGTTCTTTAAAAATGGGAGTGGTGTCAGTCAGCATGAATGAAATCCTTCCCGGTTTCATATGCGAATCCCTGGCGACCGCATTTAATAACTGGAGAGTTGATTATCCGTTGTTTGTTTCAGAACATGCGATATTGATTGGTGTGGAAACAAGAACATCATCCCCTGTAAAAATCAGACGCAACGAAAAATACGAATCGGTAAACATGAAGAACCTCTACCCGATAGGCGAAGGTTCAGGCTATACGGGCGGTATAACGAGTTCGGCCGCAGATGCCATAAAGGCAGTGGAACTCAGCGCATTTTCACAGGCATCCCACAGGATGCCAAGGTTGATAGCTGTATAGACTGCAGGCTGTTAGGTATTGACACAAGTCATTTTGCATTTTTAAATCTACTCTTTTGGATTGCAACCTATTTACCTACAGCCTATTAGCCTACAGCATCCCCTTCCGCTATGGGACGGATGTGGCGCTTTTTCTTATTTATAGTAGCACAGTCCGCCGCGGCGGATTGACTGTGTGTCTTCTTTGGGCGTCTCGCCGACTGCCATCCAACTTAAGTGTCGCCGCCCTGCGGGGCTTGATGTCTTTAATGGAATCTTTATTTTCCCAAGGCTTACGCCTTTGGGCTACATTATTTCACCTCCTGCGGAGGCTATAATAAAATAAAGTGAACCGTCTTTATATATTCAGCCCTCGCAGAGGGCGATATACTGTAGCCCCATGCGCCTGCCACGGCGTAGGCTTTGCGAAGCCGGGCAAGCGTGGGGATTATGAATAATCAAATATATTTTTCAGCCCCCGAAGGGTGGCGGCACCGCTTTAATCAAAAGCTGCTCAAGCTGGGGGCATTCGCGTCTCGCCCATCTTGGTATTGTTACAAGAAAACAGCTCCTTTGAAACTTGCTTTGAAAGTATGTTGGGCTTTAGCCCGACAAGATGGCGGTCTAAAGAGCCGCCCTACTTATTTGGCAAATGGTTTCTATTGATAAAATTGGTGCCCTGCCAGTAGGGCGCTGAATTCCGACAACTTTTGCAACGCCTCCGCTATTTTCCTCAATATTTCCCTAGGAGCAACTCCATCGCTTCAATCTCCCTTTCCCTGGCCCTTGCGCAGTGCATCGGATCCAGATTGCCCGTCGCAGGATGGAACGGGAGAGGTTTCAAAGTGTCGGCATCAAGTGTCTGAACCATCAATCCACCGATTTTTTCATTCGGATAATTAAGATAGGTTGCGTTCTGGGCTTTTTTATACATTTCAAGACAAGAGTCATCCCCGGTCATTTCATAAAGCTTGATTGATGCGGCACAGCATTCCCTGACATTCCACCAAGGGGAAGTCCTGTATTTATTTCCCTCAGAGTCGGTTTTGTCACAGATCCCCTTGCATGTCAAAAGGTCAATGTTTTTGAACATTACGCATGCAGAGCTATATCCGTTATCGCTTATGAATCCCATTATTCTGAGCAGTTCCTGAGCATGCCCGGATTTATGCTTACCGCATTTTGAATCCACAGGCAAGATGCCTGTGTTACATTTACAGGAAAGATCTTCAAGTTCGGAAATGAAGGCACATGCTTCTGCAACATGCCCGGGATCGCATATCTGATATCCGTCCGGATTTATATATGGGCGCCCATCCCTGCAATTGTATTCCCAGAAATGGCCGGTATCGGGATCGCAGAAACGCCTGAGGATAAACTCCGCAAGCATCCTCCCCTGCCCTAACAGTTCTTTCTTCAGGCTTTCCGTATCTATTTGTGTTGGATTTACATATTTCAAGCATTTCAAGGTGTCAACAATCGCCCCTAGCGTAACCATTGCAAAACCATGTCCGTTGTAAGGATTCCGTTTTTTCGTTACATGGTCTACGTTCCTGAAATTCACACCGCAATCAACAGATTCCTCCAGGAATTTAAGGCCGAACGAAAGGGATTCCGGGCAATTTTTCATCAGTCCATATTGCATGAACCCGGCTGCAGCAAAAACATGGGTGGGCTCGCATTCTCCGGGAGCGCACGGAACATTGGCAGGATCGTCGGAGGCTTTATTTGTCAAGACATCGGCAATGAAAGGAATCCTTCCGCCATTGATCTCACATCTTTCCATCAGACATTTGTATATGAAATCACAATACTCGCTAAAGAAACGCCGCAGATTGATTTTCCTCCCGCAAATATCCACGTCCGCATCAGGGATTACATTTTTAGCAAGCAGGTAGGACCAGATACCGAGTCCGCGGCAATCGCCCCAGCTCCAGACCTTCTGCATGTCAAGAGGTCTCATTGCTCCGCTTATCGAATCAACTTCCCCGAAAAGGCCGGGGTACCTAACTCTGGGAGATTTCTCTTCAAACCCGATTTTTATTTTGGCGAAATACCTTAAAATCCTCAGCTGATATTTCCTGTTGAAATCAATGAGATGCTTCAATATCACACCGTCAAGCCTGTCTTCTCCTAGTATAAACAGTTCATTCATCGGAACTTTCTTCATGAAACATTTCCCTTCTTCAGTTTTGCATAGTGCCGTCAAAAATAACACCTTACATAACATTGTCAAAGATTTACTTTTGCACGCAACATGCTAATTTCCAGATGTTCAATTATTGCAAGCAAGTGAATTCCTAAAAGG
>CAZION010000085.1:0-27582 GCA_964540865.1 uncultured Victivallis sp.
CTTTCAAAAATCTTCCGCAACGCGCCACATGCGAATTTTTAGAGGTTCCCTAAATAATTCTCAAATATTTCATCTTGCCTATTGACAATCTAATTTTTCCCGGATATACTGATACCATTGATGGGGTCAGTTATCGCAAAAGCTTTAGAAATCAGGCTGGGAGATATTATGGAAAATAAAATGACCACATTTATTTATCCGGAAGACATCAGGAAAGATGCGGTCTTTTCAAAATATTATCAGATTTACTCTCAACTGAAGAAAGAGATTTTTTTCGGGAGACATAAAGAGGGTGATCGCTTTTTCTCCAACAGGGATCTGCAGAAAAAATATGCGGTGAACAAGAAGACCATCCACACCGCCGTAGAAATGCTCACCAATGACGGTTTTGTGACCAATAAGCCGATGAGCGGCATTTATGTCAACAGCTCAAAGAAGCGTCGCTCCGATATCTCAATGGGCAATGTCTGGTTCTGCCAGCTGACTGGCGGAAGGAGCTATCCTTTCTACAGCAGCATCCTGGCGGCGTTGCAGAGGCAGGCCGACTTGATGGGAATGAACGTGATTGTCAACCACGGCACAGATGTCTCGGACCTGATCCGCTGGTTCAGACCGGAAACCGGAGACGGATTGGTCGTGACAGGAAATATCAACCCGGCAGTGATCCGCTGGCTTCAAAACACCCCCAGACTCCGCTATGTCGTTGTAGGCAACTATGATTTACCGCCCCGTATGCCGAATGTGCATATTAAAGTCGAGGAGGCGGTCTATCGCGCCATGGAACTCTCCGCCGAATCAGGACGGCGCAAGGTTGCAGTCATCACAAACCCCTACGCTAAAGTTGCTGCGATGGAGATCCTGGCTGGGATAGGAAAGGCTGCGGCGAAAGGCCTGGTCAAAAAAGTCGGGGAAGTTCTCGATCCCCTGGAGGACGGCTATGCCGGGATGTTGAAGTTGCGTGATTCCGGTTGTGACAGCATCCTGGTGGCGGAAGCCGCATTCTTCGGGCTTTGCCGATATGTTTTTGAGCACAGGATTAAATGTCCGGAAGACCTTTGCATCATACGCTACGGAAAAAACAAAGAGGACGACATCTACGGCGATGTAGCCGCCATTAACATCACATCGGACAAGATGATAATGGCGGAAAAAATCATGTCCACTCTCTTCGGCGGCGGACCGGTGCATTCCGAGTTAGACTGCGATGTCATCAAGATTTTTCCTGATGCAGGAAAAATCAACAATAATATACGGGGGGGTTGAAATGAAAAATAATATTTCAGAATCAAAATGGGAAACAAGACACATGTCTATTCGTAAATCTTTTGCCTGCAAAAAATTCACACTCATCGAACTCCTCGTCGTAATTGCGATAATCGCAATCCTGGCGGCAATTCTTCTGCCAGCTTTGGGGAAAGCAAAAGACATGGCTAAGCAGATATCCTGTCTCGGCAATATCCGCCAATTAGGATTGGCGTCCGGCTTCTATGCCAACGACTATGGATATGCAATCGCATATGCCTATACCTATAGTGCGGGACCTCCCAAAAAAAGGACTTACTGGTACAGCATGCTCAACCCTTACTTTCCAGGAAGCTCCGTAAATGCCATACCGGGTTCATTCAGCAGTGATGGAAAGCGGTGCAGCTTTGCCTGTCCTAAGGTGGATGACGCTGCAGGCATGAATGATGCCAGGTTCGGAATCAACAAGGGCACAATCGGAGTGAACCACATTGCCGGATATGCCGGAGACTATACAACATACGCAAAAGGGCCCTGCTTTAAACAGCCGTCCCGCTTGTTGCTTCTGGGTGACGCCTTCAGTATTTGCATTGATAATAGGACAGTGACGGAAAGCACTTCGGACATCAGAATGTGGCATGGGAGAGGTGCGAACCTGCTTTATCATGACTTACATGCTGACTTACGAATGAAAGGCACTTTCTCCACCCAAACCACTCCATTCTGGTCGCCAACCCCATCAGTCGAATACTTAGCGGATTGAGAATGGAGCATGAGCAAAACGTTGTTTACGTCCAACCCATTATTTTCAATATGGGAAATGAGAATGGACTAATCAAAGGCGGGCTTTAGTCGCAACCAAAACTCGAAATTCGAATATCGAAGTCCGAAACAAATTGGGAATTGAGCTGATTTCAAAATGCGGAAAAATGTTGCTGCGGCAATGTATTCAGTTGGAGTTCACAACTTTAGTGAGTCTTAATCTTAAACATGTTAGACACTCTGAAGCCGTGAACACCAACTAATTAAATTTAAAAAGACTGTAAAAGAAACTCACCAAGGAGAAGAGATGAAGAAGTGCTTGTTGACAATTGGAATGGCTTTTGGAATGATATGGACAATGCCGGCCGGAGATGTCATTCTTGGTGTAAACGGAAAAACAAAACATCAGATCATTGTACCGGATCAGTATGATAATCCTATTTCGCAGGTGGCGGTGGAGGGAGCTGCAAGATTGATTCAGGAAGCTTTCGCGGCTAACTCTATAAGTCTGGACATCGCAAAAGAATCCCAGAAAGATAAGGACAAACACGGCATTTATCTTGGTGCGACAAAATTTGCAAAGGAAAACGGAGTCGATATACTAAAATTAAACAATTGGAAGAATACGCACAAGGCTGTCGGGAAAGATATAATCATCGCGGGAAACGACAAGCCGAATCCGATTACGGTCGAGATACCGTCAGGCAGGGAAAGAGTGCCATATCTTGTAACGTTGCACAGTACGGCTGAATTCCTTTACCGTTACGCAGGCGCACGTTTCCTGAAACCTGGAAATGACGGCGTGGAATTCCTGCCTCTGCCCGCCATCAGTGTCCCTGATAATCTCAATACGACGCAGGAGCCTTTCTTCCTTGAGCATGACTGGCTTCCTGGGGTGGCAAAACCCGGGGAAATTTTCGCCATAGCAAACCACGGCATCAGATTCCAAAAGGTATGGTCAGGGAGCGGACATCAGCATCCTGCTGCGATTTCAAAGGACAAGTACTGCAAGAGCAGCCCTGAATATTTTATTATGACGGGGGGCGGGTTACGCCAGACAAGTAAATCGCTCTACTGCTACTCCAACAAGGAAGTGAGAGAATTGATTTACAAACATATTTTAGAAAAATGCGACGAAGGCTATGATATCGTAGAAGTCGGTCAACCGGATGGTTTTATTCCCTGCGCCTGCAAGGAATGTTTTGAACTTTACGGAATTAAACCGGTCACGAAGCCGGAGCACGGGGCTGACTGGTACGCCGATCCGGCGTGGAACGGAAAACTGTGGACTATGCACAGTGACATGGCGCTTAGGCTGATGAAAGACCGCCCGGGCAAAAAAATGATGATTTCAGCATATACCGTAACGGCAAAACCGCCGCAGACAGTTAAAGAATTCCCAGAAAATGTTATCATAGAAATGATGCAGTCAACACCGGAAAACTTCGAAGCCTGGAATAATATAAAAGTTCCAGGCGGTTATGCAGCATATCTTTACACTTGGGGTAATTTTCATCTTACCGGATTTACTCCAAAGAACGAGGTCTCATATTTTGGAAAAGAAAGCGAACTCTTCCGGGAGAAGAATGTAAGGATTGTCCAGGTAAACGGTAAGCCTTTTCAATATGGTCTTGAAGGTCCTAACATTTATGCATATCTGAGACTTGGCGTCGATCCGCTGAAAAAAAACTCGGATGAACTTTACAGGGAGTACCTGGAAGCCGCTTTCCGGGAAGCTGAAACTCCTATGCGCAGGTTCTTTACAAAACTCCAAAATGCACTTCTCCTTTACAATCTCAACAACGCCTATATCAGGAAAATGGGACGGGATCCGGTTCGCCTCATGGGAATCATTTACACTCCGGAACTCATGAATTCAATGGAGGAGGATCTTGTGCGCGCCGAAAGGACGGCAAATCAGCAGAAAGTAAAAAACCGTATCGCCACAGTACGCGGGGAATTTGATTTTCTGAAGCACATCGTCAATGTAATATACTGCTGGCACAACTATCAGAACAGGAAAGACCAGTCTTCACTGAACCAGCTTCTGGATTCTTTAGACGCGAGGAACAAACATCTGGACGAGTTGGTTTCAAAGAAAGGTACGCCTTATAATCCAGGAGGTTCTACAAAGGAGTATTTTAATCCAAGAAATATTCTGGGACTTGCTCCCTTTAACTGGGATGTGGCGAAAATGCGCAAGGAAGGCGATGCCGCACTTCAGGGGAAAAGTATGAAAGCCGCTTTCACCGAAACAACGCCAACATTGGATTCGCAGGGCTGGCAAAAGGCTGAAATCCAAAAAATGGGGAAAGTGCGCAACGCTGAGGCAGAACTTCACGCGGATACATCTTTCCAGATGCTTTATGACAAAGACAACCTCTACATCAAAGTTTCAGGCACTCAGGAGCCGTCACTCATGAAATTTGAATCCCGTGGTCGCGACAGTGAAATATGGCTCGCAGAATCTATAGTGATCAACGTGTCGCCAATGGCCGACAAGAGCCAGTATTACTATTTGACTTATGAACCGGCGGACAATTCCTATGCGGACGCCGAGCATGGCTTTATCACAGATACGTATGACCCGCGTTACGGATGGAACGACTGGACTTGGAACGGCGACTGGAAATACTCCAACAAGCTCGATTCCAAAAACGGCAAATGGGAATCCATGGCGACAATTCCTTTCAAAACCTTGAAGGTCAGCGCACCAAAAGCCGGAACCATATGGTATTTCAATATCGGACGAGTCCATTTTTATCCGAAGGCGGACGGAAAGACAGGACGTGAGAATTCCGTATGGACAGGCGTTTTAAACGCGTCAAAAGTTCCCGGAGATGCGTCTTTAGGAGAGTTGCTCTTTGAGTAGTCTTAAAGAGTCAGTTGCAAAAGCTTTTGAAATTGGCTAAATCTTAAAACTTCAATGAAGAAAGTAGCAAAGTTAACATGATGTCTTAATAACCCAAAACAATAATAAGGTTTAATAACAAAATGGCTACAAAGTTGAAAAAAATTGTATCGACAAGCGTTCCTTTGTTTTCATGGGATGTTGCAAAAACACCCGAAGTCATCTCAAACGCCTTGAATGTAATCTCGGAAAACTTCCCAATCAAAAAAGGAACAAAAGGGACGAGACTTGTTTTCAGGCAGATCAAGGACGTCGGAAAATGCAGGATTAAAAAAGAGAAAACGGAGATCATCATCGAATATTCCAGGTCTAACATGGCGATCCGTGCGGTCGGATCTCTTCTTTCCGGAATTGATATAAAGGAAGAGTATTGCCCGTTCTCGATGTTCGGGATAATGATCGATTGTTCGCGCAATGCCGTTATGACTGTCGATTACATGAAGAAATATTTCGAAAAGATCGCGCTTCTCGGATACAACATGGTCATGCTCTATACCGAAGACACATATAGGATCAAGGACGAACCCTTTTTTGGATACATGCGCGGAGCATATACGGAAGAAGAGCTAAAGGAACTCGATAAGTTCGCATCGCGGCTCGGAATGGAAATGATACCATGCATCCAGACGCTAGGCCATCTTGAGCAGATATTCAAATGGTCGGCCTTCAAAGCGCAGAAAGATACGGGAAGCGTCCTCCTCGTTGATGAGAAGAAGACTTACGAACTCGTAGAAAAGATGATTCTGACATGGAAAAATTCAGTACAATCCAGGCGCATACATATCGGCATGGATGAAACTCACGGCATCGGACGAGGTCGTTTTTACGATCTCCATGGAGACGAACGCCAGTTCGACATTTTTAACCGCCACCTCGAAAAGGTTGTCAAAATTTGCAGGAAACACGGTCTCAGACCGATGATCTGGTCGGACATGTATTTCCGGATGGGCTGTAAGAACAATGATTACTACAACAAAGACACTGTCATCCCCAAGGATGTGGCAAAGACAATTCCGAAAGAAGTCGAACTCGTTTACTGGGACTACTACCACGACAACAAGGAATTCTATCTTGACTGGATTGAGCGCCATCGAAAACTTGGCAAGGAGCCGCTCGTGGGCTCAGGCGTCCGGACATGGTGTAAATTCTGGTATGACCGGCATACTACGGAAAAGACAGTTAAGCCTTGCATTGAGGCATGCCGGGAATCTGGGATTGGCGAAGTTTTCTTTACAATGTGGGGTGACGACGGAGGTTACTGCGACTACGACAGCGCATTTGCCGGTCTTGCATACGCCGCCGAACTCTCATTCACGGGCGAAGCAACCAATAATTCATTGAATGCAAAACTTAAAGTACTTTTCGATGGTTCAAGCTATGATGACATAATCACGGCATCTGAAATCGAACAGATAAACCCGGCAAGCACGCTTTGGGACGATCCGCTTATGCTCATGTTCTCGGCAGGTACAAAGTTTCGCGATATGGAAGGTAAAGACAAATTTTTTACAAACGCACTCAAGACATGCGCCGACATCTCAAGGAAACTTTCGAAGTCAAAAGCACAAGGTTCAGCTGGCGATATGAATCTTGCAAGAGCTCTTGTGGGTGCGGTCGGTGCAAAACTAGCTTTGGCAGACGCGCTTATTTCTGCGTATCTTAAAAAGGATAAGAAAAACCTTGCAAAAGTAATGCCGCTTATTGCGGATTATGAAAAAAAAATCAAGAAATTTGCCGTTCTCTTCAGAGCAATGTGGCGCAGAAACAACAAGCCTTTTGGTCTGGAAACGATGCAGGTTCGTTTTGCAGGACAGGAAGCCAGGATCAAGGAACTCCACATCAGGCTTCAGGAATATCTTGACGGCAAAGTCAAGGCGATTCCCGAACTGGAAGAAATACAGAGGGTCAAAGGCAACACCCCCCATCTAGTGGGGTATCGGAACATCTCGCACGGATCAACAATAATGTGAAGTTCAGAACTCCTAATCCATATGGTTAAAATTCAGATTTCCTGGCTCGTGAAAATTGCTATTGTTGGGATTTAAAGTGAAATATTTATCGTTGTGAAATCGGCTCAACATCCATTGCGAATCCAGATTGGCCGCACGCGCTTTGCCGAAGGCGGTGAAAGCTGGGCGCTAGGAACAGCTCCTGCCCCTTATGCGATACTAACTCAGTGGGGTTATCTCTGGGCAAGATAATAAACAGATCTGCTTGGCGGAAGGACTTCCGCCAAGCAAATATAGGAGATACAAGATGTTATACAAAACCAAAAAAGTAAGGATTGAACACATATGAATCTTCCCAAGGTGTGGAGCGAGCCTTTCACCGATTATATCCCAGCAGGCCTGAAAAACGAGGCGGCGCGCCTGTTCAGGGTATTTCAACTGCCGGAAAATCCTGAAATATGGAAGGCCTACAGGGAAAAGCTACGGGACAGGATATGGAACTCTTTCGGGGTACGTGTTGACCATGGACTTGACTTGGACTGCAAGGAAACCGGCGTTGTTGAAATGGACGGCTACAAGATAAGAGAAATATACTATCAGAGCCGTAAAGATTTTTACGTGACCGGAAACCTGTATGTCCCTGAAGGGAAAGGTCCGTTTCCAGGTGTCATTAACTTGCATGGACACTGGTCGCAGGGAAGATTGGCAGGGAGGGTTCAGGATAGGGGGCACAGTCTTGCCAAAAACGGTTATGTATGCCTTGCCGTTGACGCTTTCGGTTCCGGGGAACGCTCTACAGTGCACGGGGAATACGAATACCATGGTAGCATGCTTGGTGCTTCCCTAATGAACATCGGCGAAACTCTGATGGGAATTCAAGTCGTTGACAACATGAGGGGGATAGATCTGCTCTGTTCCCTAAATTTTGTGGATGCATCCAGAATAGGAGCTACAGGTGCAAGTGGAGGCGGGAACCAGACAATGTGGCTTGCCGCAATGGATGACAGGGTGACAGCAGCCATGCCGGTCGTGAGCGTAGGAACTTTTGAATCATATGTGATGGGAAGCAATTGCATCTGCGAGTCGCTGCCTGACGGACTTACCTACACGGAGGAATCTGGAGTTCTCGCACTTGTGGCACCACGGGCTCTGAAGATATGCAACTGCTTGGGAGACCCTATCCCCGCTTTTTTCCCCTCACAGATGCTGCGCAGCTATACCGAGGCGAGAAAGGTTTTCCAGTCATATTCCGCCGATGAAAAACTGGCATATCAGATCTTCAATCTGCCGCATGGTTATTGGCCTGAAATCCGAGAAGCGATGCTAGGTTGGTTTGACCTGCACCTGAAAGGTGTCGGACACGGAAGTCCCAGAACTGAAAAGCCTTTTTCATGTCTCCCGGAAAAAGAGCTGATGGTTTTCGAAAAAGGCAAGCGGGACGAGAAGGTGATTTCCATTGCCGGATACTGCCGAAAAAAGGGAGGAGAACTCAGGAAGAAATTACTGAACAGAAAACACATAGATTTGAAAGTTGCGCGTACCGGACTTGCAAAGGTGCTGAGAATAGATCGGCCATTGGAATTGAAGAGCACACATAATTATTCCTCATCCGACGGCTGGAAACGCAGCGCATTGGAAACGGAATGCGGCAGAATGCTTCCGATAATTCACAGGAAACCGCTTTCAAAAGTCAATGATTATTTGATTCTGGCGGCTCCAGATTCGAAGGACAGGCTGGCCTCTTCAATCATTCTGCGGGAAGCGATTGATTCCGGGAAGGGCGTGCTTATACTGGATCTGTGGGGAACCGGAGAGACCTACAATAACAGCAACCAGGACATTACGTATCTCAATCTTTCCAGAGCTGTCCTCTGGCTCGGCAGGACGTTCATGGGTGAATGGTGCAGGGATTTCGCACTTGCCTTCTCGTATCTCAGGACAACATGTCCTAAATCCCGGATAACAGTAGGCGGCTTCAGGGAGGCAGGGTTTGCGGCACTGCTGTTTTCAGCAATGGATGGAAAATCAATTCCTGTTGTTCTGGAGAAAAGCCCTGTTTCTCTGCTTTTCCACAGCAAAGCCCCGGCGGAGTATTCTGCAATGGTTGACTGTATTCCCGGGTTCCTTAACTGGGGGGATGTTTCCCTTGCGGTCGCACTGACAGGAGCTGACATCAGATTTATCGATTCGGTTTACAGCGACTGGGAACCTCTGGACAAAGACGGGACAGGGAAAATCATGGAAGAGTTCGACATTGTCAGAAAAAATTGCGGTTCTTCCGGAACGGTTTGTTTTTCCTGAATGCCTTATCGCATCTTAAGCTACAATAAAAATGGTTACATTTGTCAACAAGAGAATGATTAATAGCAGATAGCACTTTGATTACCGTAAGTTTGGGCGATAAAAAAGAAAAGAAAACATAAGGGGATTTGACAATGGAAATAAAATATAAGCAGTTGTCGATGGAAGAAGCTTTAAAAACCTATGCAGAATGGTTGATGGAACATGGGATCAAGTCCCCGGAGTACTTTTTTGACCATCACGGCGAATGGTACATGCTGTCATATCCGCTCCGAACGCTTATGCTCTGTGGAAAGTTATACGGGAAACGTGAATATATTGATTTGGCGTTCGAATATATAGACATCTATCTTTCAGAACAGCTCCCGAACGGTGCATTCACGTCCAACTACCGCAGGCAGCCAACGGAAAAACTCACCAAGCAGGAATTCCATGAGATTTTGCGCAAAGGCAAAGTCAATATTGCGGATGTAGGTTCAAACGTGACTTGGATAATACAGGCGGCGACTTATGCGGACAAAGCCCGCAAAGAAAAATATTTGACTGCCGCAAAAAGGTGGCTAGACAACTGGGTTCCAATATGGAGACTGCCGGAAGGCGGATACGGCAACGGCATATGGGGCGGACTGAAACTCAACGCGCCTTACACCTGCGCCATGTCAACATTGGTCATGGCTTTCTCCGCTTTCTCACTTGTAACAGATGAAAAGGAATACATAGAAAATGCCGAGACATGCATGGAATTTCAGTGTTCAAAGTGGCTTGATAACGGCCTGCCGCTATTTTTGAATTGCTATCCCTGGATAAGGGAACAATCCCTTGAAGATTACAGTCACAGCTATTACCTCCTTGAAGGCATGTGTTGGACTCATTATGTTTCCAGAAACGAAAAGATCAGAAAATTGCTTGAGAAGCGGATGGGCGAGATGATTTTTGGTCAGAAAGGACTTCTTTCGCAATGGAAGGCCTCATGGTTCAGCTTCACAAACACTTTCCAACCTCTTCAGATACATGCACCGGCTGACGGCATGGTGTCATCACGCGCAGGATGTGCGCACGGCTGGGAACTGGCAAAGTCAAACGGTATAATTCACACATTCCTTTACTATCTCAATCACATTGAGGATAATCCCGCGCTCAGAGAAAAAACCGAGCTCGGGCTAAAATACCTCAGCCATCCGCTAAAAGCCAGGATGAGCGGTGTCGCATCAGAGATTGAGGAGGGATACGGCAAATTTGCGATGCAGGCCACAGGATTCGCAGGGCTTTCACTGCTTGAAGGAATTGCGAAGAATTCGGTGTTCGATCTGAAAGGGGAATTTCAAAGAGGTTCTAATTGTCCTTGACGCACTCCTGGGTCAGCCCGAAGTGCCGGACGTAGAATGAATAGCCTGAAGATAATAAAAAGAGGGTATTATGGTTCAAAAAGAAATTTTAATTGTCAGTGTTCTTACCTTGTCCGCATTTTCCGCATTGGCTATTGATTACGGAGGTGTTGGCAAAGCCAAACAGTTTGAAAAGGATAAACGCTATGAAGAAGCGATCGCCGTCTATGAAAACCTCAGCGATAAGGCAAACGATAAAGACGATCAGGTGTATATGCTTGCGGCCGTAAATATAGCCCTGGTTCCACTCAATAATCAGGAAAAAGCCTTGAAACTTGCCGGACGTGTGAAGAATCCTGAAAGACAGGCTTTTGTCATGATGTCTTTGTATAAGCCAGAGGAGATTATTGCAAAATATAAAGACACCGATTTCATGACATGGCCAGACGATATCCGCGCTGAAGCCTATAAAAACAGGGGCATTGCTTATAACTCGCTGAAAAGATATAAGGAAGCCCTGGCTGATTTTGAAAAGGCGTTCGCCCTTCCTGGAGGCTCGCATGTGATCAAAGGCATAGCTGCAAACACAGCAGGAGACATATATCTCCTTCATATGAAAGACGAGGGAAAAGCAGAAGAAATGTACCGCAAGGCACTGTCAGCAACAAAGGCCGGTTACTCCTGGCGCAATAAGGCTCTTTTAACGCTCACTGATCTGCTCCTGAAAAACAAGAGGAATCAGGAAGCACTTTCTCTTTATGAAGGAACTGATACAAAGAAAACAGAGAGTCCATATTGGAAAATCGCTTTGGCTAACGGCTATTCTAAAGCTCTTGCCGCCAACGGGGAAAAATTAAAGGCTATGGAACAGTTGAATATCGCCCTTCAAACAGAAACAAAACCTGAAGAAAAAAAACAGATACAGGCGGAAATAGACAAGATTGCGAAGGATATGCTGTAAAAGTGAAAATCAGTAACCGTTGCCCGTGGTTGAATCCTTTTGCATGATTACTCTCAAGTTATTACTGACAATCATGTTGTATGATGACACAGGAAGGACGCCAAAGGCAGGCGGGAGGGGGGCTGTTAAAAAAATGAGCAAATACGTTTAAAACCGGATTTATTGTCCGTAATATCTGCAAAGGAGATCCACAAAGGGAAAAATGTCAGTAGCGGTTCGTTGAAACGGTAAAAATGCCGTTTCTGGGTATATTTAAAAAGTAAAAATGAAAGAAGAAGTGGCGGTCAAAAAGGCCGTCACTGATTCAGTGTATTCAAAATAAAGGAGATGAGTCCATGAATGCAAAAGAAGTGAAGGAACTGGCCCTTGAATGCGGAGCTGATCTGATCGGAATAGCATCCATTGATCGTTTCAGAGGAATTGAGGCCGTCGGAAATCCATTGAGTATAAAGCCGAATACAAAGTCAGTGATAGTGCTTGGGTTTCAAGTTCTGCGAGGTTCGCTGAGAGGAATCGAAACAGGAACCTGCTGGGGTTCCCTCGGAATGGGTTCCCCTTTGACCTGCCTGGTTGAATATACTTACGATCTCTGCCGTGAACTCGAATCAGCTGGCTGGGAGGCGGTTCCTCTTGTCAAACAGAGCAAGGGGCTGAGGAACCAGGGAGTCGCGGTCTCTCCCGACAAGCCTGAACCTGACGTGATCGTCGACATGGATTATATGGCTTATGCCGCAGGGCTTGGACATCTCGGCGAAGGAAAATTTTTCCTTACGCCACAATATGGACCTCGGCAGTACTTCACGGCGATACTATGTGATCTGGAGCTTGACGCCGATCCGCTGTTCACCGGAACTGTCTGCGACGGATGCGGTGAATGTCTCAAAGGCTGTCCGGCAAAGGCATATTCCATGGATACCTGGAAAGAGGAGAAGTTCCCGTCTTCTTCCTTCAAATGGCGGCCTCTCCATGTTGAAAGCTGCGAGATCTGCAGGACTGGTGTCTCCGCGAATCCGTACAGCAATGGGATCGGCGGTGAGCCGAACAGGCTTGGTGCGTCATGCGGTCGCGCCTGTGTAGCCCATCTGGAAAGTTCCGGCCGTCTGCAGAAATCCTTGAAACACTCATTCAGATAATTTCTTGCATGGCAAAAAAATAAACAAGGAGACTGTCATGATTACGAGCGAGAGTATAAAGAAATATGCAAAGGAAGTGCTGAAGGTCGACAAGGTCGGCATAGCGAACATTGAAAGATTCAAGGACGCTCCGCCCGACATGAGCCCCTACAATATTATGCCGAACGCCAAATCGGTGATCGTCTTTGTTCAGAGGATTCTGCGTGGATGCTACAGGGGCATTGAAGAGGGGACGCACTGGCCTTCGTACCAGGCCTTCGGCTATTCGGGATTGAACTGCCTCATCGGGAAAACCTGCTACAGGCTCGGACGTTTCGTGGAGAACAGCGGTTATGAGGCCGTGGCAGTACCTACTTCAGCCGCGCTGAGGGAATTCGGTCCCAGAGGCCCGAGCCCGAAGCCAGGAATGCCGCCCCGCGAGATAACCATGCAGATCAGGATTGCCGCCACGCTTGCAGGTCTCGGCGAGATCGGATGGAGCAAGGTTTTAATGACAGAGGAGTTCGGACCTAGGCAGAGAATAGGCGTCATCCTGACCGATGCCGTACTGGAACCGGATCCGATTGTCACAGGAAATCTCTGCGACAAGTGCAAGGCCTGTGTCAGGGAATGCCCCGGATGTGCGTTGCCAAAGGACAAATCCGTTTCCATCGAAGTCGAAGGGCACAGGATAGAATGGTGCGACATAGATCTCGGCAAGTGCAAGCTGACGCATTTCGGGTTGAACCGCAAGTCGTCGCCGCACTTCGTGAAGCATTTCCCTGGAGTCTATCTTCCGATCGAGGAACAGGAGGTGACCTGGATTGAGGCGTGGAATTTGGGATTTGGAATTTTCCCGAAAGTGCCGACATATAAGGCGATGAGCGAACATCCGATACCGATTTGTGGAGCGCGCGGCTGTATTGTCGCCTGCATGAAGCATCTTGAGAAGAAGGGAACTGTGAAAAACAAGTTCAAAGCCGCGAAGGTCTTCAGCGAGAAGAAGCCATGGGTGCTGCCGGAACGTCCGCCCCATGTCGAACACCATGGGTTCGTCTATGATCCGAAGTACCGGACAAGCGAGGACGGGAAAAATAAATTCGCGCCACCGCAGGATTGGTATTGAGGGAATGTGTGGCTGCATGATCCGCCTCCGCAGAGAAGCTAAGGCGCGACAAGATGGATTGTTGGATAGATGGATTCAAGAGAATATTGTTTGCAGTAGTCCTGCATCGGAGGATTTGCGCGTTAAGATGGTACGTGCTTTAGCATATACCATCTTAATGTTCGATCATGGGACAGGCTGAAGCCCGTCCCTACTTAAAAAATGTGCAATAAATTGCACTACTACTAACAGAAGAATCCAACTATGGCATTAGTGTCTCTATTGCAGATATTATATTTAGATATTTTCAGAGGGAAAATATTTATGAAAGATAACCTTGTACAATCGCTGTCGCGTGGAATCGACATCCTGCGCTTCATCGCGGACTCGGAGGACGGGCGGCGCGTGAATGAGATCGACGACGAGATAGGCATCCAGCCTCCGGTCGCCTACAACCTCATCAGAACTCTCATGTCAAGGGGGCTGGTTGAAAAGCGCGATTCCAAATACCAGATTGCTACGGCCCTGGTCGAACTTGCCGGTTCACATCTGAAAAGACGGCTTATCTCTGGCACCAGGAATTTGCTGACCGGCCTTGCGGAAAGATTTCCGGACTTCACGTTCGTGTTCAGAGAACTTTCAGGATAGTTCTGAAATCGGCTCAAATATTATGAAAGCGGAGAACATGAAGATAATTGATGCTCACAATCATCCCGACTGGCATGGACATGATCTAGATAAGTTCCTTGCCAATATGGAGCAATACGGGATTGACAAGACCTGGCTCATGAACTGGGAATGTCCTGACAATGAATATGACTGCTCCTATAAGAGGGCTGTTCCTGCTCCAGCGCTAGGAAGTGAAACAGGCCCGATTCCTTTCAGCCGCTGCATTTCCTACAAGGAGCGTGCACCTAAGAAATTCGTGGTAGGTTACTGCCCCGATCCGCGTCTCCCTGATGCCTGCGCCAGGCTCAAGGCTGCCCACTCCATATATGGTGCTAAAGTCTGTGGTGAGTTGAAATGCAGGATGATGTATGACAATCCTGATGCTCTCCGACTTTTCAAACTTGCTGGCGAGCTTGGCATGCCCGTGACATTTCATCTCCAGTATGACTTGCAGCGCACTCTAAATGATCCTCGCCATGAATGGTGGGGCGGCACCATAGATACAATCGAGAGGGTATTGCAATCCTGTCCTGACACAGTTTTCCTAGGACACGCTCCCGGATTCTGGATCCATATTTCCAATGACGAATTGTGGAGGGACAAGGGATATCCTCCTACAGATGCCAAGATTGTTCCTGGCGGACGAGTCCCAGAACTTCTTAGACTATATCCGAACTTATACTGCGACATGTCGGCTAGTTCAGGATGCCGTGCGCTAAAACGCGATCCCGAATTTGCAAGCACATTCATGAATGAGTTCCAGGATCGCATTCTTTACGCCCGGGACTATTTCGACAACCAACACCAGGAATTCATCAATTCCCTGAACCTTCCAATCGAGGTTCTTAAAAAGATATATTACGAGAATGCGGAAAAATTAATAAAGGAGTGACTTATTTGCGGCATTGACTGCGGAAGGTCTGGGGGTTAATTCCAAATATAGGGTGGCAATGCCTGCGACATTTACATGGTTTTGAGAAAAAGCTATTTTTATGAAATATTGTATACAAGATAATTAACTGAGAGGATTGATGATTATGAAACGGTTTTTCCTTCTTTTGCTGTTGGCTCTGACCTTGCTTCCATCGGCATTTTGCGCAGATGACAACGCTGCCAAGCTAACCTATAAGTATGTTCAGGACTTGCCCTATTATGAGGCAGGCGTGACGGATTTAACCCCTTACCAGCAGGAACGTTGCAAATTAGACGTGTATTATCCTGACAATGGGAAGGATCTGCCTGTTATCGTCTGGTTTCATGGGGGCGGTCTTACCAGCGGAAGCAAATCAATCCCTTCAGAATTGAAGAACAAGGGGGTTGTCGTAATCGCGGTGAATTACCGACTCTCACCCCAGGTGAAATGTCCGGCATATATCGAGGATGCCGCGACTGCCATTGCCTGGACTTTCAAGCATGCATCCGAATATGGTGGCAGCCCGGACAAAATCTTCATCACAGGCCATTCCGCCGGCGGATATCTGGTGATGATGGTGGGGCTTGAGAAGAAATGGCTGGCGAAATATGAGATTGACGCAGACAAGCTTGCCGGAATCATCCCTTTCAGCGGCCAGGCAATCACTCATCTGACCATCAGGAAGGAAAGGGGAATCTCCAATAAACAGCCTGTTGTTGATGAATTTGCACCGCTTTTCCATGTGCGCGCCAACACCGCTCCTATCCTCCTGATTACCGGTGATCGCGAAAAGGAGATGCTTGGCCGTTATGATGAGAATGCCTACCTGCAGCGTATGCTGAAGATAAACGGCAACACGAAATCAACTCTGTATGAGCTCCAGGGATATGGACATGGAATGGTTGCTCCAGGGATACCCCTGCTGATTGAATTCATAAAGAAGACATTGATTGACAAGGGCAATGAAAAGGAAAAAGAGGCGCATAAATAAATGCGGCTCCGGTATTCAACGCGATGAATGCACGCATCCTAGCATTCGGCTCATCGAATACGGAAAGGATACTGCCTGGGATGCACTGGTTTTGACGTGTTTGATCTGGCAATAGGGAACACATATGGAAGGATATATCACTGCATCAATGCGGGAATATGTAGTCATATCTCCAAGGACCTTTTGGAGCGCTTCGAAGATGATGCGGCATTCTACCGTCCACATAGGGCGTTCATCAGAGGTTCAGGTGTTTTTGGCATGAAGAAATTAAAAAAAATGGGAAATATTTAAAGAAGCCAACTTTTAAACAACAAACGACTAGGAAGATGAAGCAACGATGAAACTACACTACGTGAGTCCTCACGTGGCAACTGCCATTTGTGCTGGATACATTTTATGCGCGGGTGCCGCTGTCGCCGCACCAGTTTTTATCGCCCACCGTGGTGCCTCGCATGAAGCGCCTGAGAACACCATTGCCGCATTCAATCTGGCTTGGCAAGAGAATGCCGATGGTATCGAGGGGGATTTCTATTTAACCAAGGACGGGGAAATCGTATGCATTCATGACAATACCACCAAACGCACGACTGGACAAAACATTAAGGTTGCAGAAGCGACTCTCGCGGAACTTCGCCAACTCGACACAGGCTCATGGAAAGGAGAGCGATGGCGCGGTGCCCGCATTCCTACCATTGAGGAGGTGCTTGCGACAGTTACGGAAGGAAGAAAAGTGTTTATCGAGATTAAATGCGGCCCGAAAATACTCCAAGCCCTGAAAAAGGCACTTGCCGATGGCAAGCTACAGCCCGGACAGGCAGTCATACTTTCCTTCAGCACCGAGCTCATTGCCGAAACGAAGCGACAGATTCCTGAAATGAAAGCACTTTGGCTGACAGGTTTCAAAACAGATGAGAACACTGGAGTAGTGGAGCCGTCTGCAATAGAGATTGTGGCAACGCTGGAAAAGATCGGCGCCGATGGAGTAAGCTGCCGATCTCACACAATCATCGATCAACAGTTCATGAAGACTCTTCAAGCTGCGCACAAGGAGGTTCACATATGGACTGTGGATGATGTCGTGAAGGCAAAGCGCTTTGTGTATCTTGGAGTTGACTCCATCATCTCAAACCGTGCGGGTTGGCTGAAACAGCAACTTCGCGACAAAGCAGAAAAGACAGAAAAACCGAGCCAAGTGCCTGAGGATACGGCTCGCAATCTCGCCGATCCTCAGAACTGACGTTATGAAGAAGCCAATTGCAAAATATAAAGAAATAATATGCATGCTAAAAGAAATCATATCACAAAATAAGAAAGGTTTTGATAAATGACTAAAATTTTTAACGCGAAACACTTGGTAGTAATAAAATGAACAAGGGAAAACCCAAAATCTATGTGGTGAGAAACGCATACGGGTGGAATGACGGCGGCAATGGCTGGAATTACATGAGCCCGGCGAATAAAAATAAATTAAACGATTTTGCTTATCCCATCATAGAAGATTCAGGTGTAACTCCAGTTCGCGAAGATGAATTAATCAAAAAACTTTCCGGTTCCCGTGCCATCCTGCAATTAAATGGAGTAGGAGGAGAGGAAATAACGGAACGCGTTCTTCGTGCTGTCGGAACCGTAGAAGTCATATCGCTCGCTCATTCAGGCTGGCAGGGGCCGTTGTGGGAAACTGCGGCGAAATGCGGCATAAAAACCACCGAAGGATCGAATGCCATTGATAAAGCGGTTGCCGAATGGGCTGTCGGATGCGCCATCATGGGCAGAAGGCATTTGATTGAAGCTGGCAGATCCCTTAAAGAGGAAGCCAAATGGCAAAAGAATTGGCGGAAAGCTTCATTGCTTTACGGTTCGACAGTTGGACTGATCGGTCTGGGAAGGATAGGCCGCATCGTTTCCAGTTATCTTAAAACTCTCGGTACGGAAATAATCGCCTATGACAAATATTTCGACAAAGCCAAGGCGGCAGAACTGGGTATAAGACTTGTCAGCTTGGACGAACTGCTGAAAAGTGCCGATGTCGTGTCTTTGCATCTTCCAGTCACTCCTGAAACTACCGGAATTTTAGGGCAAAGGGAGTTTGCCCTGATAAAGGACAATGCGACGTTTATCAATTCCGCCAGAGCCGCACTGTATGATTCGGAAGCGCTGGTTAAGGAATTGAAGAAAAGACGTTTTCAGGTATTCTTTGATGTCTACCCTGACGAAGGAAAAATGAGCGATGCAAGCGGCAACGTGAATCGGGAACACCCTTTCTATAAAGCTGTCCATGAATTGGATAACGTCTACATGTCTTCGCATATTGCAGGTACCAATGATGCGATGTATGAACTTGCCGGCGCGGAAGCGATTGAAACGCTCCGTCTCTACTTCGAGGGGAAGGGATTACGCGATTGGCGAACATTATAATTATCGTTTGTCAATATATTAATACAAAAATGAGGAAATTGAATTATGAGTTTTACTACAACATTGTTCGTAAACAACAAAAATGATTCATACCGGAAATGCGAAGCCTGCCACGGGGGTGAAGGATCGTTTCTTATAAAAGATGTGATTGGGAGAGTCTTGGAAAAACAATTCATCAAATATCTCCATGACGATGTCATCCTGCCTGGGTCAAGCTTCGGTGACCACGAACACAAAAGCGATACTCCGTTTGAAGAATGGTATTTCTGCCTTTCCGGCAAAGGGGTGATGACGCTGGATGGCAAGGCGTATGAGATGAAACCGGGCGACATCAGCGTCTGTTACAACAACGGTTCACACGGTATAAAAAACACCGGAAAGGAAGATATGCGGATACTCGTCATAGGCGTATCTCCGGTTAAAAACTGAATGATAAGTTGCAACACCGCAGTGGAGGCATGGACGACATCCAGAAGTGATAGAAATATGAGGTTTTAGGAAATGCCCCTCTCACAGGGATGGCTCTGCTTCGTGGCATCAGCCGGTATGAGTCCTGTCGCTTGAAGGCCGACAAGGATGGATTTCGGAAATAAAATGGATCAAAATGCGGAAGAGATAAAAAACTAATATCAATCATATCACGTAAAAAAAGGATTTGAAAATGACTAAAAAAGCCTTAATGTCGATCGGTGCGCACGCAGATGACGTTGAATTCAATACGGTGTCAACGCTGCTCAAATATATGGAGCGCGGATACGAGGTCGTTTACGTTCAATCCACCAACAATATGTCGGGACAATGGAGCCGAATCCTGCCGGACGGAACCCGTGAAAACCGGACATTGCCGTGGTATGAAATCATGCCGCAGCGCAAGCTGGAGGCGGCAAAGGCGGCGAGAGAACTCTTCAACACTGAACCTATCCATTTGAATCATCCGCAGAGGCACTATACAGATGTCAACTGTCGGAATATCGACTTGCGTTACGGGAGCCCGTGTCCCAATTGCGTCGCTCCGGATACGCCAACGATCATCACCGCATTTGAGCATAAACCGTCCGTGGAGAAGTTGGCCGAACTGATTTTGAAAAAGGATGCAGAGGCAATACTTACACATGCACCGATTGACAATAATCCCGAGCATACCTGCACGAACCTATTGGTTTACAGGGCGTTCCTTCAGGCGCGGGAGAAAGGCTACAAAGGCAGCCTTCTGTTCTGGCTGGAAGTTACTTCCACAGGACGCGGCGAGACCTTTAACCTATGGAACACCTTTATCAACACCGATGGCTATTTCCAACGCAAGTTTCAGGCGATCGGCATTCACGCCTGTCAGGTTCCAAAACCGGGAACATTGGATTTGGAGGACGGTATTCGCGGAAAAGTTTGCGGTTGCGAGTCGGCCGAAGTCTTCAATGTCTGCCAGATTGGGGAAGACTGCAGTGGCGAGTTCATTCAAGAAATCACAAAGAACATTTGCCGTTTTAAATATGGAAAATGAAGACGAGAGGATTTAACGATGGAAGACAAGTATCAGCAATTGCCAATTGAAGATCAAAAATACCGCATGCCTCTCTGCCCATATCTGATGGTGGGCAACCGGAGAGTGCTGGTGCACCTTGACGCATACTGCGTACCTCATTCACTGCAATGGCCAAGGCCCGGCGCAGCCGACAGGCTGGCATGGCGGGACCTCTCCGACGAATGGCCATACTGGGAGGAAATGAGCCAGGACTCTGTCCGTGCACGTATGCCATACTTTGAATATTCGGATGGTTCCCGCGACTACCTTCATGATGCGACTACGGTGGAAGCCAACTATATTGAGGATACAAATGTACTGGAAGGGCACTATTGCCTGCCCGGAGGGGCCAAGGTGGGAATCACCACTTTCGTCCATCCGCAGATGGATGTCTGGGTGCGCCATTACAATGTCCATGGCAATGGCAAATTGGTATTGCAGAGCGAGTTCTTTGAAAAGGCGGTCAGAGGCCACGCCATGGGACACCTTGGAAATGTCAAGCTCAAGGGCTCCTTCGATGCCGCCCCCCGTGGCAGCTATGTGATAATGAGCACAACCGAGCTCTTGCAGACGCAGCAGCACGTGGAGGTGCAGGTGTCTGGCGACGCATCCTGGACAATCTTTATGTGCATGGCTGATGACATGCTTGGCGCCATGAAGCTTGGTGAGCAGGCGCTTCAGGCAGGATATGAACAACTGAAGAAAGAGACTGTTGCAGGCGACCGTGAATGGGTTTCACAGGCAAAAGAACCTGTTGTCCGGCATCCATTCATCTTGAAGAATTACAAGCGCTGGCTCCTGTCGAACATATTGCTGACAGCACATGACGGAATCATGATCTGCGGGGTGCGTCCATTCTGGACTTTTGCATGGCCAAGGGACTGCAGCCAGCAGGCGGCGGGGTTTGCAGCCGCTGGTTTCATAGATGAGGCCAGACGCATAGTCAAATGGAATCTCGACAACACACCTGCTTCCGGCGTACACGATGCGCGCTACTGGGCGGACGGAACACCGATGCTGCTGGACAACCGGCCACGCCAGGGGGACAGTGCAGGCTTCCTCTGCTGGGCGGCCGTCTTCATCTGCCGTCAATCCTGGGACCGGGCATGGGCGGAGACAATAAAAGACAAAATTTATTTTCTCGCCGACCACCTTGTGAAAGACCGCGACGAAAAAACACTCCTCCCACTTCCTGAAGCGGATCACCGTGAAACTCAGATTGCATCCTCCATCAGCAATATAGTGAGCGCAATAGGCGGACTGAACGAGGCCGCCGGCTTCGCCGACAGGCTCGGAGACTCCACTCGCGCAAAAAAATATCTTGAGAGAGCCGGGGAAATAAAACGCGCAGCGGAGAAGCATCTTTGGAATAAGGAAGAAAATTATTTCATCACCTCAACGGAACCTCTCAATATCAAACCCGATATCTCCCTCTGCTGGGGGGCATATCCATTTAAAGCATGGAGTGCAGAAGATCCGAAAATGATCCAATCGGTCTTACGTGTTTTCCGCGAACGCTGGAACGTTTCGGCAGGAGGAGTCCTAAGCTCTCCAGGCACTCCGTATGAATCCTTCTGGATGTACTACACCAGCATTCTGCTATTAGGCGTTGCCGGCATCGGCGACAAGGAGAAGGAGATGGAAATACTGGGCTCGCTGGAGAGGAATGTTTCGCCGCAGGGCTTGATTCCTGAGCAGGTTAGCCGGGCCACGGAAAACCTCTGGGGCTGCAACCCGCTGTCCACACCTCAAGGCAACCTTCTTCTTTATGCATACGGCTTGAAGAAATAATCCGTTGGCAGTTAAGCCCGCGAGGAATGTTTTTTTATGGTGCGCCCGGCCGGGCGAGCCATAAAAAAAGGCGATGGAAAATTCCACCGCCTTTAAATCGTCATATTGGGAAATATTATGGGTTTGTCTTCTTCTTGGCTGCGTCTGTGGTCTTAGGTGCCGCCGTTGATGCAGTTCCAGTCTTTGCAGGTGCTGATGCGCCAGTTTTGGCCGGGGTTTTTGCAGTGGTTGTCTTATCTGCGGCTTTATCTCCGGCAGGCGTTGCAGTAGAAGTTGCTGTCTTTGCTGCAGCCCTGGCTTTTTCCTCTTCGACCTTCTTCGCCAGCCAGCCGGTTACAAGATTGATTTTACCGGTGAGCCGCTGATTCTCAATTTTCACTTCCTCAAGGTCGTTCCTGAGCTTGATAACTTCAGAACTTATTGCATCTATTCTTGAGTTCTGCTGCAACTCGGCCTGTTTGTCTTCACATCCCACTAAAAGGCCTAGAGCCATTGCAGAAACCGCTAACGCAAGCATCTTTTTCACTTATTATTCCTCCAAGTTAATTTGTAGATTTTTAATCGGCACAAAATCTATCCTTTATATTTCAATAACACAATACATGAATTAATTATTTTTATGAAAATCTACATTCGAGTGTATCTTATCTGATATGAAGAAATACAGGAAAACCAGAAAAATTCACATCGGGACACTTCCAGTCGGCGGCGGCTCACCCGTCAGCGTACAGTCCATGACCAATACCGACACCCGGAATACGGACGCAACTGTCGCGCAGATAAAAGAACTTTGGAAGGCAGGTTGCGAGATCGCCAGGGTTGCAGTGCCTGACAGGAAAGCCGCAGAGAAACTGGAAGTCATTGTTGGGGAAAGCCCGATTCCCATCATTGCAGACATTCATTTCGACCACAGGCTTGCGCTCATGGCGATAAAAGCAGGAGTCCACGGCATAAGGATCAATCCGGGGAATATCGGCGATTCGAAAAAAGTGAGGGCCGTGGCGGAAGCGGCTGGAGAAAGAACCATTCCAATCCGTGTCGGCGCCAATTCCGGAAGCCTTCCGAAGAATATTATTGAAAAAATGAACAGAAAATCCGGAGACAGGGTGGAAACACTCGCGGACGCTCTTGTGCAAAGCGCCCTGCATGAGTGCGGAATCCTGGAGAAGTACGGGTTCAGGAACATAAAAGTCTCGCTTAAAGCCTCAAGTGTCCCGGCAACAGTCATGGCATACCGCAAATTTGCGGATCTCGCAGATTATCCACTGCATCTCGGCGTAACCGAAGCCGGAACACTTCTCCGAGGCACGGTCAAGTCTTCAGTCGGCATAGGAACCCTCCTCCTCGAAGGAATCGGAGACACACTCAGGGTCAGCTTGACCGCCGATCCGGTCGAGGAAGTAAAAGTCGGGATCATGATTCTTGAAAGCGCCGGACTCAGGAAGGCCGAACCTGAAATCGTTTCGTGTCCGACATGCGGAAGGACGGAAATAAATCTTTTCGGCCTGGTTGAAAAAATAGAAATGGAAATTGAAAAGATAAAAGCTTCCGGCAAAAAGTTTAAAATCGGAAAAATCGCGGTCATGGGTTGCGTGGTAAACGGGCCGGGAGAGGCTAAAGACGCCGACCTTGGCATCGCAGGCAGCAAGAACGGGATGGCGGCAGTTTTCAAAAAAGGCAAACTGAAAGGTGTTTTTCCTGAAGATGAGGCTTTAAAAATCTTCAGGGAAGAGTTATATAAGAACAATGTTATATGAAAATGTAAATATTGAAGCCTTCGGATATGAACTGGCGCCGGTATCACTGAGCTCTGATGAAATCGAGAGCAGGCTCGCACCGGTTTATGGGAGGCTGAACCTTCCGTACGGCAGACTTGAAATGATGAGCGGAATCAAGGAACGCCGCCTATGGGAGCCCGGAACCATGCCGAGCAGGGCTGCGATTCTCGCAGGCCGGAATGCGCTTGCGAATTCCGCAATCCCGGCAAAAGACATAGGCTGCCTCATAATGTGTTCGGTGTGCCGGGATTTTCTCGAACCCGCGACGGCCACCGTTGTGCACAGCGAACTCGGACTCCCTGAAAACGCACTGGTCTTCGATATTTCAAACGCGTGCCTCGGGATATTGACAGGCATGATTACGGCCGCAAACATGATTGAACTTGGTCAGATCAAAGCCGCACTTCTTGTTGCCGGAGAAAACAGCCGCCCCCTCCTTGAAAGCACAATCAAAGTCATGCTTGAGGATAAAACACTTACCCGCCAGTCCATTAAAAAATATTTTTCATCGCTCACCATAGGCTCCGGTTCGATAGGTGTTGTGCTGGCACATAAGGGTTCAAGCGCAACAAAACACAGGTTGGTCGGCGGATATTCGCTTGCGGTGACCTCGCATAACAAACTCTGCCGTGGAAATGCAGACAAGGGGATGGCCGACAATACTGAAACCCTGATGAGCACCGACTCGGAAGAGCTTATGTTGAAAGGAGTGGAAGTTGCGGCGGAGACCTGGAAGTTTTTCAAGAAGGAACTCAGATGGGAAAATGAAACACCAGACTGCTTCTGCACACATCAGGTCGGCACCGCACACAGGAAATTGATGTATGAAACACTCGGAATTGACATATCGAAGGATTTTCCCACACTTTCATTTCTCGGGAATGTCGGCTCAGTGTCATGCCCGATAACTGCAGCGATGGCTGTGGACAACGGAAAACTGGCCTCCGGCCAGAAACTCGCAATGCTGGGAATCGGGAGCGGAATCAACTGCACAATGCTGGGAGTGGAATGGTAAAATGGATATTTCACCTATAAAAGACATCTATCCCTTCAAACACAATTATTTCAAACTCAAAAAATTCAACTATCATTATATAGACGAAGGCAAGGGCGAGCCTATTGTAATGGTTCACGGAAACCCGTCGTGGTCTTTTCTTTTCCGTAAACTCATATCTGAACTCAGCAGGACGAACAGGGTGATTGTACCCGACCATCTCGGCTGCGGAATGTCGGACAAGCCCCAGAATTTCCAGTACAGGCTTGAAACGCACATTGACAACCTTGAGGAATTCCTGCTTTCACTGGGGATTCACAATATCAATCTCCTCGTCCATGACTGGGGCGGTCCAATCGGACTCGGCTTTGCGGTACGCTATCCGGAAAGAATCAAACGGATTATGATCACCAACACTGGGGCGTTCTCATCCACCAGGCTCCCATGGAGGATCGCAGCATGCAGGATTCCGTGGCTCGGCGAGAAAATGATCAGAAATATGAATTTATTCTGCGAGGCGTCAGTCAGGATGACCACCGTGAAAAAACTTCCGGACAATGTCAAAAAAGGCCTCCTCCTTCCCTATGACTCACCTGAAAACAGGATCGCCGTATATAATTTTGTGAAAGACATCCCCATGCTTCCGGAAGCGCCGTCCTATGAAGTCCTGGTCGGGATCGAACACGGGCTGTGGATGTTCCGTGATTATCCGGTTGCAATCGCATGGGGGATGCAGGACTGGTGTTTCAATGAATCGTTCCTGAAAAAATGGAAACAGATATACCCGCACGCGCCCGTACTCCCACTGTATAATGCGGGCCATTACCTCTTTGAGGACGAACCCGAACAGATCATCGCCTTCCTGAAAAAATTCCTGTCTTAACCAATAAACACGCCCAAAGACAATCTCTTATGAAAGCGCAATCAATGAGTCTGATTAATATTTAATTTTAAAATTAAAGGCCTTGAATCAAGCATCATATATGGTACATTCGCCAGATGAGATGGGAAATAAAATATTACAATGAAAGATTGCAGGAAGAAATCCTGGACATGCCTCCAGGTATTCTCGCAAGATATATTGCACTGACCGACAGAATGGAAATTTATGGTCCGAATCTCGGCATGCCGCATACCAGGGCGATGGGAGAAGGACTTTTTGAAATAAGGGCGAAAAGCGGTGAAGGCATAGGCAGGGTTTTCTATTGCGTATTGATCGGACAAAAAATCATAATGCTTCACTGTTTTATAAAAAAATCAGATAAAACTCCACACAAAGAGCTGGAAACAGCGAGAAGACGATTAAATGAGGTGAAACCATGATGACACACAACGAATTAAAGGAAAAGGCATTGTCAAATCCCAAAATCAAATCGGCATATGCGCGGCAGGGTGCTGAACTGGAACTGCTGGACATTTTTCTCAAAGCCAGAAAGATGACAGGGCTGACTCAGAATGAGATTGCGAAAAGAATGAAAACAAGCAGACCGGTCATTGCAAGAATAGAGTCTGGAGGGCAGAAGCATTCTCCAAGCATCAGAACTCTGCAAAAATATGCTACCGCTATAGGATTCCGCCTAAAAATTGACCTTGTTCCAAATTACAGAAAAAAAATGCCCGCATAATCTCTATATTTAAAATACAATTCCAAATAAGACAAAATCAAGATAGACACATATCATGGAAAAACCGGAAAAAAGAAAGAAGGAAACCAAGGCAGTAATGCTCGGAATGGGGCTTGACGGCAAGGACGAGCATACCCGGATCACAAAAGGCGAAAACTTCTGCCTCCTCGGCGGTTCCGAGGAAACGCATGAACGCATGACTGAAACCGCCATCAAGGTAAACGAAAAACTGCGTGCGAAAGGCAAAAGGCTGGAAGATGTTTCGGGTACTGAATTCACTGATATACTGATGGAGTCTTCCAAGTGAAGCTCCCCTACGCAATTGATGGAACTGCTGCTAAATTAAAATCGGCAAACACATCCGATCCAAGGCTCGAAGCTGAACTTATTGTCTCAAGTGCAACTGGAATTCCACGCCTCGAACTCCCCCTCAACAGGAATCTTGAAGTCACGGAAAAGCAGATTGCCAGTATAAACTCACTGACATCAAAAAGGATGCTCCACGAGCCGCTTCAATATATTTTCAAGGAAGCCTACTTCCGGAACCTCTGCCTGAAAGTTGGGCCAGGCGTACTCATCCCAAGGCCGGAAACCGAGATTCTTGTTGAGCATGCAATGAAACTAGCTCCGAAAAACGCCTTCGTCTGTGATATCGGCACAGGGAGCGGTGCAATACCGCTTGCCATTGCACAGGAAAGACCGGACTGCAATATCACGGCAATTGACATTAGCGATAAGGCGTTGAAATTTGCACGAAAAAACAGACGGATGAACAAGATCGGGAATGTAAAATTCCGCAAAGGGGATCTTCTTGGCGGAGTCAAAAAAAGATTTCACATCATCACGGCGAATCTTCCTTACATAAACAGGAAAGACTTCCTCGCCCTGCCCTGCGAAATCCGCAAATACGAACCATCTTCAGCGCTCCTGGCCGGTGAAGACGGATTGAAATTCATAAAAAAACTTATTGCCGCCGCCCATGAGAATCTTTTCAACGGAGGATTCCTTATTCTCGAAATAAGCCCGGAACAGGAAACTGGAATCAGATATTTTTTTGAGAAGTCAAAAAAATATACTTCGATAGAATTCAAGGAAGACCTCTGCGGAAAGGTACGCTTCTGCATCATTGGAACAATGGGGAAAGTTTAAATCAGGCGGCTGAATGCCGCAACTTTTTAAAATAGTTACAGAGATACAAAGGCACAGAGGCACAAAGTTT